>CALOAZ010000074.1:0-24210 GCA_942491355.1 uncultured Phycisphaeraceae bacterium
GTACTGGGGTTGGGGGTACTGGGGTTGGGGGGTACTGGGGTTGGGGTACTGGGGTTGGGGGTACTGGGGTTGGTGCTGAGGCGTCCGAGGCGGCAGATGCGAGTGTGGGAAGGGCTGCACCGAGTGTGGGAAGGGCTGCACCGAGTGTGGGAAGGGCTGCACCGAGCCGGTGGGGCTGTGGTGCGTACACTGCCGAAGCCGCACTCTGCCGCAGCCGCAGCCGCAGCAGCAACCTCCCGCGAGGTGGAGCCACACACTCCCGCTCAGGGCACGAAGCTGCACGCTACACTTTGTGGCGCTTGGGGCGCATTCCCAGTGCGTCGCTGCTGGCATCCATGTTTTCGCCGTCCCACCCTCCGCTTCTCCCTCTCATCCGCCCCCGGGGCTCCCAGACCGCCCTTGTCAGCCATCCCTCTGTCAGCCGCCCGGGACCCGCAAGACGAAGTCGCCCACGACGGGGCCCCCAGCTGGGGCCCGCTTGGCACCGGCACCGCGCGGGCCTCGCGGCCACCTTCCCGCCTCTTGGCGGCCACCTGCTCCGCCGTCATCTCCGCGACTACCTCCTCGTCCTCCCGGCCACCTCCTCCACCTCCACCCCCAGCGCCAGTGCCGCTCCACGTGCCAGAGGCCCTTCGCAGCCACGCAGGCCACGCAGGCCCTGCCGCCTCTCTCAAGTGTTGCCCTCTGGTTGCAGCTGCGCCATGCTGCTGCCGTCGCGGCTCTGCCCCAGCCGGTCCAGGTACGGGACCCTCTGCAGCGGTTCCTTGTCGTCCCATCCCTCCTGTCCCCGGCCTTGAGGCCCCTTTCGCCTCGAGATTTGCTCCTCCGAGTGGCCCTGCCGCGTCGAACGCGTTGATTGAAGTCCTGCCGCGTCGCACGCGTTGATTGGCCTCTCTGGGAAAGGCGGGAACCGATAGGACTCTCGGAGCTGAACTCGAGGCGATAACCCTTGAAATGGCCGCCGATATTGCGATCCTGCATTTCAGCTTTTGGCCATGGCGTGTCGGCTGAAGGCAGTTCCGCCAGTGCGGGACCGGGGGGTAGGTCCAAAGCGTCTGTGCCGCTGAGATCGCGGAAATCACCGGCGCGTCCGTTCCAAGTGCCGCCGGCATCAAAGAAGGTGCCGCGCCATATTTTGGCCAAGCGGACAACATTGGCGTCGAAGGCCACATGTACCCGCTCGGGATATCCGATGGTGATCGCACGCGGGCTGGCGTTGTTCATGAAGGTTCGGAAGACAATGGGTTCGTCGGTGGGCGTCAGAACCGTGCCTTCGATTTTGAGTCCGGCCGGGAGCGGCATGGCATCGCCGAGCGATAAATAGTGCCAGATCGCTTCTTGCTGAGCGACCGCTTTTCCGCCGGCGACATCTTTGATCAGCGTCTGGCCCATGGGCCAGAGTGCCGGCATGCGCGTGCGTGCATTAAAAGTTTGGGGATTGCCCAGATAGCGCACGAACCAGTCGCCGTTGAGGCGCTGATGGCTGGTGGCCAGGTCCACCGCATGAATGCTCAGTGAGTCATGGCCAGCCAGATTGTGGCATGTGATACAAGCCAAGCCGTTTTTGGTGCCCGCGAGTTGGCGCCCGTCTTGAACGGCTTGTGTGGAAAAGGCACTGATGGCAGAGCCGGCTTTTCGGTCGGCTTCGATCAACTGTCTGGCGATAAGCTGTGTCTGCTGGGGCGTGAACGTCGGCATGCGCGTGGCCATATAAGGGCGCACGTGCAGTTCGCCTGATCCCACAATCTTGGCGATGGCCTCTGGGCGCAATTTATCCCCTGCATGATCGAGAACCGGTGGAATACGGCCTTCTTCGCCCAGATCGAGCTTGCTGTTCATCTTGAAGTGTGCGTCGCGTGCGGCATCGGGGCCACCGATTCCTTCGCGTGTGTGGCAGGCGAGGCAGTTGAATTGCGCGAGTGTGTGCAGGGCGGCAATCTTGGGATCGCGCGGCTGATTCAGCGTGGCTTTGTTTTTCAGAGCGGCGCCGATGGCGCTGCGCTGTGCTTCATCCAGGTTGTATTGCGGCCGGCCTTTCGGCACCTGGGCGCTGAGGCAACCATTTGGGCTGGCAGGATCGAGATCCGCCAGCGCCTTGGGTTCGGCACGTTGGCGTGCAAAAGGCGGTGCGGCCCCAGCAGCCGCTGCGGGGGCGCCTGTTTCGTGGCATGAGGCGCAGCCCATGACGGAGAACATCATCGAACCCATGCGTGCTTTTTGAGGATCAATCGCAAGCGGTTCGTGATCCAGCGGCAGCATGGGGGCACCACCTGCGGCGGACAACACGGAGGATGGAATGATTTGTTTCGCTTTACTCGCCGGGCCTTGCCAGGATGCGGCCAGTTCGTGACCGCCGCCGCCTTGCGTGAAAATCACACGAATCGGATGTTCGCCGGCTTCGAGCTTGACCTTGCCGGCTTTCTCTTGGGGCGGATGCATGCCGGGATTGTTCACCACCAGTTGCGATCCGATCCAGAGAAAAGAGGCGTCATCTGAATTCACGAAGAAGGTGTAGACCCCCGGTTCGTCGATGCGTATTGATCCCGTGAATTCGAGTGTGAAGTTGCTGCCTGAAACGCCGGGGATTTCGTGGGTGATGGTGCCGATCTGTCCCGTGGCTTTCGGTTTTTTGTCTTTGAGATCCGGCACTTCGCTAGAAGCCACGCCCGGGAAATAGGCGAAAGCCAGGCCAGGTGTTTTAGGCGGGGCGGCTTGCTGATTTTTTGGATTCTTCAATTGGTCGCGAAGCAGATACACCGCGAGGGCATGCGATTCTTCTGCGGTAAGGCGGAAGTCCGGCATGCGACCGGAGCCGCGGACTTTATGCGGTTTGATCAAAAAAGCTTCAAGAGCCTGCACGGAAGTTTTGCGCGCCAGATCCCCCAAGGGAACCGAAGGCAGATCGGTTTTGGCATTGCCTTCCGGTGCATGGCATGCCACGCAGCCGAGCTTGTGAAAAAGGCGTTTACCTGAACTGGCCGTCAGGTCATTGCCGGTGGAGCGATCGGTCTTGAATGGGCCACCGAGCGTGGCGATGTAATGCGTCAGAGCATCAATTGCGCCGGCTTTGGCCTGGGGATCGGACGCGTGAAAGATTGTCGGCATCATGGTGCCGGGCTTCACCGCATGCGGATCATTTAGATAGGCATGAACCCAGTTCGGCGAAAGACGTTCGCCGGCTTTCGAAAGATCAGGTGCCGACTTCTGCCCGAGGCGCTGGGCTGCAGCATCGGTGGGTTTGTGGCATGCCACGCAGTTGAGTTCGGCCAGCAGCAATTCGCCCAATTGGGATTCGGGCGTTTTTGCGGCTGACTTGAGGCGTTCATATCCGGGCACGATGGGGGCAGCCAGCAAGACGGAACCCGTCAGCAGGCAGACACCCAGCGCGACACGCACCGTCCGAGTCATACGTCGGTTGCTCATCGTGGGGCTCTTCATGTGTGTGATTTCGTGTGTCAAACGGCCTCGTAGCGCGGAACGAGGCACTGTCTCCAAAGCAAGTCCAGTCTAGAAACACCTGCGTGGGGGGGCAATCGCAGCCGATCCCCTGCGGAGGTGCTTTCGACATGGGTTCATTCCGCCCCCAAGTGTGATCTGGACACCCAGGGAGCCTTTATTGCGGAAAGTTCAGAGGCAGAAGAAAGCTATCGCGTTTGGCCTGCAGCATCCAGCTTTGATCCAGGTCGAAACGGGGTGGGCGCGGCAACTTCGGCTGCCATTTCATCCTCGGCCAGATCAATGGCATAAACGTTGTCGCCACTGCGGCCTTGAAACGGATCGCTGTGGAAACTGACGTGGCTGTCACCGAACATGAAATTCTGACCTTCGCCATTGGCATGGTTCTGGCTGTTTTCGAGTTTGGCCAGACTTTTGGAACTCAATTGATCGGCCTTGGTATTTCGATGCAGCTGATGGCGTCCGAATGAAGGTGTGTCGGCATTATTATCGTCGCCCATGATGACATAGTCGGCCGCGACGTTGGATCCCCATTTCTTCTTTTGCTCTGATCCGTACATATTCAAAGTTGAATAAGACAGATTGTCAGAGGCGAGGAAATCAAAAGTGTTTTCTAGAAGAGCCGGCGCACCATCAGCGGCAGCCAGTAAGTGATCGGGCATATCACCCGAGGACGGGCAGATGAAGTTTTTTACGCCGGCGGAGCCATCTTTCACTGTTATCCACAGGCTGGCGGTCACGCTGTGGCGCAAGCCAGATGTTTCGGGTGTGTAATTATCGTTCAGGCGATCGCGTTCCTGAAAGCCGGTGGCGTAAAGATCGGTTTCAGGTGTGGCGGCGCCCCAGATGGGAAATTTATCTTCATTCGATACCGAGTAGGTGTACATCGATTTGTATATGCCAGACAGGTTTGCGGCGCAACTTGTACGACTGGCGACTTCGCGTCCACCACAGTGGCTTGGTAGCAGTACGATAAATCCTCCCACCACCAGTAAAAACAACAAAGCGATCACTTCTATCAACGTCAGCTTTCGTGACTGCGCCATGGCGCACCTCCGCAATCCGGACAGACCGGTAAAACCCGTTGTTTGCAGGGATGAGCGACGGTGCCGCCACGCGCGGCGATCGCGCTGACCCGCAACGGGTCTTCGACAGGGATTGACTTGTCGACCGGTTGGATTCGCGAAGTGCGGATGACAGAACGGGTATGAATGATGACAGGTTGCGACGGCGCGAAACGTCGGTCACCTTTGATTACGGCAGGTGCGACAAGCCGGTTCGCAGATCAATACGGGTTTTGAAGTTCGAGCAGTGAAATTTCGGCAGGACATCTGAATCGCAGAGGAAACCACGAGCCCACGCCGGTCGAAACAAACAACCGACTGTCGCCGCGGGCGTAGAGTCCGCGTGTGTATCGGAACATCAGGCGAGCGGGCGTGATGGAGGCGCGTTTGTCGCTGCCGTGCGTGAGGGCAAGTTGGCCGCCATGCGTGTGACCTGAAAGTGTGAGGTCGATGCCGCGTGCATGGGCTTCGTCGAAAGCGTGCGGATGGTGTGCGAGCAGAAGGGAAAAATCCGAGCCCGTCATGGCGCGGGTCGTGTGGCGGACGGCTTGTTTCATGTCGGCTGGTTTGTGTGACCAGTCGATGCCGCCGATGTTCAGGCGCTGTCCTCTGAATTCGAGTTCATGCGATTGGTTGATCAGTAGATTCAGTTTTGCGTCGGCAAATGCCGTCTTGACGGCATCGGCATCGTCCAGATAGTCGTGATTGCCGAGGACGAACCACACGCCCAGCGGGGCGCGGAGTCGGCACATCGCGCGGATCACATCGTCAAGGACGCGATTCGAGAAGTCGATGAAATCCCCGGTCACAGCGATCAGGTCGGCTTCCAGTGCGTTGGTGGCTTCAATGATCGGGTCGAGATGTGCGGGGGTGATCAGTTCACCCACGTGCGGATCCGAGAAATGAGCGATCGTCATGCCGCAGAGGGCGTCGGGCAGGCGGGGCAGATCGATGGTGCGATTGTGGATACGGAAGTTGCCTCCCGGCCGAAGTCGGTTCAGGCGTCCCCCGGTGAGGCGAATGGGCGCTTTGGTCAACACAGCATGGCGCAGAGCGGCCAGACGACGGCGTTTTCTGTGTTGCGGGTCAGGCATTACGCATTTCCGAAGAAGTTACTATGACAATAGGGTTGAACACCGGGGTCTTCCCGGTCGTATTTAAGGTGGTCCTTATTCGGAAGGGATCCTATAATCCTCAAAACGGCATAGCCAGGGTTTGTGTCAAGAGCCAAGCAGGAAGGTTATTCGGTATGATCAGTGATATCAATGGTTTAGAAGTCGACAAGGGTGACATGGTTGCTCCGCTGACCGGTGATTTTCGGGGACGTGTGTCTGCGGTCAAACTCGAAGATGGTGAAGGATTTGTCTGCATTCGGCCTTCCCACCGACCCTACAGCAAGGGCGTCTGGTATGCCGCCGAGCACGTTCAGCGGTTGCAGAAGGCCAAAGTTCCGGATGAGGCCAAGGACGATAAAGACGCCAAGGGCGTGAAAAACGGCAAAGACAGTACGGATGCCAAGGCGGGTTCGAAATCAAAGGCGGCATCAGGCTGAGCCAGCCAAAGTCTCTCGCTGATTCATTTTACAAAAACAGTTCACGGTCAGTGGGGTCGCTTGCGACCCCATGGTGATCATGCTTTGATACTCCGTCCATGGACAAGGCGGAACCCACAGAAGAATCGCGCATGAGTCTCGGGGAGCACCTCGAGGAGTTGCGATATCGCCTGATCATGGGCCTGATCGGTCCGGTGATTGCGGCGATTGTGCTGCTGTATTTTGCCAAAGACATCATCGCCTTTATCTGCCAGCCGCTGCTGTACGAGCTTAAAAAGAATCACATTCCGCCGACGCTCTACAACCAGGGTCTGCTCAGTGCGTTTCTGGTTTACATGAAGGTCGCGATTCTGGGGGGGCTGATCATCGGCATCCCGTGGCTGTTTTATCAGCTGTGGCTTTTTGTGGCTCCGGGCCTGCTGGCCAAAGAGCAGATGTTTGTCAGACGTCTGGTGCCCTTCAGCGCGGTGCTTGCGGCTTTGGGTGTGGCATTCATGTACTACGTGATGCTGCCGTTGACGATCTGGTTCATGGTGCTGTTTACCGTGAATTTCCCGATGCCGGATCTCAGCGAACCCACTGCGATACAAAAAGTGATCGATGCCAGTGCGCGCGGTGAAGCCGGTGCCCCTGAGGGGGTGGATCCGCAGACGGCGCCCATCACGCGATTGCAGGTGGTCTGGAAGGATCCCGAATCGCCGAAAGAAGGGGATGCCTGGGTGAAAATGCCCGAACGCGAGTTGCGATCATGGATCGAAGGACAGGCGTGGTCGGCTCCATTCACGCAACCGCAAATGAGTTCGACGCTGTTCACGCTCGATGAATACATCAGCCTGGTCATGCTTTTATCGCTGGCTTTTGCCGTGGCTTTTCAGTTACCGCTGGTGATGCTGGCGCTGGGATGGATTGGCATCTTCGACTACGGCCAGATGGCAGGCGTGCGCAAGTATGCCTTCCTTGGCTGCTTCATCGTGGGCGCCTTGCTCACGCCGGCCGATCCCTTTTCGCAAATCGCTTTGGCGGTCCCGTTGTATCTCCTCTACGAATTGGGTCTGCTGCTGGTCCGATATACCACTGCTCCTGCTGTGGCGGCGTGATGGTTCGGTGGACTGATAACCCCTTCAACAGGTGCCCGATAAGGCCTATTTCGTTCAGCGTACGGCTGGCCGGAGTTCACTGCCGATGAAGGACCTGCACGAGCATGAACCAGGGTGGTGGGCCCGGCTCCGTGCTGTTTGGAGGGGATGGATGATTCGTTTCAATTTCACACCGCAGTTCAGGCGGCATCATGCGACAGACATTGATCTGCGCATGATGCGTCGGGCGCTGGAGCTTGCAGCCGATGCCATCGGTTGCGGTGAAGTGCCTGTGGGTGCGGTGATCTATCGTGGTGATGAAATTCTCGCCGAAGCTTTCAACCGTCGCGAAACGGCGGATGATCCGGTCGCCCATGCTGAAATTCTGGCCTTGCAGGCCGCGGCAGCCAAAGTGGGTGACTGGCGATTGAATGACTGCACGCTGGTGGTGACGCTTGAGCCTTGCCCGATGTGTGCGGGTGCCATCGTTAATGCTCGGGTCGGTCGTTTGGTTTACGGCGCGCGTGATCCCAAGATGGGCGCGATCGATTCGCTCTATCGCCTTTGCGATGATCATCGACTTAACCACCAGCCGTCGGAAATCATCTGCGGTGTGTTGGCACCCGAATGCCGGGGTGTGTTGCGCGAATTTTTCAAACAGCGCCGCGCCGAAAACAAACTTGCCAAACGCGCGGCGGCTTCAGATCAATCGGCCGATCAATCAACGGTCTGATCGCCGGTGGAGGCTTGGCGTGTCGTGCGTGCGATGGCGCTGCGGCGGCGGTTGCACAGTTCCAGTATGGCGGGCATGACCAACAGGCAGGCCATGGCGGTCAGGCCGACTCCCATGGCCAGAACCAAGCCCAGGCTTCGCACGCCGCGATGGCTGGCCATCATCAACGATGCAAAGCCGATGACCGTGGTGACGGCAGTCAACAGAATGCCTTTGCCTGTGCCGGCAGAAAGCCCCAGTGGTCTGGCGCGTGGATCGAGCTTGTAGCGATGCAGCATGTGGACACCGGCGTCCACACCGATGCCGAACATCAGAGGCAAGACGATGATGTTGGCGGGGTTGATCGGTTCGCCCAGTAATCGCATGAGGCCGAACAATCCGATGAATCCCATGAAGACCGGCAGCATGGCCGTGCAGGCATCGCGCAGACGTCGAAAGTCGAGCCAGACGAGTGCCAGGCACGCCAAAAGAGCGTAAACACCGGCCTGGATATAGCTTCTTTCCATCAGCAGGCCTGACTCATAAATCTGAACGGGCGACCCGGTGATCTCCGGATCGATCGAACGTAACTCCGCGACGAACGGCGCCATTTGTGCCGGATCCCACACGTCGTTTTTCGGGTAAACCTGGATCTGAAATTGTCGCCCGTTTTTGCTGACCGCTTCGTGGCGAAGTGCTGCAGGCAGATCATCGGGTGTCAGGGCGCGGTCGGAGAGCGCATCGCTGATTTTGCGCCGTGCTTCACTTTGAGCGTTGAGCAACAGGCGCTGTGTGCCGGAGGCTTCGGCCACCTGTTCGGGTGTGGGCGGTGTGAGCAGATCTTCGCCGAGGGCCAGGCGAGCGTCTCGCAGCGCCTGAAGTTTCTGTGCTTCATCGGTCGGGAACAGTTCACCGATGCCACCGATGGCCGCCACAGAATCAAGTTTGCGAAAGGCCTCGGTGCGTTGGCGGGCTTCATCGAGATTGTTGGCCAGAGAAACGCCGAACCAGATGGCGCGGGAACTATGCTTTTGGATTTCATCCTGCCAATGCAGCGATTCAAGGCCTTTTGGATACAGGTTCATCAGATTGTGATCAAAGCGCACGCCCAGGCCGGCGATGGCGCAGAGCGTCAACGCGATGCCGGTGACCACCAGTGTGGCGACCGGACTTTTGGCGGCGGGCATCAGCCAATACAGTCGATGCAGATCCAACGGGCGCTCATGCACCGGAATCACATGCTTCTGTCGATGGTAAAACAGGCGGAGCAATACCGGCAGCACCCAGAACATCGCGGCGAGACAGAGCAGGATGCCCACGCCGGCGATGAGGCCCATTTCGGCCATGCCTTTGTAATCGGTAAAGAGCGTGGTGCCGAAAGCGATCGCGGTGGTGACGGCTCCGGTCACGATGCCCGGTCCGGTGGACTGCATGGCATCGGCAATGGCGTTATCGCAGCCGCAGGGATCATCCGGATGATCATGGCGAATCAGTTCGTAGCGGCTGACCAGATGAATGCCGAAATCAATTCCAAGGCCCAGGAGCATGGCGGTAAAAAACAAGCTGAGCATCTGGAGATGTCCGATCGCCAGTGTCAGAAACCCGAAAGTCCAGGCGATGCCAAATCCCAATGTGATCACCGTCAGCATCGGGAGGCGGATGCCGCCGAATGCCAGCGCCATGAGACCCGCCAGGACCACGGCCGCAATAAGCGAACAGCGTGTGGCGTCCGCTGTGGATGAGTTGGTTTCATCCGACTCCATCACGGGGATGCCGGTCAGGCCGGATTCGATTTCCGGAAATTGTTTGCGCGTGGCTTCCAGAGCCTGGCGCGCTGCGAGCACTGCGGGCTCGAATGGATCGACATGATCCAGTGCTGGTTTCGGCTGCGCCTGGATGAAAAACAGTTGGCCATCATCACTGGTCAGATAAATCCAGGGTTCTTTTGGAGCGAGCGCCGCACCGGCTTTGGCCAGATCGGTCAGGGATTCGGCAGACAGCAAATCTTTGGATTGTCGCAATTGATCCAGTGCGGTTTCAAAGGATGGCATGGGTTCGAGCCGGATCAGAGCCGGTGACACGGTTTTGGGATCAAAGCCCCACTGCACTTCGCGGAAGGGCGATCCTTCGAGCATCAATTGTTTGGCGATGGATTCGACGAATGCTTGAGCACGTTCTCGGCCAGAGTCGGATGCAGGTGCTTTGGCCACCACCAGGATTCGGTCAAAGCCTTCAAAATCTTTCAGATACCGGAGATAGCGTGCATGCCAGTCGAGTTGATCACTGATCAGCGCATTGCGATCCGGTTCGAAGCGCAGGTGCGATAACGTGACCGCAATCGAGATGCCCGTCAGAACCAGCGCTAGCGCCAGAAGAGTTTTCGGGCGACCACAGGTCAGTGCCGCCCATCGTCGTAATAGAACTTCTCGATAAGAATGGTGCATGGTGGCGCGTTGCGATCGGCGGTTGGGTTATAGGATCCTCGTGGATCGGCGGCGTGCATCATCATGAAAGTGGAAACACGCGGCGTACAAGTCGAAATCGCTCCCTGTGGCATTTTGGAAACACGCATTTTATCAGAACCGGGTTGGGCCGATAAGCAGGTGTTTTTCGGCTCATATTCATGAAATTACAGTCATCTTCGAGGCGTGGTCGATGCAACACTCGCGAGGACCCTATCTGTTTCGGGAGAGGAGACGCCACCGATGAGCAAGCAGGAACTGATTGAAACCATTCGTCGATTGAATCCCACGGCTGAATCCGAATTCTTGACGGGTTTTGAAGCCGAAGCTCTGGAAAATTATCTGGACCGACTGCGTCAGATCAGCCGTCCGCGCGATGGGGCATCCATCCGCTTTCGTGGCGGGGTCATGGCGCCCATTTATTAAATCAGACGTCATCGCCGCGTGGCACGGATGACCGCGCGGATCGTATGGGGAGGGAAGATACAGTGATCTCGCCGGTTCCCCCGAAAAGGGAGAACCGGCGATTCCTGTGCGCCCATAGTGTTCTGTTGCGCCCAGCGATCAGGGCTGAGGCGTGATGGCCGGCAATTTGTCATCGGGCACACGTTGGTTGGTGATGATGACTGCCACCGGCTTTTTCAGATAAGTTTGCGCCGCACGATGAATGTCTGCTGCGGTGACTTTCTGCACATCCAGGATGAATTGATCTCCGGCGTCGTATCCGATGCCGTAAAGCTCATCCAGAGCGGCATTCGAGGCTCGCTGGCTGTTGGATTGTCGGCCCGACGCCTCGCCGGCAAGCACCTTGGTGCGGGCTCGCTCCAATGTGTCGGAGTCGATGGTCTCGGTTTGAATGCGGCGCACGACGTTCAATGAGCGTTCCATGGCCGGCACGATGGTTTCAGGTTTGGTGTTGAACAGCACGGACCAGTAGCCGGGAATCACCCCGGTATTCAGGCCGGCACCCACGGCATAAACCAGACCGGGACCTTCGCCGCGCAAGGCCTGATCAAGCCAACCCACCGGAAAGCTGCTCATGACGCTGTTCATCACGATCAGAGTGGGGTAGTCGGGATGATTACGCGGAATGCCCGGTCCGTAACCGATCTGGACCGCTGCCATGGGCTTGTCGGTATCGGCCTGAATAATGCGCGACTCTGTCGGCTTCGCAGCATTGGCTTTGAAAGCGACCGTGGGTTGAGCAGGCATCTGCTTGAACAACCCGGTGACCTGGCGTTTTACTGCGGCAGGATCCACATCACCGAAAATCGCAAGCACACTGTTGGCGGCGTTCAGGCGCTGCTGATGGAACTGCTTGAGATCGGCCGGTGTCAGAGTGGCCACGCGGTCTTTGCGTCCGATAACGGCACTGGCCCACGGATGCTCACCAAAATATTCGGTACGGAACCGATTGCGCAACTGGTCGTACCATTGCTCGTCTTGTGAGGCGATGGCGGCGAGCAGGCGCGGCCGCATTTTGTCCCATTCTGCCGGCACAAAATCGGGTTGTTGAATCACAGTGGCGAGCAATTCGAGTACGGCAGGCGCATCAGCGGTGAGACTCATGGCACTGGCATAGAAGGTGCTGTTGCCGCAGCCGGTCGAAAGCTCTGCGCCCAATGATTCGAGTGTGGTGGCAATATCATCGGCGCTGCGGCCGCCGGCACCTTTGATCATCATGGTGGCCATGGCATTGGCCACGCCTTCTTTGCCGGTTTCATCCGCAAGCAGGCCGCCGAGTTGATACCACTGCATGGCAGCAATGGGAAGACGCGTATCGCGCTGAATCAGAACGCGCAGGCCGTTATCCAGGCGAAACATCTCGACCGGCGTGCGGTCCGGAGCCGCGACGTGCGCGGTGCCGGCTTCGAGAGCCTTCATGCGGCGCACCAGTGTCGCATTGTCGAGATCCAGTGTGTCGAATTTCTCTGCCGGTTCGTCGCGATCATCGGTGGGACGCGAGGGATCGGATTGCGCGCCTTTTTGCGGTCGCAGACGGAGCGTGATCAGGCGTTCATCCTTCAAAAAATGTCTGGCGGCTTCACGGACTTGCTCTGCCGAGATGGTCTGGATTTTCTTGGCATAGTCTGAGAGGTAATCCGGGTTACCGGTGGCGAGGAAGTCCGCAGCGATCCGGCCTGCGGTGGCATGCGCAGTCTGTGCCGCAAATACCGCGACCGAAACAGTTTTGCGCTTGGCTCGGGCCATTTCATCTTCGCGCACGCCGTCTTTGATCAGTGATTGAATTTGCGTGTGAATCGCGGCGATGGTTTTTTGCTCGTGGGCATCGATGGTTTTTTCATAGGTTTCGTGCAGCGCGGTGACGGCCTGTTCGGCGGCAGTGATTTTGTCTGCCTCGGCTTTGGATTCTTTGAGCGCCATCACGGCGCGTTCGGCTTCGGCGAGTTCGGCCGGCGGCTCCACGGTCATGACGGCATCCACGCCGAAGAAACCTTTGCCCCATGTCACGCTGTAGTTGAATGCATCGATCGAACTGACCAGTTGTTCGCCGTCGCGCACGGTTTTGACGAGTCGGCTCAGTTCGCCCTGGCCGAGAATTTGCCCAAGAAGATCCATGGCGTAATCGCGCTCGCCACCCAGCGTCGTGCTTGGCCACGCCAGGCGGAGGCGGGGGCGGTCAACATCGGCGTGAGCGGTGCGCGAACGTGGTGCCGTGATGTCCTTTTCGACAGCGATGCGGATTGATGGCAAGGGTTTGGGTTCGGCTTTTTTCCAGAGCTCGGCAACCTGATCCACCGTGGCAGCGGGATCAATGCCACCGGCAACCACAAACACCATGTTGTTCGGCACGTACATGCGCTTGTAGAAGTCGTAAATCTCATCGCGGCTGACGGCCAGGAATTCATCGAGGTAGCCGATGATCGGATGGCGCGCCGGATGGTTGCGATAGCGAGCCAGTTGCGTGGCTTTCCAGAAAATTCGGTCGGGTTCACCGGCACCCATCTGGAATTCACGCTGAATCACATCGCGTTCGCGAGCGTATTCTTCCTGTGGAATGGTGGCATTCTGCATCCAGTCGCTGATCAGTTCGATGGCTGTGCCGGCGTGGCGGGCTTCGGTGTTGATGTAATAGCGCACGCCGTCGAGGCCGGTGGCCGCATTGGTCGAAGCGCCGATTTTTCCAAGCAGAGCGTTGTTTTCTTTTTCCGGGCGCGTGGTCGTCGTGCCGCCGGAAACCAGGTGTTCAAGGAAGTGGCTCAGCCCTTTGCCGTTGTGTTCCTGCTCATACACCGAACCGGTTTTGATCCAGCAGTGTACGGAGGCCACCGGTGAATCCGGAATGGCCTGCGCAATCACAATCAGACCGTTGGGCAATTGGACGATCTTCCGGTCGGCGCGGTCGGACAAGGACTTGAACTCCTTCGAGGCGGCAGAGTTGTTTGAGTTTTCATGGGTGGAGGTCGTCAGACAGCCGGCAGCGATGCCAATCCATGCAATCGCCGCGACCGTCAGCGCCATAAAACGCGACGGAATTGAGGGGGCCATGCGGGCTCTCCGTAAATCAATAGGGGAAATCAATCCCGGTGGGGACGCGTGCCGGATGATCGATCCAGCTGGCGCTTCAGATGACGGACACGCAGAAGGCTTCGAACGCGTGTCTGAAGTTCGAGTTTGTTCACGGGCTTGGTCAGAAAATCATCGGTGCCCGACTCGACGCCGCGTTCGATGTCGCCGACTTCATTGAGGGCGGTGACCATGATGATCGGAATACCGCGGGTGCGCGGGTCGGCCTTGAGTTTCTTGCAGACCTCGAAGCCACTCATGCGCGGCATCATCACATCCAGAAGGATGAGATCCGGATCTTCCCGATCGACGGCTTCGAGCGCTTCGATGCCATCCGACGCTGAAAACGTCTTGCATGACAGCGGCTCCAGATAAGCCTGGAGAAGTTCGCGGTTCTGTTCATTGTCATCCACCACGAGGACGGATGAGCCACTCAGATCGGGCTCTTCCACGCTTGGGGTGGGCTTATGGTCACTCATCCGCTTGTTCCGCAAGGGGTTCGGCGAGACAAGACGATATTCCCATGTCTCTGCCTTGGCAAGAAGGGGGGTGACTTGCCATTGTTGCGGCAACCGGTCAAGAATCAGCCCGTTGTGACCGCTTGCTCGCCCATTCTGTATGAAACCCACATGCACACCACCCTTTGCCGTCACGCGGAGGGCGAAGTGGAGGATTATGCATCGGTGGCGGAACAGCGGGGGTTGCGCGGCATTGTGGTGACCTGCCACAATCCGATGTCCGATGCCGGTTTCGGAGGTCGGCCGATCCGGATGGATGCTGCGGAGCTGCCGGAATATTTTGATCGGATCGACCGAGCTCGAACGGCTTTTGCCGGTCGCGTGGATGTGCGAGCAGGTCTGGAGTGTGATTTTTTTCCGGGTTATGCCGATGAGGTGGCGTATCAACTCGAAGGTCTGGATCTGCACCACGTCCTCGGATCGGTGCATCCTCAATTGAAGATCTGGGTGGATCGCTATCGACATGAAGATCCGTTGCAGACGCAGAAAACCTATTTCGATCATCTGGCCGAAGCGGCCGAAACGGGTCTGTTCGACACGATTTCTCATCCTGATCTGATCAAGAATTCCACGTCGCGTCACTGGGATCTGGAACGTCTAATAGATCACATCGGTCGCACGCTGGATCGCATCGCTCGCACAGGTGTGGCGATGGAACTCAATACCTCCGGCGTGAACAAGGTGATTCAGGAGATGAATCCCGCGCCGGCGATTCTGCAATTGATGCGCGAGCGAGAGATCCCTGTGGTGGTCGGTGCCGATGCGCATGTGCCGACCCGCGTGGCCGATGGCTACGAAATGGCCTACGACGTACTCGAAGCCGCAGGATACGACACCGTGAGTTTCTTTCTGGATCGTCGCCGTGCGGATGTACCGATTGCGGAGGCGCGAGCGAGTCTGATCGCGCCCGATTCAGTGGCCCAGTGAGCCGCCGCGCCGAATGGCGCGCGGACCGAATCGTTCAATGATGCGATCGGTGGTTTGATCCACGACACCTTTTTTGTCGTGATCCTGCATGCCGAAAAGCGGCAGTTGCCCCGCAGTATCGTCGAGTTTTGTGGCGGCCATGCCGATCAGGCGCACCGGGCGATAAGCCGTTCGAGCCCAATGGTCATAAAGATGTGAAACAGCCCGCCAGATTTCTTCGGTGACATCGGTGCGCAGGGGCAGTGATGCCGATCGTGTGATGGTTTCGAAGTCACCGAAGCGGATTTTAAGTGTGATGCTTCCGGCTTTTTGTCTCGCAGCGGCGCAGGCGGCGGGTGACATTTTCGGCCTGTTCAAAGAGAACGGTTCACTTCATCGCAATCTTCAAGGTCGGACTCGAAGGTTTGTTCGTGGCCCACGCTTCTAGCCTGATGATCGGGGTGACAGGGCCATCATCCAAGCCGCGTGCCAGTCGGTAAAACCGTGTGTGGCTTCCAGAGCCCAGTGCGATGGCCAGGTGATCTGGTGAGCCATGGCTCACGTCGCCGACGGTTTTGAATCCGTATCGGTGTAAACGGTTGGTGGTCTAGCGGGGCCCACACCCCAGAGCCGGTTCCACGGCATAGGGTTCAACCAGTCATCGACTTGCTCGGGCGCGAATCACCGTCAAGCCATCGGGCTTGTTCACTTCTGAAGCAAGTTTGGCCAGAAATTTATTAGGTGCCACGCCGATCGAGCAGGTCAATCCAAGATCCGAACGCACCCGATGGCGAATGCGCTCAGCGAGGGCGCGACCATCGCCGAAAAGACGGTCGGTACCGGTCGCATCCAGAAAAGCTTCGTCAATGCTCAGCGGTTCGACGAGGGGCGTATGCGATTCAAGAATCGTCATCAGTTGAGCGGAGATTTCGCGATAGCGCCGGCCGCGCACCGGTTGAATGATCGCGTGCGGGCACAGGCGTTTTGCCATCGTCATGGGCATTGCGGATCGACAGCCGAACGGCCGCGCTTCATAGCTGGCCGCGCAAACCACGCCCCGAGGGCGATCAGATCCCACCAGCACGGGTTTGCTGCGGAGTTCCGGAAAATCCAGTTGTTCGACGGATGCAAAGAACGCATCCATGTCAACATGGAGAATGGTGCGCTCGGCAGGCATGGGCGTATTCTAACGGTAAATTCAGAGCAGGCCGGCGGAAGGATCCTGATTGAACATCAGGTTCATGACCTCCCTGGCCGAACCGCTGGCGCCTTTGACCATATTACCGATGGCACCGAAGACCACGATTTGCCACCCATGCGGACAGCCGCATGCCGATATCGCAGTGTGACGCACGTGCTCCACGCTGGGCATGTCGCGAAAGGCTGATCGGCATACCGCGCTCTGATATGTTCGTCCTCGGTCACTTCGTCATCGACGGGGTCGAGATAGATGGTGGCCAGGATGCCGCGTTCGATGGGTAGAAGATGCGGCACGAACAGCGTGTGGACATCGGTGCCTTTCACGCGTCCCAGAATCTGTTCGATTTCAGGCTGGTGCCGGTCATCGCCGCAGGCATACGCAAAATAACCTTCGGTCACTTCGGCAAACTGCAGATGCGGTTTTGGGGATCGGCACGCGCCGGTGACACCGCTGGCCGCATTGATGACGATGCCTTCGGATTTGACCAGACCGCGTTGAAGCAGCGGTGCGATGCCGAGAATCGAAGCGGTCGGATAGCAGCCAGGATTCGCGATCAGACTGGCGTCTCGAATCTGATCGGTGAAAAGTTCGGGCAGCCCATAGGCCGCGATCGACAGAGATTTTCCGGATCGGTATGCGGTGTCTGATAAGTACGCTCAGCAAGAGCCGCGTCGCGCAGGCGGTAGTCAGCCGAAAGATCGATCACGCGCAGGTCGGCATCGAGCAGGGCGGGGATATGTTCCATCGCCGCTTTGTGGGGCAGTGCGGTGAAGACCACATCGGCATGCTGCGCGATGGCATCCGGATCGATCGGCTGGCAGGTGAGATTGCAGCGTCCTGCGAGCGAAGCCGGAAATTCATCCGCAATATTCGGTAAGTGATCTGCAAGGCATTGGCGAGATAGCTCACCTTGCTGCCGGATGGCGCAGCAGCAGTTCAATCAACTAGTAGCCGGTGTAACCGGTGGGTCCGAGGATGGCACGCGCGGATGCTCATGGGCTGCGATGGTATGGGCCAGGCGACTTGCGGGCAATGCCTGATCAGCCTTCGGGGCGAGTTGTCGAAGAGCTTTGCGCTGGGGATTGGCCAGCGGCAGATCATCCACGTCATCGTAAACCCCTCGCCAACGGCTATCGTGGCTGCGCAGTTCATGGGGCGAGCGGTGGTACGCCATAGCTCAAACTGAATTCGACTGGGGATGGTGAGGTGTTCGAATTGGCCTATTTTTTTGAGCTGATTCAGAGCCAGGCCCAAGTGTGTTTCGGCCCAGTTGTCTGGATCGCGGTCGTCTTCAAGCGTGGGCATCTGCCAGAGGCCGGCCCATGGACCGGTGTCGGGCCGCTGTTCGAACAGCAGCGTGTAGCGCCGTTCGATAGCGAAAATCCGGTGCGTGACGGGTTTGGGTGCGGTGCGTTTTCCGGTGATCGGCAGTTGTGCCACACAGCCTTTGGCATACGCGCGCACGAACGGGCGCAATGGGCAAGTGGGGCAGGCGGGCTGCTTGGGTGTGCAGATCGTGGGCGCCCAGTTCCATCATGGCTTGATTGAAATCGCCTGGGGGCCAGCGCGACGACTTCATGTCGGCCGTCGGGTACCAGTTCGGCAGCGTGTTGCCAGATCGTTTCGCGTGTTTGAGGTTCGTCGACTGATTGTCGGATGGCCAATAACCGGGCCAATACGCGAGCCACATTGCCGTCGACAATGGGTGCAGATCGCCCGAAAGCGATCGAGGCAATGGCACCTGCCGTATACCGACCCACGCCGGGCAGTTTGAGCAGCGATTCAACGGTGTCGGGAACGTGTCAAAATGATTTGTCGTGCGGCACGATGCAGATGAAAACAGCGCGGCGGTAGTAGCCCAAGAACTTAATCCACCTCAGGACTTTTTGCTCATCGGCCTTTGCAAGATGCCGAACTGAAGGCAACTCACACATGAAGCGGTTGAAATAATCGATGACGGTGGCGACCTGGGTTTGTTGAAGCATGGCTGGAAACCAGCACGCGATAAGGATCAGGCAGATTAGGTGCGCGTGCTGCCAAGGCAGATCACGCAGGTGAACGCGATACCAGCGGAGCAGAGCCCGGTGAATTGAAGTGCGCATGAGCGGCGGAATCGCAGGCATGGCTGCGGATGATAACCCGATTGCCGACCGGGGAGTATTGAGTCATACCCGACGGTCATCTGCGCGTATCATGCCAGGAGATGCCCACGTTTTTATCTGCCCTGACCGCATTGATACTCATCGCGCCTGCACCGAGCGTGGGTGTGATGGGCGGGGTTGCGTCTCAAGCAGAGTCGCCTGGGTGTGGTCTTGTGGGCTGTAGCAAAAATATGGCTGTTCGGACTTCCATTGCTCTGGCATCTTGTGGTGGATGGGGGCACGCTGAGTTTCTCGCCGGTCGAAAAGGGTGGATGTACTGGGGATTGCGACGGGCTTGGCCATGGGGTTCGGCATTCTGCTGGGATACGTTCTTGGCCCGACGAACTGGATTGATCCGGAGCGTCTGCGCACGGCCATGGCACCGGTCGGGTCAAGAATCGCGGTGTTTATCTGGGGGCGGCGCTTATTGGATCGCCCGCACAATACTTCAGCCTGTGAAAAAACAAACCAGCGATAGACATACTCTTCAAGTACTGAATTCACACCGATCCAATAAAGCGCCGCCCCCAGATAAACACCGCGATTCAGAAGCCCGACCGGTGCCATGGCCGTGCGCAGACGCTCCGGATCAATCCAGTTCAACCGTCGGGCCAGAACGTATCCCAGCAGAATGCCGAACCCCATGGCCAAGCCCGTCGCAATCCCCAGTCCCCATCCACCCTTTTCGACCGGCGAGAAACTCAGCGTGCCCCCATCCACCACAAGATGCCAGAGCAATGGAAGTCCGAACAGCCATATTTTTGCTACAGCCCACAAGACCACACCCAGGCGACTCTGCTTGAGACGCAACCCCACCATCACACCCACGCTCGGTGCAGGCGCGATGAGTATCAATGCGGTCAGGGCAGATAAAAACGTGGGCATCTCCTGGCATGATACGCGCAGATGACCGTCGGGTATGACTCAATACTCCCGGTCGGCAATCGGGTTATCATCCGCAGCCATGCCTGCGATTCCGCCGCTCATGCGCACTTCAATTCGCCGGGCTCTGCTCCGCTGGTATCGCGTTCACCTGCGTGATCTGCCTTGGCGCTGCGCCGCACCTAATCTGCCTGATCCTTATCGCGTGCTGGTTTCCGAAGCCATGCTTCAACAAACCCAGGTCGCCACCGTCATCGATTATTTCAACCGCTTCATGTGTGAGTTGCCTTCAGTTCGGCATCTTGCAAAGGCCGATGAGCAACAAGTCCTGCGTCTCTGGCAGGGATTGGGCTACTACCGCCGCGCCCGACATCTGCATCGTGCCGCACGACAAATCATGACTGATCATGACGGGCACGTTCCCGACACCGTTGAATCGCTGCTCAAACTGCCCGGCGTGGGTCGGTATACGGCAGGTGCCATTGCCTCGATCGCTTTCGGGCGATCTGCACCCATTGTCGACGGCAATGTGGCTCGCGTATTGGCCCGGTTATTGGCCATCCGACAATCAGTCGACGAACCTCAAACACGCGAAACGATCTGGCAACACGCTGCCGAACTGGTACCCGACGGCCGACGCGCTCGTCGCGCCCCAGGCGATTTCAATCAAGCCATGATGGAACTGGGCGCCACGATCTGCACACCCAAGCAGCCCGCCTGCCCCACTTGCCCATTGCGCCGTTCGTGCGCCGCGTATGCCAAAGGCTGTGTGGCACAACTGCCGATCACCGGAAAACGCACCGCACCCAAACCCGTCACGCACCGGATTTTCGCTATCGAACGGCGCCACACGCTGCTGTTCGAACAGCGGCCCGACACCGGTCTATGGGCCGGCCTCTGGCAGATGCCCACGCTTGAAGACGACCGCGATCCAGACAACTGGGCCGAAACACACTTGGGCCTGGCTCTGAATCAGCTCAAAAAAATAGGCCAATTCGAACACCTCACCACCCATCGTCGAATTCAGTTTGAGCTATGGCATGCCACCGCTCGCGGCAGACTGCGCCGCCACGATAGCCGTTGGCGCCGATACGATGACGTGGATGATCTGCCGCTGGCCAATCCCCAGCGCAAAGCTCTTCGACAACTCGCCCCGAAGGCATGATCAGGCATTGCCCGCAAGTCGCCTGGCCCATACCATCGCAGCCCATGAGCATCCGCGCTGCCATCCTCGGACCCACCGGTTACACCGGCTACTGGTTGATTGAACTGCTGCTGCGCCATCCCGGCGCTAAAGTGAGCTATCTCGCCAGCGCGCGCGATCACTTACCGAATATTGCGGATGAATTTCCGGCGCTCGCAGGACGCTGCAATCTCACCTGCCAGCCGATCGATCCCGATGCCATCGCGCAGCATGCCGATGTGGTCTTCACCGCACTGCCCCACAAAGCGGCGATGGAACATATCCCCGCCCTGCTCGATGCCGACCTGCGCGTGATCGATCTTTCGGCTGACTACCGCCTGCGCGACGCGGCTCTTTATGAGCGTACTTATCAGACACCGCATACCGATCCGGAAAATCTGTCGATCGCGGCCTATGGGCTGCCCGAACTTTTCACCGATCAGATTCGAGACGCCAGTCTGATCGCGAATCCTGGCTGCTATCCGACCGCTTCGATTCTCGGCATCGCACCGCTGCTTCAACGCAGTCTGGTCAAATCCGAAGGCATCGTCATCAATGCGGCCAGCGGTGTCACCGGCGCAGGCCGATCCCCAAAACCGCATCTGCAGTTTGCCGAAGTGACCGAAGGTTATTTTGCGTATGCCTGCGGCGATCACCGGCACCAGCCTGAAATCGAACAGATTCTGGGACGCGTGAAAGGCACCGATGTCCACACGCTGTTCGTGCCGCATCTTCTACCCATCGAACGCGGCATCCTGGCCACCATCTATCTCGACCCCGTCGATGACGAAGTGACCGAAGACGAACTATATCAGGCTTACCAGGAAGCCTATGCCGATCAGCCCTTCGTGCGACCGCGCGGCGCAATGCCCAACGTCAAACACGTGCGTCACACGAATTTCTGCGATATCGGCATGCGGCTGGTCCGCATGGGCGAACAACGCAAAATCGTGGTCTTCAGTGCCATCGACAATATGGTCAAAGGCGCCAGCGGACAAGCCATCCAGAACATGAACCTGATGTTCAATCAGGATCCTTCCGCCGGCCTGCTCTGAATTTACCGTTAGAATACGCCCATGCCTGCCGAGCGCACCATTCTCCATGTTGACATGGATGCGTTCTTTGCATCCGTCGAACAACTGGATTTTCCGGAACTCCGCAGCAAACCCGTGCTGGTGGGGATCTGATCGCCTCGGGGCGGGCTTGCGCGGCCAGCCATGAAACCGCGGCCGTTCTGGCTGTCGATCCGCAATGCCCATGACGATGGCAAAACGCCTGTGAACGCACGCGATCGTTCAAACGTGGGGCCAGCGCTATCGCGAAATCTCCGCTCAACTGATGACGATTCTTGAATCGCATACGCCCCTCGTCGAACCGCTGAACATTGACGAAGCTTTTCTGGATGCGACCGGTACCGACCATCTTTTCGGAGATGGTCGCGCCTGCGTTGCCGCATTCGCCATCGGGTGCGTTCGGATCTTGGATTGACCTGCTCGATCGGCGTGGCACCTAATAACCTTCTGGCCAAACTTGCTTCAGAAGTGAACAAGCCCGATGGCTTGACGGTGATTCGCGCCGAACAAGTCATTGACTGGTTGAACCCTATGCCCGTGGAACGGCTCTGGGGTGTCGGCCCCGCGACCACCAATCGTTTACATCGATACGGATTCAAAACCGTCGGCGACGTCAGCCGCGCTTCGCCAGATCACCTCACCATCGCACTGGGCTCTGAAGCCCAACGGTTTTACCGCCTGGCACGCGGCATGGATGATCGACCAGTCACACCCGATCATCAGGCCAAAAGCGTGGGCCACGAACAAACCTTTGAAGTCGACCTTGAAAATTGCGATGAAGTGAGAGCCGTCCTCTTTGAGCAGGCCGAGGATGTCGCCCGCCGCCTGCGACGCTGCAATCAGAAAGCCGGAAGCATCACACTGAAAATCCGCTTCGGTGACTTCGAAACCATCACGCGATCAGCCCCGCTACCCCTGCGCACCGATGTCACCGAAGAAATCTGGCGGGCTGTTTCACATCTTTATGACCATTGGGCTCGAACGGCTTATCGCCCGGTGCGCCTGAGCGGCATGGCCGCCACAAAACTCGACGATACTGCGGGGCAACTGCCGCTTTTCGGCATGCAGGATCACGATGCAAAAAAGGTGTCGTGGATCAAACCACCGATCGCATCATTGAACGGATTGGTCCGGCGCGCCATTCAGCGCGGCGGCTCACTGGGCCACTGAATCGCGCGGCGATCAGACCCGCTCGTGCCTCCGCAATCGGTACATCCGCACGGCGACGATCCAGAAAGAAACTCACGGTGTCGTATCCTGCGGCTTCGAGTACGTCGTAGGCCATTTCCCAGCCATCGGCCACGCGGGTCGGCACATGCGCATCGGCACCGACCACCACAGGGATCTCTTCGCTCGCGCATCACCAGCAGAATCGCCGCGCGGGATTCATCTCCTGAATCACCTTGTTCACGCCGGAGGTATTGAGGTTCCACTGCCACACCCAGTGAGCGATGCGATCCTGCGTGCGACCGATGTGACCGACTAGACGTTCCAGATCCCAGTGACGCGACGTGGAATTCTTGATCAGATCAGGATGAGAAATCGTGTCGAACAGACCTGTTTCGGCCGCTTCGGCCAGATGATCGAAATAGGTTTTCTGCGTCTGCAACGGATCTTCATGTCGATAGCGATCCACCCAGATCTTCAATTGATGATGCACCGATCCGAGGACGTGAGCAGATCCGGACCTTCGAGTTGATACGCCACCTCACCGGCATAACCCGAAAAAAGCACACTCCACACCTGTTCCGCACATCCACGTGACCGGCAAGTTTCTTGCTCGAGCTCGGTCGATCCGATCAAGATATTCCGGCGCCTCCGCAGCATCCATCTGGATCGGCCGACCCTCGAAACCGGTATCGGACATCGGATTGTGGCAGGTCACCACAATGCCGCGCAACCCCCGTTGTTCCGCCACCGATGCAGAACTCACTTCGCCCTCAAAGTGAGGGCAAAGGGTGGTGTGCATGTGGGTTTTAGAAGGAATGGGCGAGCAAGCGGTCACAACGGGCTGGTTCCTGACCTACGTCGCAACAATGGCAAGTCACCCCTCTTCTTGCCATGCTGCAGACATGGGAAATATCGTCTTGTCTCGCCGAACTCCCTTGCGGAACAAGCGGATGAGTGACCGTTAGCAGACTTCCAAGCGTGGAAGAGCCTGATCTGAGTGTCTCATCCGTCCTCGTGCAAGTGGATGACAATGGCGAGAATCGCAGCAGATCCTCCAGGCTCATCTCCACGCCGCCGGCTAGCGAGGGGCTTTCCGCGTCCATTGCATCGAAATTTTCCCAAAGACGCCGACTGGAAGATCCTCGATCTCATCCTTCTGGATGTGATGATGCCGCGCATGAGTGGCTTCGAGGTCTGCAAGAAACTCAAGGCCGACCCGCGCACCTGCGATATACCTGATCATCATGGTCACCGCCCTCAATGAAGTCGGCGACACCGAACGTGGC
>CALOAZ010000075.1:0-8349 GCA_942491355.1 uncultured Phycisphaeraceae bacterium
GCCCGAAACCGCGCATGCTCGAAGAATCCACCGCGGCACTCATCGCTCACCTCTCGCATCCCAATGGCTGGTGGCGCGATACCGCGCAGAAACTGATCGTTCTCCGCAAAGATGGCGCGTCGGTCGTGCCGCAACTCGAACAATTGGCGCGCACCGGCAAGTCATCCCTCGGACGCGTCCACGCACTGTGGACACTCGAAGGCCTTGATGCCGTCAAACCTGACCTGATCGTTGAGAAACTGGCTGATTCTGACCCGAGCGTTCGCATGGCTGCGGTTCGCATCAGTGAACCTTTCCTGGCCGCTGATCACAAACCCGTCCTCACTGCCTTTTTAAAACTCAAAGGCGATCCTGACCTGGATGTCGTCGAGCAAGTGCTTAATTCCATTGCGTATGTCGGCACGAAGAATGAACAACTGCTCGCCCTCGACGCCACGCTGGTGAAATCTCACAACGATCGCCCGGGACTTCAGGCACTCGTCAACAGCCGCAAGCAACTGGAACAGGAACGCGCTCAGCGCGCCGAAGAACAGCGGCGCGACGCACGATACGCCGCGCAAATGCAGCACGGTTCAGAGATCTACAAGCAACTCTGCTTTGCCTGTCATGGCCCCGACGGCAAGGGCGCGCCCGTTCCCGGGCAGCCCGGTATGACGCTAGGCCCCCCGCTGCCCGGTTCGCCACGCGTACTCGGCTCGGGCGGTAGTCTTGTTCGCACCGTGTTGCACGGTCTCATCGGCGAACTCGACGGCAAGATCTACACCGGCGTGATGCTCCCGATGGGCACCAACGACGATGCGTGGATCGCCGCCGCATCGACCTACCTCCGCAACAGCTTCGGCAACAAGGGCGGCGCGATCTCACCAGAGTTTGTCGCAGCCATCCGCAAACAACACCTCGACCGAAAAACGCCATGGACGGCCGCCGAACTCGAAGCCCTCGAACCGCCGAAACTCACGCAGCGCCATACATGGAAGCTCACCGCCAGCCACGGATCGAACAATCTGAAGGGCGCGATCGACGGCAATGCCAACAGCCGATTCGATACCGGCACACCTCAGGTTCCGGGCATGTGGGTGCAAATCGAGTTTCCGGTGGTGTCGCTCATCAACCGCATCGAACTGGATTCCAAAAACTCGAACCGCGATTATCCGCGCGGCTATGAGGTGCGCGTTTCGATCGACGGCAAGTCGTGGTCCGAACCCATCGCGCAGGGAAGCGGCACCCATCCGATCACTGACATCAGCTTCGTCAACGCGAAGGCTCGCTTCATCAAGATTACCCAGACCGGCAAGGTCGATGGTCTTTACTGGTCGATCCACGAACTGGACATCTACGGCAAGCCCATGCCGCAATGAGGCCGAATCTGACCCAACACTCCCGCGAGATACCCATGAAATCCGCCACATCCATCGCATTACTCGGCCTGATGACACTCCTCGGGTGCGGCAACCTGACCGCACAAGTCACCGTACTCCCGCGCAGCACACCTGAGGCGCAAGGCGTTTCATCCGAGGCCATCCGCGCATTCATCGAAACGGCCGATCAGAAAGTGAATTCGATGCACAGCTTCATGCTGGTGCGTCACGGTCACGTGGTGGCCGAAGCCTGGTGGCAGCCTGAATCGGCCGAGAAACCGCACATCCTGTGGTCGCTCAGCAAAAGCTTCACCTCAACGGCCGTCGGTCTGGCCGTGGCCGAAGGCAAATTGAGTGTGGACGATCACGTTCTGAAATTCTTTCCGGATGACGCGCCCGAAAATCCATCCGGCAACTTGAAAGCCATGCGTGTGCGCGATCTGCTCACCATGAGTTGCGGCCACCAGGATGAAGTCAAGCTCGACCCGCAGACGCCCTGGGTGAAAGCCTTTCTCGCGCATCCCGTGCCGCACAAACCCGGCACGCACTTTCGCTACAACACGCCCGGCACATTCATGTTGTCGGCCATCGTTCAAAAAGTCACCGGGAAAACGGTGCTGGAGTATCTAACGCCTTCTCTGTTCGAACCGCTTGGCGTTGCCAATCCCCGATGGGATACCAACCCGCAGGGCATCTCCATCGGCGGCTACGGGTTGTTCTTGCAGACCGAAGACATCGCCAAGTTCGGGCTGCTCTATCTGCAACGGGGCGAGTGGGACGGTCAACAGATTCTGCCGGCTGAGTGGGTCGACCAAGCCACGTCGAAACAGGTTTCGAACGGGAGCGATCCGAACCGCGACTGGGATCAGGGTTACGGCTTCCAATTCTGGCGCTGCCGCCACGGTGCCTATCGCGGCGACGGCAAGGACGGGCAGTTCTGCATCGTGCTGCCCGAACAGGATGCCGTAATCGCCATCACCGCCAACACGCGCGACATGCAGGGCGAATTGAATATCGTGTGGGATAAATTGCTTTCGGGATTCGGCGACAAACCGATGAAGGAAAATCCGGACGAGAAGGCGAAGCTGAAGGCGGTGATTGTGAAACTCAAGGCGACGCGCTGAGCGATGCCCTATTTCCCCGCGCCGCTACCACATCAAGATGGTCCACCGTGGCCTCATGAATCGCGACTGAAAAAACATCTTTTCTGGCGCACTCACTTCAACTAATAAATCCTGAATCAGCGCAAGAAAAAATCCGCCTTTCGGCGGATGGGTGCTATTCCGCTCGCTTGCTCGCGGAATGGGCGATACAGGGCTCGAACCTGTGACCTCCGCCTTGTAAGGGCATGCGCTCTAGCCAACTGAGCTAATCGCCCGCGTGGATTTCACAGCTTAGAAAGGCGGCCCGAGGGCGTCAATTCGAAGCCCTGCACGGCAAATAGCCGGTCAGACGCCGCGCAGCAGGTCGATCCAGGCTTCGGGGAGCACTTCGACCCACCAGCGACCCGACCGCTTCTGCACGAAGACCTTGCAGCCAAACACGTGACTGAGCATTTCGGGCGTGATCACGCGATCGGGCGGGCCGTCGGCGGCCACACGACCGGCCTGCAACATGAGCACGCGATCGGTGTTGGGCGCGATCTCTTCGGCGTGGTGCGTCACCATCAAAATGGTGAGCTGTGGATGCTCGAGGCGCAAACGCGCAATGGTGGCCAGCAATCGTTCGCGGCCCGGCAAGTCGAGACCCGCCGTCGGCTCATCGAGAATCAGCAGTTCGGGAAGACTCACCAGCGCGCGCGCCATCAGGCAGCGGCGCTGTTCACCGGTCGAGAGCAAACCGAACTTGTGCGTGAGACGGTGACCGAGCCCGACGCCCTTGAGCAAGGCTTCGGCGCGATCACGCTGTTCGGAGGTCACTTCCTCATACAACCACAGCGCCGCAAAATAACCGGTCAACACGGCATCGATCGCCGGCAGATTCGGATCCAGACCGAATCGTTCCGAAGGATTGATGACCGCGATGCGCCGCCGAAGCACGCGCATGTCGGTTCGGCCGAGGCGTTCGCCGAAAACTTCGACGGTGCCGGTGGTCGGCCACATATACCCGGTGATCGCTCGCACCAATGTGGTTTTGCCCGAACCGTTGGGACCGAGCAGCGCGCACGTCGACCCGCGCGGCAGTGTGAAATCGATCCCGTCGAGAATCGTCACCTCACCGCGACGCAGCACCAGCTGGCTGATCTGAATGGCAGGCACGGCATCGCTCATGTCATGCCAGATCCGCAAGTACCGGGAAGGTGCTTTTCAGTGTTGGATACAAACCGCGATATGCGTCATAAACCTTCGCGTAGGTGCGCTTCGCGGCGGCATCGGGCTTGCGCTGCTCCACTTCGGAGATGATCGCCTTGCAGGCCTGCGGCACGTTCTTCCACACGCCGGTGCCCACACCGGCAAGAATCGCCACACCGTAGGCCGGGCCTTCTTCGGCATTGATCACCGCGGTGGTCGTGCCGTAGATGTCGGCCTGCATCTGTCGCCAGAACGGGCTGCGGGCCCCGCCGCCGGATAAACGCACGGTGCGGGTCTTGATGCCCATCTCCTGCATCACACGCAGCGCGTCGGTCATGCCGAAGGTCACGCCTTCGATGACGGATCGGATCATCGCCGCGCGCGTGTGCCGCGCGGTCAGACCGACCCAACCGCCGCGCGCCAACGGATCGGGATGCGGGCAGCGCTCACCTGTGAGATACGGCAGAAAGATCAAGCCCTCACTGCCGGCCGAAGCGCGCCCGGCTTCTTCGATGATCAGTTCATAGGGATCGACCTTTTTCTTTTTCGCGGCGGCCAGCAGATCCGGCGTGAGATGATTGCGCACCCACTGCAGCGAACCGCCCGCCGAAAGCATGCAGCCGAACACGCACCACTTGCCTTCGACCGCATGGCACATCGTGTGCACGCGACCGTCCTTGTCATACGTCGGCTCATCGGCGTGCGCAAAGACCACACCGCTGGTGCCGAGCGTGGCGCTGACGATACCCGATGACACAATGCCGTTACCCACCGCACCGGCGGGTTGATCGCCGCTGCCGCCGACCACCGGCACATCGGCCGACAGACCGAGTTTGCTTGCGGCCCATTTGCTGAGTTTGCCGCTGACCACATGACTTTCAAAACAAGTCGGGAACAGCGCCGGATCCAGATCGAGCTTGCGCATCAACCCGGTGTGCCAGGCACGTTTTTTGACATCGAGCAGCAGTGTGCCCGAGGCATCACCGACTTCAGTCGCATACTCACCGGTCATGCGATAGCGGATGTAATCCTTGGGCAGCAGCACATGCTTGGTCTTGTCGAAGACTTTCTTCTCGTGCTTGCGCACCCAGAGAATCTTCGGCAGCGTAAATCCCGTCAGCGCCGGGTTGCCCACCATTTGAATGAGTTTGCGACGACCGCCCACCGTCGATTCGATCTCGGCGCACTCTGCAGCGGTGCGCTGATCGTTCCACAACAGTGCCGGTCGCAAAGGCACGGCGGTCTCAGGACCATCGTCGCCGAGAAAGACCGAACCGTGCATCTGACCACTGAGGCCGATGCCCTTGCAGGTTTTCGTATCGACCTTCGCTTTTGCAAGGACGGCCTTGGTCGCCTTGCAGGTGGCCGACCACCATTCCTGCGGATCCTGTTCGGACCAACCGGGTTGCGGCGAACTGATCGCGTGTTCAGCCACGGCGGTGGCCAGAACCTTGCCGGTCAGATCACAAACCAGTGTCTTGGTGCCCGAGGTGCCGATGTCGATACCGAGAAGAAAAGCCATGGATCAATCTCGCATGCGCTGCGGCCCATTGCGGGGATCGGGCCGGAACCGCAGATCATAAACCCGTCCTGCCCGGACCGAAACTCCTGGCCGATATGGACAGACCGTAAAACGCGCAATTTTTTCGTCTTGTCGGATCTTTCATTCGCGGTTAATCATGGCTTTGTCGGAGCAGAGGCGAGGTACAGGACCTTCATTCCCCCGATGGTTCGAGCCATGGATGGCTTGGATCTCACCGCCATCAGAGGGTGTGATGAACTTTGGCCGCAGCGCAGCGCGATTTTTCTGGATTCTGTCGCCGTGTCGAGGGGCGCAAGCGGCCTTCTTCGGCCGCTGAGTACCCGCGACCAAGAGAGAAGACTGAAAAAGCCGCTGTCGCAAGAGCGAAAGTTCATCACACCCTCGTAGACCATTGGAGGGCCGTTCGATGTTCCAATCCAACAAGTCGTTGATCCTCGGACTGATTCTCGCCACGGGCATGGTGCTTTCGTCGTACACCATTTCGAAGTTTTATCTCAAACTCGAAAAAGACAAGCTGATCACAGTCAAAGGCTATGCGCAGCAGCGCGTGCGATCCGATATCGGTGAAGTGCGCGTGGGCCTGCGCGTTCAGGCTCCGGAACTGCCTGCGGCGCACGAACAACTCAAGGCACACATCCAGAAGGTGACCGAACAGATTCTCTCGCAATCGATCAAGCTCACGCCCCGCGCAGGCAACATCAACGTGCGGCGTGTCTATCAGAAGAACAAGGACGGCAAAGACACCAACACGCTCGAGTTCTTCGCGCTCACGCAGACGCTCACGGTGAAATCCTCCGATGTCGAAGCGCTCGACCGACTCGCCACCGGCCTGTCTGCCCTGCTCGCCGAAGGCATCGAACTGGATGTCAACGGCCCGGACTACACGCTTGCGAATCTCGATCAATACAAACTGGATCTGATCGCTCGCGCGACTGAAAACGGATTCGAACGCGCCCGCATCATGGCTGAGAAAAGCGGCGGCCGCGTGGCCAAGCTACTCGAAGCCCAGCAAGGTGTGTTTCAGATCACGCCACCGGATTCAACCGAGACCTCCAGCTACGGCCAATACGACACCACCACCATCGACAAAGACATGAAGGCGGTGGTCACGTTGAAGTATTCGATTGAATAAAGGCGTGAGGACGGTCCCCAGGATATCAACAAGAGGCTGTTTCAAAACCTATTCGTCGGCCCGAGATCAGCGGCCTTGGGCTTCTGGGTAGGAGGTTGAAGCAGCCGTATTGTTGATGATACGGCGATGGAAACCGACACCCCCAGAAGCACAAGGGCGCCGATCGAAGCCAGAAGAGGTTTTGGAAACAGCCTCTAGTGGCCGACCAGCGGCGTGCCCAGCATCGGCGTGATCTCGGCCAGCATTTTGTCGCGCGTGGCGGTATCGCGGCCTTCGAGATTCAGGCGCAGCATGGGCTCGGTATTGCTGGCGCGCACATTCACCCACCAGCCTTCGGCATCCCAGCAGTCGGCGGTCACGCCGTCGAGATCGTCGAACTTGGCGCGGCCGGCATACTTTTCGCGGATGCCGTCCATCGCCGCCTGCTTGTCTTCGACCTTGAAGTTGATTTCGCCCGACTGGGCATAGGGATTCAGCGGCGCGATCATGGCGCTCTAGGGTTGCTTGGACGCACTGAGAATCGTCATCGCCAGCGCAAAGGTCATCACACCTGAATCGGTATAGAAGTTGTCTTTGTAATACATGTGGCCCGAAAGCTCGGCGCCGAACACGCCGTCGTTCTCGCGCATCAGCTTTTTCATGTTCACGTGACCGACGCGCCCGCGCATGGGCTTGCCGCCGGACTTCGCCACCGATTCAGGCAGACCGCGACTCGAGCGCAGGTCATAAGCCACCACGGCACCGGGCGACTGCTTGAGAAAATACTGGCCGAACAAAGCACCCAACAGATCACAACCGATGATCGTGCCCTGCTCGTCGGTCAGCATGCAGCGATCGGCATCGCCGTCGAAGCACACGCCCAGATCGCAATGCTGTTCGCGCACAGCGGTCTGAGCAGGCACCATGTTTTCGGGCACCAGCGGATTCGGATCGTGCGCGAAACCTTTACCGATCTGATAGTTCATCGCAATGATCTCGAGTTTCGGCACGCCGTCGAACAGACGCGGCATGAACACACCGGCCATGCCGTTGGAGGCATCGACCGCCACCTTCAGCGGTCGATCGAGTTTCAGAAACTGCATCACGTGGGTTTTGTAGCCGTCCCAAAGATCGCAGGGTTCGAGTTTGCCTTTGGGTGCCATCGGTTCGTCGCCAAGCGCCGCAGCGATATCGCGAATTGCATTCAAACCGGTCTCGGCCCCGATCGGTGTGGCGTGCGGCCCGCTGAACTTGAAGCCGTTGTAGTCCACAGGGTTGTGGCTGGCGGTGGTCTGAATGCCGCCCAGACAACCCAGATGATTGATGGCGTAATAGATGAAGGAAGTATCGACCATGCCCAGGTCGAGCACATCGATCCCTGATGCACGCAGCCCTTCGATCAACGCCGCGGCCAGCGACGGACTGTGCGGCCGCATATCGCGCCCCACGACCACCTGATTCATCTTCGGATTCGAAACCTGATCAGCCGATCGCAGCGAAGCGAGATACTGCCCCGCCGCAAAGCCGATCTTGCGCGCCACCGGCTCAGACAACGGTTCGGGATACAGAGCTCGAACGTCATAGGCCTTGAATACTTTGGAAATCATCTTCGCTTCGCCTTTCTAAAAACTTCACCGCGCCCCTCAGAATAATGCCCGGCCGGTCAGAACAAAAGAAGCCCGCGATTCACTCCGCCCGGCGGGATAGATCGGATCGGGACTGTCCCCGCATGGGGACTGTCACGTTTCCTCTCTCAAACAGCAAAGCTCGCCCGCAGATTGGAAACCGGATAGGAAACCCAGACAGGATCAGTCCCCATGCGGGGACAGACCCTCGCCCGAAATACAACCGGTATTTCAACCACGACAACATTCGGCTAAATGCATCGCAATCACCTATAATTCCCAACGAAATCATGATCCAGAAAGTCATCCACAAAACCCGGCTCACCGAATCCGCGGCCCGGCAGGATCTGGCCTATTGGCTGGCTCAAACGCCCGAGGACCGGGTATCTGCCGTTGAAATCCTCCGAGGGCGCGCCACCAT
>CALOAZ010000076.1:0-14110 GCA_942491355.1 uncultured Phycisphaeraceae bacterium
CGCGGGCAATCGTGCTGGTCCGAGATCGCACTCACACCGCAAACCGCCGACGCTTTGTCGCGCGATTCGAACATGTGGCGATATTACACAGCGGCCTGAGTGCGATCCTGGGACCAGCACGACGTTCAGGGGATTCGCAGACGCGCTGGTCCCGGAGATCGCACTCAGGCCGCTGTGTAATATCGCCACATGTTCGAATCGCGCGACAAAGCGTCCGGCGGTTTGCGGTGTGAGTGCGATCTCCGGGACCAGCACGATTGCCCCGCGTCCCTGGGCAATCGCTTGTTCGATCAGGCGGATGTAAACCTCGGTCTTGCCTGATCCGGTCACGCCGCGCAGCAGGTGGACGCCAAATCCCGCAGGCGTTGAGGTGATCGCTTCGATCGCATGCTGCTGGTCTTCCGTGAGCTGAAGCACCGGTGACGCGTCGGTGGGCGCCACCGCCCAGGAGGTATCCAGTGTTTCGCGGTGGGTTTTTTCGAGCAGGCCCTGTTCGATCAATCCGCGGATGGGTGTGTCGGTGCGGGCACCGATACTGCGCGTGAGCATGCGGACTTCGACCGAGGCTTCGTCCGAATCGATTTGCCGGGCAACTTCGCGCAATGCTTCGGCGCGCAGGCCGCGCAGGCCGCGGTCTTCGATGATTTGTTCGATGGTATCTGGGCTGATGTCAGGGCCCAGCCTGACGGCCGCTCGCTTCACAAGGCCGGTGCCACGTTTCACCGCCGCAGGCAGCATGGCGGCCAGTGTCATGCCCAGCGGGCAGACGTAATACCTAGACAGCCATTGAGCGAGTTCGACCAGATCAGTGCTCAATTGCACCGAGGATCGGTCGCGGCCGAGAATCGCCTTGATGCGTTTGGGATCAAAGCCCGGCTTCGGATCAATGCCCAGAACGATGCCGCTGGTGGGTCGGTCACCTCGGCCCAGCGGCACCATGACACGGTCACCCGGCGCCAGGTCGGCCAGTTCATCGGGGACCGCATAAGTCAGGCCGTCCGGTGCTTCGAGACCGCGCTCCAGCGCCACGCGGGCATAAGCCCGTGCGATCAGCGGGGTGTCGTCTTCAAAGAGTCCGGCCATGGCCGGAGTATCGTGGGTGCAGACCGCTCAGGCAATCAGCGTTCGAGTTCCGGCAGTTGGATGGCACAGACTTTCAGGATGCCATCGGCACTGCGCAGTTTTTCCAGCAGGGAATCGCTCGGTGCCTGATCCAGCTTAAGGACCATCATGGCGGTGTCGCCACGGCGCGAGAGCGCCATATCGGCGATATTGGAACCGGCATCGCCGAAGGCTCCGCCCACGCGACCGATCATGCCCGGCTTGTCATTGTTGAGCAGCACGGCCATCGCGCCGGCAGGCACCATGTCCATGCGGTAACCGTTGATCTCAAGAATACGGGGCAGGCCATCGGCGTAGACCGATCCTTCGATGCGACGTTTGGTGCCGCCGCCTTCGACTTCGACAATCAATCGTGGAAAGGCGCGGGCTTCATCTTCGACCACGCTGCGAACCTTGATGCCGCGCTGGTCTGCGAACAATCGGGCATTGACCACGTTGACCGGTTCGTCGAGTTGCGCCGAGAGCAGATCGACCAGTGCCATGCGCTCAATGGTGCTTGCGGCGCCCGTCAGTGATTCGCCTTGGCAGGTGACAGTGATTTCAGCCACGCCGCCTTCGCACATCGGTGCAATCAGGCGAGCCATGCGCTTCGCTAGATCCACAAAACGGCTCTGCTCGGGAGCCAGATCCAGACGCACGCCCGAAGCGTTCACCGCGCCGCGGATGCCTTCACCCTTCAGGTATTCGAGCAATTGCTCGCAGGCATGATTGGAAACGGCTTCTTGCGCTTCAGATGTGCTGGCACCCAGATGCGGCGTGCACAGAATTTTGGGATGGGTGCGCAGTGGATCGTCTGCCGCCGGCGGTTCGGTTTCATAGACGTCGATGGCAGCGCCACCCACATGACCGGCATCGAGAGCCTCGATCAATCCTGCCGGATCAATGACACCACCGCGAGCCGCATTGATGATCATCAAGCCCTTCTTGGCTTTGGAAAGACTCTTGGCATTGACCATATTACGTGTGTGGTCATTGAGCGGCACATGGAAGCTGACAAAGTCGCACTGGGCCAGCAACTCTTCAAATGTTTTGACCATGTGGACGTGGCCATCGGAGTGCTGTTTCGGCATTGAAGACCGGATCGAAAGCCAGCACATCCATGCCGAAGGCCAGGGCGCGTTCAGCGAAGGTGCGACCGATACGGCCAAAGCCCACGACGCCGGCAGTTTTGCCGTGCAGTTCGCGGCCGACGAACTTGTTTCGATCCCAGCCGCCGTTGCTCATCGTCTTGTAAGCGGGTCCGATGTTGCGCGCCAGCGCCATCATCAGTGTGAAGGCATGCTCGGCGGTGGTGATGGTCGAGGCTTCTGCACTGTTCATCACCAGAATGCCGGCCTTGGTGGCCGCATCGAGATCAATATTGTCCACGCCGACGCCAGCTCGGGCGATGGCTTTGAGTCGACCGGGTTTCGCCAGCACCTTGGCGGTGACCTGGGCTCCGGATCGAACGGCCATGCCGTCGTATTCACCGACGATGGCGGCCAGCTCGTCTTCGCTCAGGCCGGGTTTGACATCGACCGTCACGCCAGCGGTTGCTTCGAGGAACTGAATGCCGGCCGGGGCCAGTTTGTCGGCAATCAGAATGTTCAGGGTGTCAGCAGCGGTCGCGGTGGCAGTCATGGCGTTTCCTTTGCCCCTGGGAGAGGGTTTAAGCATTGGTTTTGAAGGCGGGCATGATATCGTGAATTTTTTCACGTGTCGATTTCCAGCCCCATTGCCCACCCCATAGCCTGTTGATATACTGCCCGACTTTGTTGTGGCTGCCCGACTTGTGAGGCCGCCCCTCACGGAGTGACCCGTCGATGACCATTACCGCTGAACGCAAGACTGAGCTGACCGCTCAGTACAAAACCCACGACTCGGATACCGGCTCGCCGGAAGTCCAGGTTGCGCTGCTGACCGAGCGCATCAATAACCTCACCGAGCATATGAAGACCCACAAGCACGATTTCCATTCGCGCCGCGGTCTGATCATGCTGGTGAACCAGCGCAACCGCCAGCTGCGTTACCTGCAGCGCGTGGATCGCAATCGCTATCAGAATCTGATCAAAAGTCTGGGTCTGCGTAAGTAAACCCATTCGGGCGGGGTCGCTCAAATGGCCCCGCCGCCCCGATGGGACGGAAGTTCCGCGTGAGGGGCTGGCGGCAGTAGGCACCGGGCACCGTTTTTCGCTGCCCGATGCCGGCTGCCACCTGCGAGCCCGCAAGCCTCCTTTCTTCCGTTCCTCTGTACAACCCTGGTCCGGTAGCCGACAGAGGAAAGCTCCATGTCGTATGTTGTTGTTGAACGTGAAATCGGTGGGCGCACCCTGCGCATCGAAACCGGTAAGTGGGCCAAGCAGGCTGATGCTGCGGTCTTTGTGACTTACGGCGAAACCAGCGTGCTGGCCGCCGTGGTGCGCGGCAATGCCCGTGAAGGCATCGATTTCTTCCCGCTGCAGGTCGATTACCGCGAGCGCCCGAGCGCTGCGGGCAAATACCCCGGCGGTTTTCGCAAGCGTGAAGGCGCGCCGAATCAAAAAGAAATTTTGACGATGCGTCTGATCGATCGTCCGTTGCGTCCCCTGTTCCCCAAAGGGCTGCGCGATGAAGTCGTGATTCAGTGCTGGGTCGAATCGGCCGACGGCCAGAACGATCCGGATGTGGTGGCAGGCGTCGCTTCGGCGGCGGCTCTGGCGATCAGCTCGCTGCCACACGAAGGGCCTGTGGCCACCGTGCGCGTGGCGCACATCGATGGTCAGTTCGCAGTGAACCCCACGGCCGCTCAATTGGAATATGCCGATCTTGAACTGGTGCTTTCAGGTCATCGTGAAGGCATCAATATGATCGAAGTCGGCGCTCAGCAGGTGCCAGAAGCCACAGTGCTCGCCTCGATCAAATTCGGTCACGAGCAGATTTTTCAAGTGCTCGATGCGATCGACGAATTGATACAGAAAGCCGGCCAGGAAAAGCACTACAACAGCTGTCTGCCACCGCAGGAACTGTTTGATGAGGCCAAGGCCAAGCTCACCGGTCCGCTGACTGCTGCCAAGAAAACTCAGGGCAAGCAGGCCCGGTACGAAGCGGTCAAAGCGGCCTTCAATGGCGTACTCGACGAAATGGCACCCGAGCCGACCGATGCCGACAACCTGAGCTATACGCAGTATCTGGCGGCGCAGAACAAGCGCAAGCAGGTCAAAGCCACCTTTGAACAGGTTGAAGAAGATGTCGTGCGCGGCATCATTCTCGAAGGTAAACGCACCGATGGCCGCGGTTACGACGAACTGCGTCCATTGAGCAGCGAAACCAGTGTGCTGGCTCGTGCGCACGGTTCAGCCGTGTTCACCCGTGGTGAAACTCAGGCGATGGTGAGCTGCACGCTCGGCACGTCACGCGACGAACAGGTCGTCGATGGCTTGGGCGATGAATACAGCCAGAAGTTTTATCTGCATTACAACTTCCCCCCCTTCTGTGTGGGTGAAGCGCGACGTATCACCGGTCCGAGCCGCCGAGAAATTGGTCATGGTGCTCTGGCTGAACGCAGCCTGGTTGGTGTGATGCCTGATCCGGAAAACTTCCCTTACACCATTCGTCTGGTGAGTGAAATTCTCGAATCGAACGGCTCGTCCTCGATGGCCTCCATCTGTGGCGGCTGCCTGGCGCTGATGGATGCCGGCGTGCCGATCACCGGAACTTGCGCAGGCATCAGCATCGGTATGGTGCAGGATGGCGATCGCGTTGAATTGATCACCGACATTCTTGGTGAAGAAGATCACTTCGGTGACATGGACTTCAAGGTGGCCGGAACACGCGAAGGTGTGACTGGGATCCAGTTGGATCTCAAGACGCGCGGACTGACGCTGGATATCGTCGAGCGTGTGTTTGTTCAGGCGAAAGAAGCCCGCATCAAGATCATCGAAGCCATTGAGTCGGCATTGCCGGCGCCCCGCTCGGAACTGAGCGTGCATGCACCGCGCATGTTGCGCACAAAGATCAATCCCGAGAAGATCGGTGCATTGATCGGCCCCGGTGGAAAAACCATTCGGGCCATTCAGGAAGCGACTGGCGCGAACATCGATATCGAAGAAGACGGCACGGTCTACATTTCAGGTGTGGGCGGCGGCAAGGCCGAGAAGGCTCTGGCCGAAGTCGAGCGCATCTGCGAGGAAGTCAAAGAAGGACGGATCTACAACGGCCGCGTATCGAGTATCAAGGATTTCGGCGCGTTTGTGGAAGTGATTCCGGGCAAAGATGGTTTGCTGCATATTTCTGAGCTCGATGATGGGTTCGTGGATTCTGTCGACAAGGTTCTGAAGGTGGGCCAATCGGTGCGCGTCAAAGTGCTCAGCATCGACGACAATGGCCGGCTGCGCCTGAGTCGCAAGGCTGTTCTGCTCGAAGAGAAAGCCGGCGAAGAGGCCGGTGTTCAGAACTGAGACCCGTCCGTCACGGCCCTCGCTTGAGATAAGGTCGTGATGTCAGCATGTTTAGCGATACAGCCCCCCGGTTGCACGACCGGGGGGCTGTCGTTAAATTAAAGTAAAATTCGTCCTGATCGGGTGATACACTTCCAATGGGTGAAATCATCCGCCCGAGAGGCCTCCATGGCTGAACCGATTAGGGACGAGTGCAGTTCGGCTCGGCCCCGGGGTTTGACAGTCAAGCAGGCAAGGATCGGATGACGGGTTGGGATACGGTCGATCGTGTGATCGATCGGGTGACCCGACGTTCGACGAAGGCGCGAACGCGCGTGTCGCCGGGTAACGGCGCGTACGGAACGCTGATAGAGCCCACGTTGATTGGGGTAATTCATATGCCCCCCTTTCGACGGATGCATTGATCGCATCGTCGGGCGTCGAGGAGATCCTGGATGACCAAGGGACAAGTCAAGTGGTTCGACCCTAAAAAAGGGTACGGGTTCGTTGTCGGGCCCGAAAACCAGGACGTTTTTATTCATTATTCGCAGATCCAATCGGAAGGCTTCAAAACCTTGCGTGATGATGAATGGGTCGAATACGAACTCATTCAAAGTGATAAGGGCTGGCAGGCTCGTAATGTGCGTGCTGTGGCCGGTGAATCATCGCCTGATGCCGGCGATGTCGAAACAGATGCTGCTTCGCCCAAGCCTTCCGCAGGTGGCGGCGGTGGATATGAAGGCTCCTGATAAGTCATACCCGTGCGATGCATTTTCCTGTCGCGCGGATCCGATCAGAATCACCCCATGGCAGACGGGTCTGTGATGTGCGGCCATAACAATGGACGCGTTTGATCGTTTGGGTGAAACATCATGTTCTATGTTTTTCTGGGCATGGTCATCGGCGTCTGCGGCATGATGCCAGCGCTGTGGTGGGTGTCACGCCGCACTGAGCGCCGTGTGCGTCATCTTGAACAACGCACACGCGTGGCTGAGCGTCTGGCCGAGTTGGGCACATTGACCGGCGGGTTGGCCCATGAAATCAAGAACCCCCTATCGACCGTGGGTTTGAATCTTCAATTGCTGCGCGAGTCGGTGGAGTCGCTCGAGATTTCAGAGCAGGAAGCCAACGCAATTATTCGAAGGATCGATGCGGTGACGCAGGAATCCGAACGCTTGCGCGGCATTCTTGAGGATTTTCTATCTTTCGCCGGTCGCGTGCGTCTGGATCCGAAGCCCACGCGCATCAACGAAGTGGTCGAGCAGATGGTGGATTTTTATCTGCCGCAGGCCACTTCCAGTGGGATTCGCCTGCGCACCCAGCTCGATGCTGATGCTGGTCAGGTGCAACTTGATTCGACGTTATTCAAGCAGGCTGTTTTGAATCTGTTGATCAATGCCACGCAAGCCATGGTCGAATCGCGATACGGCGGATCCTCGCACGGCGGGTCAGAAGATCTGATCATTCGCACACAGAAAACGACCGATGGCGTGGCGGTACACGTGATCGATACCGGGCCCGGGATTGAGGCGGCCAATTTGCAGAAGATCTTTCATCCGTATTTCACGACAAAAAAAGGTGGCACAGGTCTTGGTCTGGCCACCACGCGCCGCGTGATCAATGAGCATGGCGGCCACGTCAGTGTGCACAGCGAGCCGGGACGCGGAACGGATTTCACCATCTTTTTGCCGCGCGGTGAAAAGCCGACCTCCCGAGTCTCCAAATGACGGTGAAAGTTGGACGGGGTGAAAAGCCCGTTTGCCTTATGCCTGCTTGGTGCGCCCGGGCATGGCCACGGGTTCGACTTCAAGCGGGCCCCAGGCATATTGCGCGGGCCCGAGTGTTTCGTTGCTCTTCCATGCCTGATCCCAGGTGATGTCCTGGCCGGTGTAAGCCGCGGTGCGCCCCATGATCGACAGCATGGTGCTGTGGCACATGTAAAGTCCGTTGTTGATGGGTTTGCCTGAGCGAATCGCCTGATACATCGCTTCGTGTTCGGCAACATACATATTTTTCGGACGGCCCTTGTAACGCCACGGTTTTTCGCCGTCGATCTTGTGGCCGAACACATCGGCAGTGCCTTTGGTGCCCATCACGAAGTCAGCCACGCGCGTGGATGCGCCCTGAATCTGCCGGCTCTGGTGATAGCCGCGCACACCATTGGCATATTCATACACGATCGAGAAATGGTCGTAGGCATTGCCGAATTTTGGATCAGTGCGCACCTGTCGCCCGCCGACACCCCAGCATTTTGTCGGAGGCTCTTCGCCCATGACCCAGCCCATTTTGTCGATGCTGTGAATGGCTTGTTCGGTGATGTGATCGCCGCCGGCCCAAGTGAAGTAAAGCCAGTTGCGCAGTTGCCATTCCATGTCCGACCACTGTTCGCCGCGGCCGCGGTGCCAGAGTGTGCTGGCGTTGTAAGTGGTTTCGATGGAGATGATGTCGCCGATGTCGCCATCAAGCACGCGCTGAAGCGTTTGTTGTTTGGCTTCGTGGTAACGCCAGCAGAGGCCCGACACAATCGTCAAGCCCTTCTGTTGGGCCGCTTTGCAGGCTTCAAGTGTGGCGCGGACATGCGGCGCATCGGTGGCCACGGGCTTTTCAGCGAAGATGTGTTTGCCCTTTTCAACGGCATAAGCGATGTGCTCGGAGCGAAAATGTGGCGGCGTCGCCAGGATGACCACATCGCAGGCGTCGATCACATGCTTGTAGGCATCGAATCCGGAGAACTGCCGGTCGGCAGGAACATCAACGCGCTCTTTTGCATCAGGACGTTTTTGCAGATTGCCGACGCTCTCACCGGTCTTGTCGGCAAAGGCGTCCCCCACCGCCACCAGTTTGACGTTCGGATCGGCATCCAGACTATTGGCAGCCGCACCTGTGCCTCGCCCACCGCAGCCGACCAGCCCAAGTCGGAGTGTCTCCGTCCCTGCGGCATGGGCAGTATGGCTCAGGGTTCCGGCGGCAGTGGCCAGTGCAGCGGTGGATGCCGCGCGGATCAGATCTCGACGTGATGGCAGATAAGGCATGGGTCACCTCGGGTTTAGTTATTCATGCGAGATATATTAATTAGGCATCCGGAAGGCTTTGGTCAACGATTTCTTGATTAAATCGCTTGATACTTACTTACAAATGTCATAAAAACTTGGCACATGACCATTTCCAGCCGACAGCGTGAACTGGCTCAGTATCTCTGGCGGGAAGGCCGTCTGAGCCGGTCGGATCTTTGTCAGCGGATGGGTCTGAGTGCCAACAGCATCGGAACACTGAGTGCGGAACTGATTGCCCGTGGGGTGATCTGTGAATGCGAGCCGGAGCCCTCGCGCGGCGGGCGGCCCCGTGTGCCACTGGAGATTGATCCCACCCGCTGCAATGCCGTGGGCTTGTCGATCGATCCCGGTCAGATTTCTGCCGTGCGTGTGAATCTCTGCGGGCATCGGCTGGGCAAAACAATCCAGAAAGAGGTTGATACCCCTGCTCGCATGCTCACGCCGATTGCGGGGCTGCTCAAGCAGACCGTGAATGATCAAACTTTGGGCGTGGGTTTAAGTGTCACAGGATTCGTGGATCCCGCAAGTCTTTGCATCCTTCAAAGTTCAGCCGCTCCGACCGACGGCTCGGTGAGTCTGGCGGCGGTGCGTGAACTGGTCGCGCCGCGGCCGGTCATCATCGAAAATGACATGCATGCCATGGCAGCACGCTGGCTGTTGACCCATCGTGCAGATGCCGGCGAAGACGTGTTGGTGGTGTACATCGCCGATGGCGAATTGGGTGCGGCGCTGATTGTGGGTGGCCGCCCCAATCGTGGATGTGTTACTGGTGGCAACGAGTTGGGCCACATGCGCCTTCCGATTGAAACAGCCCGTTGTTATTGCGGACACACCGGTTGTTTAGAACGCATTTGCAGCAGTGATTTTCTATTGCGTCATGGCGCTGTGCCGGGAACCACGCTGCGCGAAAGTGCGGCGATTTGATGGCGATGATCCTGCGGTCGAGGCGCTCTTGACACATGTGGCAACGGGGATTGCCAACGCATGCAATTTCGTGCGACCGCATCGCCTGGTGCTGGTGAGCGAGTTAACGCGGTATCCGATTTTCTGCGATCACCTGGTGCGCGGCGTTCGACGTCTATTGCTGGCTGCGCTGGTGGATCGCGTGCGCGTGGATTACTGGGACCAACCTTTGGCGCATTCTGCGGAAACCGCCGGATGGCTGGCGATAGCGAGTCTGTTCTGGGATGGATGGCAGCCCTCCGAGTTGTCACCTGTGCAGGCTGCGGGTTAATTTTTCAGAGATATAGTGGTATGTGATGACCATGCATTTGAGCCGTCGACAGATACTTCACACCATGGCTGTGATGCCGTGTGCCGCGGCCTTGGCGCATACCGCATGGGCAGCGGAACCGACGACCCCGTTGCGCGGCCGGATCTATAAATCGATCAAGATCGGCATGTTCAACGAGAAGATCTCGCTCGAAGAGAAATTCGCGCTGCTCAAGGAGATCGGTTACGACGGCATCGAGCTCAACAGCCCCGGCGGATATGACAAAGCCGAGGCACTGGCCGCATCGAAAAAAGTCGGTCTGCCGATCCACGGCGTGGTGGATTCCATCCATTGGAACAAGCGATTGTCGGATCCCGATCCCGCAGTGCGCGAAATTGGATTGCAGGGTTTGCTCACGGCAATTCAAGAAGCGCATCAGGTCGGTGGTTCAGCTGCCCTACTGGTGCCCGGCAAAGTGACGCATCCGGAAAATGAAAATCAGCAGCAGGTCTGGGATCGTTCGATCGAACAGATTCGCAAGGCGCTGCCGCTGGCATCGCGTCTGGGTATTCATATTCTGATTGAAAATGTGTGGAATGGTTTCTGCTACACGCATGAGGGGCCGGACAATCAGAGTGCCGACAAGCTGGCGGAATACATTGACACGTTTAACAGTCCGTGGGTCGGTTCGTATTTCGACATCGGCAATCATCAAAAATACGGCAAGCCGGCCGAGTGGATTCGCACGCTGGGCCGCCGCATCGTGAAACTCGATGTCAAAGATTGGGGCAAGGCCAACGGCTTTTCCAAGATCGGCGATGGGGATATCGACTGGGCCGATGTCCGCAAGGCGTTGGGTGAAATCGGTTATTCCGGTTGGGCCACGGCCGAAGTTCGCGGCGGCGATCGCCAGCGCATGGCCGAAGTTTTCCAGCGGATGAATACCGCCTTGGGCCTGTAATCACCCCTCACGGCTTCCAAATTGCCCTGTTTCCGTGAAATCGACTAGGATGCCGCGTTTGAACGCGGGCTGTCGTCGTGATGCCCGGGAGCTGGGAGCGCAAGCCATGTCCACGCCGATGACCATGACCGAAAAGATCCTTGCCCGTCATGCGGGCACCGCCGCCGTCACCCCGGGTGAGAATATCTGGGTGGATGTCGATGTATTGATGACGCACGACGTTTGCGGCCCAGGCACCATTGGTATCTTCAAGGAAAAGTTTGGTGCGGATGCCAAGGTTTGGGATCCGGACCGCGTGGTCATCATTCCCGACCACTACATCTTCACCGCTGAGCAGATCTGCCATCGCAACATTCAGATTCTGCGCGACTTCGTGAAGGAACAGGGCATCAAGTATTACTACGACCCGGACTTCGTGACGTCCGAGCCGACGATGCCCAATCCCTATCGCGATCCGACCAAGACCAATTACAAGGGCGTCTGCCACAAGGCGTTGCCCGAAGAAGGGCATCTGCCGTCCGGGCGAGATTCTGCTCGGGACCGACAGCCACACCTGCACCGCCGGGCGCGTTCGGGCAGTTCGCCACGGGCGTGGGCAACACCGATGCGGCCTTCACGCTGGGCACCGGCAAGACCTGGCTCAAAGTGCCCCCGACGATGAAGTTCATGTTCCACGGCGAGATCCCGCCTTACCTGACTGCCAAGGACCTGATCCTCGCGGTCATCGGGGAGATCGGCGTCGCCGGGGCGACCTACAAGTCGATGTACTTCGCCGGCGAAGGCATCAGTCCTTGAGCCTGGAAGATCGGATGACGCTGACCAACATGGCCATCGAAGCCGGCGGCAAGAACGGCATGTGCGATGTGGATGAAAAAACGCTCGCCTATGTGCGCCCGCTCGACCCGGCCGGACTGGACGGTCTACGCCGACGATCCGGCGCGAAGTATTGCTTTGAGCATGCCTGGGACCTGGGCACGCTGGAGCCGATGGTCGCCAAGCCGCACAGCCCGGACAACATTGATACGGCGCTTGCAATGACAAACTTGATCGGCCTACATCGGTTCGTGTACGGGCGGCAAAATCACCGACATGATTTTCGCTGCATCGATTCTTGCGGGTCATACCGTCAAGATCCCCACCTACGTGGTGCCTGGTTCGACGGAAGTTCATGCAGATATGATGCGTTTGAATCTGCGCGGCGAACCGAAAGCCGCCGGTGAAAAAACCATTTACCAGGTACTCGAAGATGCAGGATGCTCCCTCGGGCCGGCATCCTGCGCCGCTTGTCTCGGTGGACCGAAAGATACTTTCGGCCGCTTGAATGAACCGCAGAACTGCATTTCAACCACGAATCGCAATTTCCCGGGGCGCATGGGTCATAAAGAGGCCGGTGTGTATCTGGCTTCACCCATGACCGTGGCGGCCAGTGCCCTGACCGGACATGTGACTGATCCCCGTGAATACGTCAGTGCCCCGATTGCGACCGGTTCCGCGGGTCTTTCCTGAGCAAGTTTGCGTGCCGGTTGTCGGAGATTCACTGGGTTTCCTACAATGGCCGGACGTGATTGGGGAATCAGATCAGAGGTTTTTCGTGCGAGGACATGAGATGAAACAGATGACGCGTTTGATGGGGTGTGTGATGGTGATGGCCATGCTCGGTGCCTGTGCCAGTGGTGAGCGTCTGGGCGGCAACTTGGTGGAAGAACTCACGCCTGATGGTATCTGGCGGATCGGGCGGCACGCTCATTCGTCATCACCGCCGGCGCCAAGACGCTGATGCTCACCGCGGGAGACAGCCACTACGTCGCACTCACGGAAAAGGAGATTGCCGAGGTCACGCGCGCCACCATCGAGCACAACGCCGGACGCGCCCTCGTGATCGCGGCGGATCGATACTACAACAGCACGCAGTCCGCTGGAGTTCGCCGAGTTCACCGCGCGGACAGCGATGCGGCTGCAGACCTTCTCATGGTCATGCCACCCGACTGGGGCGGGTCTTCGACGCCTTCGACATTCGCCGAGCACTTTCAAACCGTGGCGGAGGTGATGCCAGTGATGGTGGTCACCAAGATCTTCATCTCGCGGGGTCAGAAGTTCGGTTTGGTAACGCTGGAGATCGTGCGCGACAAGGTCCCGAACGTCGTGGCGATCAAGGACGACATGTGTGGCGAGTTTGCCAAGAAGATGGCGTTGCTCGTCCACGGGAAGTGGGCGGTGCTGAGCGGCGGACAGAAACAAAACCACCTGCTCACACATCCGTTCGGTTGCGACGGCTACCTGTCCACTTTCATCTCAATCAAACCGGATCTCGCCCACGCCTATTGGAGCGCCGTGCAAAAGAACGACCTCGTCGAGATGCGCCGGATCATTCGAGATTACGACTTTCCCTTCTTCGCATACATCATGACGCTTCCCGGCGGGTTCAACGCCGGCATCCAGGCGATGCTCGAATTGAAGGGCATCGCGAAGCGTTGGCGTCGGAAACCCTACCGCAGCCTCACGGACTCGGAACTAGCAATACTGGGTGAGCAGATGAAGCAACTCGGCCTCCTGGACTGAGCAGGCCCCTTCGAGGGGCACCCGATCAGGTAAGAGGAATTGCCCAGTGCCGAGGGGTCTTAGCATTCCTTGCCCGGTCAGAGCGTGTGAACTTAAGTGGAGAGCGCCCGGCCAGAGGCCGCCGACGCGCACCGTGCGGGTCGCATCATCACCCATTTGCCAACAGGAGAATCAACCATGCCCAACCTCCGTGCCTCGCCTGATTTCTCGGACTTCTCTCCAGCCCTGCCTTGCTTTCGCTTTCACCGGGCGCCTCACCCACGGCTTGGACCGATCTGGGCGCAACCTTGCCGCGGGTGCACGCCCGGTAATTCAGGCCAGAATCTCTACGTCAACCGCCGCGGCGAGCTTGAGACGATCCGCCACTACGACATCGACGGCGACGGTTGGCTCGATCTGTTCTTCAACAGCACGCACGACACCTACAATGCCGTGCCCGCGACTTTCGCCACGGCGAAAGGCACGACCATCAATCTCGCCCGATTCGGAGTGGATGGCAGCAGCCGGGTCGTGCCACATGACTTGAATCGCGACGGGTTCACCGACCTCGTCTTCATGCCCAACCAGCAGAACATCCAGAAGCAACGCGCCTCGGTCGCGATCGCCTGGGGGCGCGGCTGATGGCTGGAGCACATCGCGCCTCGTCCGCCAACTCCCGGTCAACGGCAACACCAGCCTCGACGTCGGCGACCTGAACAACGACGGCTGGCCCGACATGAAATCACACTCAACAGCAAGGGTTGGCTCCACGGCCAGCATCAGGGCAACATTGTGCGCATCTTCTGGGGAAGCGCGGGCCGGTTTCTTC
>CALOAZ010000077.1:0-6224 GCA_942491355.1 uncultured Phycisphaeraceae bacterium
TGCGTGATGCTTGGTTCGCTGTTTGCGGGTCTGGATGAATCGCCGGGTGAAATGGTGATTCACATGGGCCGGCGCTTCAAGTCGTATCGCGGCATGGGTTCCGAAGGGGCCATGATGTCTGGTTCGGCCGATCGTTATGGCCAGAAACATGCGGTGGAAAGCCGTAAATTTGTGCCCGAAGGCGTGGAAGGTCGTGTGCCGTACCGCGGTCCGCTTTCTGATTTCGTGTATCAACTCGTGGGTGGGTTGCGCAGCGGCATGGGCTACTGCGGGGCTCCTGCGATTGATGATTTGCGGCAGAAGGCTCGGTTTTGCCGAATCACCGGTGCTTCGCTTGCCGAGTCGCATCCGCACGATATTCAAATCACCAAGGAGAGCCCGAATTACACGGTCGGCCATAGCGTTGAGGAATAAGGCGCTTTCGGTCCGTGTCGGGTAGAGCCGACATGCGACAGTTCATTCTGCTTTGCATGATCGGCGGTATCGCTTGCGGCGCATACTTCTTGTCGCAAAAACAAACTCGATTGCGTGAGGCCGAATCGTCTTCGCCGGCGCAGGTTTCAAAAACAAATTCGCTCAAGCCCCCCGAAGATCAACCGGCGGTGTCTTCGGATTCTGGTGCGGCAGAGGCGAGCCCGGCATTGACGCCTCCGGCATCAACGCTCGCCACGGGTGAGCATCCGATGGCATCGAAATTCAAGCAGGCGGATGTCCGTCAGCGCATCGGCTTGTTGAACACGCTCAAAGCCGATACGTCGCCGGCTGCTTTGGACATGCTGCTCCTCGCGAGCGCCGACGAGCATGCCGATGTGCGTCGGCGAGCCATGCGTCTTCTGGCAGATCGAAAAGAGCCCGAGGCATTGGATCGATTGCTGGCGGCCGCGCGTTCGGAAGATGCCGATGATCGAGAAGCCGCTTTTATTGCGCTCAGTGCCGTGGATCGCCATCGGGTGGATGCGGCGCTGGTGATGCGGGGACTGAATGATCCCAAGCATGAGGTTCGGGCTGCAGCATCTCATGCGGCCGGCCAACTCTATATCTGGCGTGCCATGCCGCAGCTTGTGGCGAATCTCAACCATGTCGATCGCTCGGTGCGGACCGTATCGATTCGTTCCGTGAACCGGCTTTGTGGCGTGCAATTTCGGTATGACCCGGAGATTGATGCGGCCGGCCGCCGATCTCAAGTCGATGAAATTCAGAAAAAGTGGCGATCGTACGAGGTTTACCACAAGGACTTTATGCGACGCTTGGAGAAGCGGGGGGCATGAATTTCTGGCTCGGCATGTGTGGTTCGTGCTCGCCATGACAATAGATTCAGAAGGCAGATCCGGCGGCCTGATTCATAGACGACGGAGATCGGAATGGAATCCAATACGCGACAAAATGTGCTTTTTGCAGCCGTGGGTCTGGGCCTGTTGTTGTTGCTGGTTCGGGCTTTCTGGGGAGGCGAGGGTGATCTTGCAGAACGCCTGAAAAACGGCACCACAGAGCAGCGGCTGGCTGCGGTTGATGAACTGTCGCGCATCGGTTCCACGCAGGCGCTGCGCACGATTGCCGAATACGTGCGCGATCCTGAAGATCAAGTGGCGCGGCGATCGTTGCTGTCGATGGGGCGACGCGATTGGCCTGAAGGGCTCGAAGCCATCGGTCTGGCATTGGATGATGAGCGAGAACTCGTTCGCGAGGCGGCGCTGGCTGCCATGGCCCGTCACGATCGTAAGCAGGTGGATGTGGATCTGGTCGTCCGGCTGTTGAGTTCGGATTCGGGCCCGAATGCGCGTGCCGCTGCTGCCAATGTCGCCGGATCGCTTTATCTCTGGGATGCGATGCCGGCACTCGTCAAAGGATTGCGTGACAAGCATCCGCGTGTACGTGGTCACTGTGCTGAGGCCATTCGTCGGATCATCGGTGTGGATCACGGCTTTAGATCTTCGGATCCACCCGGTGATCGCGAAGCGATCGTGCGCAAGATCGAATCAGCCTGGCCGGCGTACAAGCCCTATCACGATGATTTCATCAAGCGTGTGGAAGAGCGATCCGGTGCGGAATGAGGCGGCTTCTCAGGCTAAGGGTATGATGTCCGCTTCCCCTGTACCGGAGTCAGCCCTGTGAATCGTGGTCTGATTGGCGTGCTATTGGTGTGGGTTGTCGGAGGGTTCGGGTTGGGGTGCGAGCAGCGCCCAGCCGGAAATACCGACGCTGCTTCTGAAACAATGAATCAAACGTGGGATGCTGTTTCGGCGCGTCATATCGATGCGCTTTCAGCTCGCATGACGGCTGCACAAGGTTTGTCCGTGGTCGTCACCCGTGCCGAAACACAGACGGCGTTCGGGGTGGAAAAGAAATCCACGGCCATTCATCGCCTCAGTGTGGATCGGCCGAAAGGGCGGCTGGCGCTGGTGTGCGATCGTGCTGTACATGACACCGACGGTTCGGTATTGAGTGATGGCGATCAGATGGTCCTGGCGCAGCACCGTTCTGGTCGTTACAGCATGTATTCGTCACCTGGTATGGATGCGATTCTGACGAGTCGTGAATTTGCAGTGCTGGGAGGATCAGCCGGCTGGTTTGCATCCATGTTGCTGGCTGAAGATCCGAAGGCGGCCTTTGCCTACGGTCTGGATCATGCCGAAGGTGTGCGCGATGACAAAGTGGGCAATGAAAGTGCTGAGCAGATTCGCTTTGTGGGCTATGAGTCGAGTTATGACATCTGGTTCGACGCAAAACAGGCCGGTTTGCCCACGCGCGTTCGGTTCGAGGGCGAAACCGATGAAGGCACGCAGATTACGGAGTTGCATTTCAGTGACTGGCGTTTTGAAAAACCGGATGAATCCGAATTCGTCTTCAAGCCGTCCAACCCGATGACGAAAGTCTCCACGTTGTTCGAGACGGAGGCGCATCCATTGTTGAATCAACCGGCGCCGGATTTCGAATTGAAAGATGCATCGGGGCAAGTGGTCAAGCTTTCGTCTTTGCGGGGTCGTGTGGTGGTGTTGGATTTTGGGCGACTTGGTGCGGGCCGTGCATGATCGGCTTGTCGATGGTGCTGGAAGAAACAGCGGCCGTCGCTGATCACGGCGTGGTCTTTCATGCGATCAACCTTCAGGAATCAGCAGAAACAGTCAGTGCCTTTGTCGCTGATCGATCCTGGTCTTTGCCGGTGCTCTTTGATACCGAGGGTGTGGTGTCGAAAACGTATGGGGCTCCGCCGATCCCATTGACGGTGTTGATCGATCGGGGAGGGGTGATTCGCAGGGTTCATACCGGGGTCTCGCCGTTGACCTATCGGGCTGAATTGAAGCAGGATTTGGCCGATCTGCTGAGCCCGGGCGACGAATCGAAAAAGCCATAACTTATTGTAATTAAAACACTTGTCGAATTCTTAGAAATAAATTTTCGGTTGTACGTCTAATTTTCGGCCCGAATGTCTATCTCCCTATGTCGCGTGGTGTGAGCGTCATAGGCATATCCGGTTTCGAGATAGAGACATGCGGCCTTGGGGCACAAAAAAATCAGAGGATCATGACGGCGAGCGCGCCGAGCGTTTCATGCGCTGCTGATGTCGAATGAACACCGGATCTACGGTTTCATTCTGGCGCTGGTGCGCGACTGGGCCGACGCAGACGATCTGATGCAGGAAACCACCGCCGTTCTGTGGCGCAAGTTCGATACCTTTGAAGAAGGCACGAATTTCGTCGCTTGGGCGCTGAAGACGGCCCGTTTCCAGGTCATGAATCATCAGAAGCAGCGCCGTGTGCGGCGGGCTCGACTCAGCGATCGAAATCTCGAAGCCATTGCCGACCGTCTGGCCAGCGCACAAGACCGACCGGGGCCGCGCCGCGAAGCGCTGGATGGTTGTCTGAATCAACTGTCGGAACACGAGCGTGAACTGATCCGCCTTCGCTATGAACCGGGTCTGACCACAAACGATGTGGCCGATCAGGTGGGGCGATCCATTCACGCCGTTTACAAGGCATTGAACAGAATCCACGCCCGTCTGCTGGAGTGCGTACGGCGCACGCTGGCCATAGAGGGGGCGTCATGAATCTCACCACGCAGCAGATGGAAGAATTGGAAATGTTGGCGGGCGCTTTCCGGGATGGCGAGGCGACCGACGCGCAGGTCGAACGCCTGGATGCCTTGATGGCTTCGAATCCGGAAGTTGTCGAGTATTTCGCATCGTACATGGAATTGTGCGGTGAATTGCGTCGACGCCATGCCGTGGAACATCTGCGTGATCTGACAAGTCTGGAGCCTGAAGTACCTGCCCGCCGCTGGCGGATTTCACCCGATTGGTTCAGCGATACGCGTATGGCTGTGGCGGCAGCGATTTTGTTGATGGCCACGTTGACCGTCGCGATGTTGATTGATGCGCAGCGCCGCAGCGCCGCCCATGGCGTGGCGGTTCTGATGAGCGCGATCAATGCCCAGTGGGAAGACCCTCGGATGAACGAGGATCTGGTGGGACGGAACATGCCCGCCGGCCACTATCATCTTCAAACTCTGCGAAGAGCGCCGCGGCGTGCAGACCAAGTTGTCCTACCTCGCCAAGACACGCGTGCTGCTGGAGTACGAGCTGCCACTGGGCGAGGTGGTGCTGGACTTCTACGACAAGCTGAAGAGCATCACGAGCGGCTACGCCACCATGGACTACGAGCTTCACCGCTTCGACCTCCTGGACAACCTGGTGAAGATGGACATCCTCGTCAACGGCGATGCCGTCGATGCCCTCAGCATCATCGTGCACCGCGACAACTCCGAGCACCGCGGCCAGCACCTCGTCGCGAAGCTCAAGGACCACATCCCCCGCCAGATGACGAGTTCGATCCCCATGCAGGCCGCTATCGGCTACAAGATCATCGCCCGCGTCACCCTGAAGGCCTTCCGAAAGAACGTCATCGCCAAGTGCTACGGCGGCGACATCTCCCGGAAGCGCAAGCTGCTCGAACGGCAGAAGGAAGGCAAGAAGCGGATGAAGTCCGTGGGCTCCGTCGAGATCCCCCAGGAAGCGTTCATGGCCATCCTCGCGTCGACTGACCCGCCCGATTTACAAACCGGCTCGCGGACACTATTCTTTGCGCCGGAGGAGTCTTCATGCACGGACGAGACCGCCCGGACAACCCGCTCTTTTCGGCTCGAGTCGGCGCGGGACTCTTGCTCCTCTGCTGCGCCGTTCCGGCGATGGCCCAGCAGACCTACGACTACAGCAAGCTCGGCGGATCCGCGGTCAAGGGTGGTCAGGGCTTCATCCTGCAGATCGAGGGAATCCTGACCAATCCACGTAACGCGGACAACGTGGTCGCAACCGAGTTGAGCGGGGTGAACGCCCCGATCATCCCTGTCTGGGACGACTCGCTCGCGGGCCGGCTGGGACTGGGCTACCAATGGGCCAACGGGACCAAGATCATCGGCACGCTCTGGTCCTTCAGCACCAGCAAGCGGCAGACGGCCGAAGCTGGGACCTTCGGGTTCTCCATCGGCCCCCCCCTCCGCGCCGGCGAGGGCGACATCGGCACCGGACTGGATATCGACACGGAGATCACGGCGCGCACCGCGGACCTGGCCCTGGCCAAGGAGTACGGCGTCGGCGACAACTTCATCCTGCAATGGTCCGCGGGTTTCCGCTACGCCAGATACGAGGAAACCGCGAACGGAACCTATTCCAGCATGAACGCGGTCTACGTGCCGTACAAGACCCTCGAGAACGGCATGTTCGGGGTCCGCGCGGCGCTGCTGGCGACCTACCGCTGGGATTCCTTCGCCCTCATCACGGGTCTCGGGGCGTCGTTCCTGGACGGCAAGGTGACCGGCGAGTCGAGGATGTCGGCGACCAGCGGATCGGAAAAACCGGCGCCACGCTTTTCGGACGACGGCCGATCGGGCAACATCTTCGACCTGGAAGCCAGCGCGGCGTGGCGCAACAGCAACGACTCCGTGGTCGTGCTGCTGGGCTGGGAGCAGCAGACCTGGAACGGCGTCCCCGTGGACACCATGCGCAACCTCTTCGGAACCTCCGTCGTCTTGCGCGATCGGGACTCGGTTACGTTTTCAGGCATCAAGCTCGGTGTGCGCCTGGTTTTCTAGCCATCCGGCGGTCACGGCACGGCCCGTGGGCACCGCCCCCTCCGCCCCCTGCCTCAGCAGCGTGGCGGTCGTTTGCGTGGGGCGCGGAACTGTCTAGCTTGAAGGTGAGTCACTTAGACGCTCGGCGGGTTGTATTCTGT
>CALOAZ010000078.1:0-14813 GCA_942491355.1 uncultured Phycisphaeraceae bacterium
GCCGACAATCAGGCAGGCGGCGCCGAGCAGCGCGTGGGGCTGGCTTGTTGAGCCACACCCAGCACGCCGAAGTGGTCGATGGCGACGGAGACCATCATCTGGCTCATGGCCGCGGCGGTCAGCACATTGGCAATGCCGATGGCGGTGTGAGCATGAGGACGGAAGTCACGAAGATGACGCCGATGGGCCCGCCAATGTAGTCATACCACATGGTTTTTTCAGCGAATGGGCGAGCGCCGGTCGGCAGGGCGGGTCGAAGCACCAGCAGAATCAAACCGGTCAGCAACAGGCCGCCGAAGAATGAAACAAACGTGGCCTGCATGGGATGGTTCAGTGCCTTGCCGAGTTTGGCATTGACGCGCCCTGGATCGGAATCTGTGACCCGGCCACCAGAGCGATGGCCATCAGGATGAGTTTCATGATGAAATCCTTTTTTGATCAGTCTTGATCATCGGGGCTGACGCCGTGTTTCGTCGCGCAAAAATGCGGCAGCCAGCCATCAAGCAGCTCGCCGCGTGCCATCCTGTGGACAAAGGCGAATCGACATGACGTTCGTCGCGCAGCGCTGCGGCCAAATCAGCCACGTCGGAGCGCGAGCCGACCAGTGTGGGATCCACACCCAGCAGACGACTGCGTGTCTGAAGAGCGGCCCATGCGGTGTCGACTTCGAATTTTTGTTCGGGTGTTTCTTCCGGCGGTTCGGGGAGTTGCAGGGTTCGGCTTCGGCGTCTCGCGCTCGATGGCCTCCAGGATCGCATCCGCATGGCGTTGCCTGACGGGGGCAGGCAAGTGGGTGATGCGGTCGAGCTTGTCGGCGCGCGCGCGGTGATTTTTTGGCCAGTTCGACGAGCAGTTCATCTTTAAGAAAGCTGCGCGGCGGTTTATCGGCTTCGCGGGCGCCGGCATCACGCCAGGTGACCAGTTCGAGCAGCACGCGCTGTTCGCGTCCTCTAACGCCTTTGGCGCCGCGCACACGACCCATTTGTCGGATGGGTTCGAAGCCATGCAGGGCCGGATCAAATGATTCGGCGCAGCGCTGTCTGATCCATGGATCGCGTCCTTCGGCGAGGCGCTTGCGCGAGTGCGTCATAGAGCGCGCCATGCCGTAGCGCACATCATCGGCAGCGTATCGAATGTGGGCGGGCGAGAGAGGGCGCTGATCCCATCGCGTGAAGGTCAGCGCCTTGCCGAGTTTGATCCCGAGCAGCGTTTGAATCAGGTTGGCCAATGAAATGGGATACGACAGAAAGGCAAAGCCTGCGGCGACCTGGGTGTCGTAGACATTTTCGGCGCCGCGCCCGAGGTGGCGCATCACCGGTTCGAGATCCTGCCCGCCGGCGTGCACGATCTTAAGAATGCCCGGGTCGGCCAGCATCTCCCACACGGGCGTGACATCCACACGCGCGAGTGTGTCGACGATGTAAACCTGTTCGGCGGTGCCGAGCTGAATCAGACACAGTTGCGGGTAATAGCTCAGTTCGCCGATGAACTCGGTGTCATACACGCACCGGCCTGTTTCGCGGATGTGCGCGAGCGCATCGGCGAGTCCGGCATCTGAATCAATCCAGGTGTGCGTCGTGCAGACCAAGGGATGGTCCATGATCGGAGCGCGATGCGCGTCGGGATCCGCGGCATCATGATTGGCATATCGACGGCCGTAGTGTTGGTTCTGGGATCGAGCCATGGGTTCAAAAGGATTCCTGTTTCGGGGCGTCGTTATGGGGGATGACGTGGTTCCGGGCCGCCCATGATACGGGGGTTGCAGATGCGGCGGGCGTGATCGCGCAAACCTTTTTGTGCAAAATAGATACCGCAATTATTCCTGCCGGAATCCGGTGGATGGATTGAGCGATCGGCCATGGGCGTCTTTTTATCCGGTCCGGGAGCGATCGCCTTAAGACTGTGGTGTTTCATCTTTTAGAGAAGGGTGTTTGTCATGTCATGGATCTTTTGGGTTTGTGTCCAGATCAGGTCGATGCTGCGGGAAAGTCTCACAGGAGATGAATAAGCCTCGCTTCTAGAGTGCTTCACGCGAATGCCGCCACCCCGCTCATGCGGCTCGCACGAGACATCAGCCTATGAACAACCGATTGGTGAAAGGGTGTGAAGTGTTTTCACTCTTGCTGCAACGGATTTTCGCGGCGCTTGTTCCGGGGTTCCATGCTCGACAATCCGTTCAGCGGGTGGCGGTTCGTTCATCTTCGACGCATTTCAAATCCATGGCACCGATCATCGCCGTCGGCTTGCTGTCGGTGTTTGGGTCAGCCGCGGTGCTTGAAGCGGCGGAGCTTCTGGTCGAACCGGCCGAGTTGAAACTGACCGATGCGGATCAGCGGGTTCAGCTATTGGTCACGGTCGATGGCGGCGAGCGTCGGCGCGTGGATGTCACGCACACCGCCCGTCTGGTGAGTTCGAATCCGAATGTGGTTGTGATTGAAGCGGGTCGCGTGCGTCCGGTGGCGGATGGCGAAGCCCGGATCACGATCGAGACGGTCAATCCGGCCGATGCCAATCAGACGCTTAAGCGCGAGATCGTGGTGCAGGTCACGGGAGCCGGTGTGGAAAAGCCGGTGAACTTCATCAATGACATTGTGCCCATTCTTTCAAAGACCGGATGCAATGCCGGGGGATGCCACGGCAAGGCCAGTGGTCAGAATGGATTCATGCTTTCGTTGCTCGGTGCAGAAGCCAAGAAGGATTACGACACACTGGTGAATGATGCCCGCGGCCGCCGGATTTTTCCGACGGCACCGGATCATTCGCTGCTGTTGCTCAAGGCCATCGGCGCGGTGCCGCACGGGGGGGGCGAGCGATTTTCAAGCAATTCATTTGAATATCTCATGCTGCGTCGCTGGATCACGCAAGGGACGCCGTGGGGCAGCGACAAGGACCCGCGTGTGACGCGCATCGAAGTCTCTCCCAAGCGACGTCTGGTGGGATCGCGGGTTGAACAGCAATTGCGCATCGTGGCGCATTACACCGATGGCTCGACGCAGGATGTGACACGCTTCACCGAATACAAAGCTCAGCAGCCGGATATTCTGGCCGTCAACGCATCAGGCAGGGTCAATACGCTGGGCCGCACCGGTGAAGGCACCGTGATGGTGCGTTACATGGGGCAGGTCGATGTGGCCCGCCTGACCGTGCCGTTCGGTGATCGTCTGCCCGATGAGCATTACAAGGGTTTTGCCTCTGAAGGCCGCATTGATGAACTGGTACTCGATAAATGGAAGGATCTGGGGATTGCGCCGAGTCCGATGGCAGACGACGCCACTTTTCTGCGCCGCGCTCAACTGGATCTGCTGGGCGTGTTGCCCACGTCGGATGAAGTGCGTGCGTATGTCGCAGATGCCGATGTCAACAAGCGCGCAAAACTGATTGATCGTCTGCTGGAGCGACCGGAATACGCGGATCGATGGGCCATGTTCTGGGGTGATCTGCTGCGTAACAAGCGACGCAATGGCGATCAGGCCAAGCACGGGTCGTATGCCTTCGACGCGTGGATTCGAAATGCCTTTGCCACCAATATGCCATACGACCAGTTTGTGTCGGCGATTCTGACGGCTCAGGGCAATGTGTCGGACAATCCGCCGGTGGTTTGGTATCGCGAAGTGCGCAACATCGAGCATCTGGTCAATGATTCGGCGCAGTTGTTTCTCGGTACGCGTGTGAATTGCGCCAACTGCCACAATCATCCTTATGAAGCCATTACGCAAGATGATTACTGGTCCTACGCCGGATTCTTTGCACGATTGGGTAAGAAAGACGGAGAGGTTTCGGGCGAGCAGGCGGTCTTTGTGCGCAAGGATGGCGAAGCCCGTCAGCCGCGCAGCGGTCAGGTGATGAATCCGCAGGGCCTGCTGGCCGAAACGAAATACGAATATGAGCGCGGCGAAGATCCGCGTCAGAAACTGGTGGAATGGATTCGCCAGAAAGATAACCCGTATTTCGGCAAAGCCATCGCCAATCGCATGTGGGCACAGTTCATGGGCGTGGGTCTGGTGGAATCGATCGATGACATGCGTGTGACCAATCCGCCATCAAATCCGGCGCTGCTGGATCATCTGGCGAAGGAATTTGTGGATCACGGCTATGACGTGAAACAGATGATTCGAGCCATCATGGCCAGCCGTGTGTATGCCTTGGCTGCCGAGCCCACCGAATACAACATGGCCGATCACCAAAATTACGCGCGATATTACCCGCGCCGTTTGTCGCCGAATGCCATGGCCGATGCCGTGGATCATGCCACGGGATCCATCACCAAGTACAACGGTTTTCCGCGCGGCACACGTGCGATGCAGTTGCCCGATGAATCGGTGAACAGTGATTTTCTGGATGTGTTCGGTCGTTCGCAGCGCGAATCAGCCTGTGAGTGTGAAACGAGTACCGAGCCGAGTCTGCCGCAAGTGCTTCACATGATGAATGCCCATGACCTGAATCGGAAAGTAGCCGATGGCGACGGTGTGATTGCTCAAAATCTCAAATCCAAGCAGTCGGATGAACAGATCGTTGAAGAACTGTACTTACGCGCGCTGGGTCGTCTGCCGGATTCGGGCGAACGAAAAGACGCATTGGCCATGGTCGGCGCGGTATCGGGTGAGAAACCGCAGGATCAAGAGCGTTCACGCAAAGCGAATCTCGAAGACTTGCTCTGGGCACTGCTCAATACGCGGGCCTTCATGTTCAATCATTGACGATATCGGCGACCCGGAAGGGGAGCCTTGGGAGATTGCCTCCATGATGCTTAACTTCGAATCAGGTTCTTATGCGACGTGCGATGGTCTTTCGCGTCGATCTTTTCTGCGTGCCGGGGCACTGGCGTTCGGCGGCATGGCGCTGCCTGAATTGTTGCGCCGCGAAGCCATGGCCGGCACCGATGCCCGCAAAGACATGAGTGTGATCCTGATCTGGCAGGGCGGCGGTCCGAGCCATCTGGACATGTGGGATCTCAAGCCCGAAGCCCCGGCTGAATACCGGGGTGAGTTCGGCACGATACCGACTTCGGTCAAAGGGTACGAAGTCAGCGAACACATGCCGGAGATCGCGAAGATCTGCGACAAACTCTCGATCATCCGATCATGCACGCATCCCAATTCAGGCCACGAGGCGGCCAGTCACTTTTTGTTGACCGGTTACCTGCCGACCAATGACATTCCCTCGAATGAAGTGCCGAGTTACGGCAGCATCGTCTCGCACGAACTGGGTTCGAAGGTCAAAGGGGTGCCGGCGTATGTGACCATCCCGCGCGCACCGCGCAGTTCCGCCGCCGCTTATCTGGGTGTGGGTTACAACCCCTTCGAAACCCATGGTGATCCGAATCAGCAAAATTTCAGCGTGCGCAATCTGACATTGCCCGGCGGTGTGGACATGAAGCGTCTTGAGAATCGCAAGGCGATGCTCAAGCGGTTTGATACGTTGCAGCGCCAGGCCGATGCCAGCGGTCAGATCGACGGCATGGACAGCTTTTATGTTCAGGCTTTCGACATGCTGACCAGTCCGGCCGTGAAAGAAGCATTTGATATCAATGCCGAACCCGATGCGTTGCGCGATCGGTACGGACGCCATACCTGGGGGCAACGTTGTCTGCTGGCGCGCCGTCTGGTGGAGGCCGGCTCGCGCTTCGTCACGGTGGACATGGGGGGATGGGATACGCACACCAACAATTTTGAGGATCTGAAAAAGCACAAGTTGCCGCAATTCGATCGCGCGTTTGCCGCCCTTGTGGAAGATCTGCGCCAGCGCGGCCGACTTGATAACACGATGGTGATCGTGTGGGGCGAGTTCGGCCGTACGCCGCGCATCAATACCACGGCGGGTCGTGATCACTGGTCGAATGTGTTTTCGGTGGTGATGGCCGGTGGTGGACTGAAGCCGACCGTACTCGGTCAGTCGGATGCGAAAGCCGAACAGCCGCTGGAGCGCCCCATTTCGCCGCAGGACATTCTGGCGACGATGTATCACAAACTCGGCATCGACCGGACCAAGAGTTTTGAGAATGAAGCGGCACGTCCCGTGGAAATTCTCAACTACGGCGAACCCATCCGCGAACTGGTCTGATTGAGAAGCGAGGGCGCTGTGGTGAAGCAGTTTATTCTGGCTGTGATCGTGGTGATCGCGCTGATCTCTGTTTCAGCACAGGCGCAGCAGTTGCCGGTGCCACGTCTGTTGTGGCTTCAGCCCGCAGGGGCGCAGCGCGGGACAGAAGTTGAAGTGGAATTCGGCGGCGATCAACTCGAAGAACCTCGGGCGCTGTATTTTTCACATCCGGGGATTCGTGCCGAAAAGCTGGCACCTGAAAACGACAAAGACAAGCGGGCCCGTTTCAAGGTGATGATCGAAGCCGGTGTGCCGGTGGGTGATCACGATGTGCGCCTGATCAGTGAAAAGGGTGCTTCGAACCCGCGCACGTTTGTGATCGGTGATGTGGCTGAAATGCTCGAAGCCGAGCCCAACAACGAACCGGACAAAGCCACGAAGATCGATCTCGAGCGTGTGATCAACGGCCGCACCGATGGCGGTGAGGATGTGGATTGGTTTGTCTTTGAAGCCAAGAAAGGCCAGCGGCTCATCATCGAATGCCGGGCGTGGCGTATCGATTCTCGCCTGGATGCCTCATTGTGGTTGCATGACGCCGCCGGAAAATTGCTGGCGACGAGCCACGATGAATCCGTCCGCGATGAAAAGCGCGATCCGATGATTGATATCGATGTGCCCGCCGATGGCCAGTACACGCTCAAACTTGCAGACTTCACTTATGCCGGCGGCAAGGAATATTTCTATCGCTTGCGTATCGGTACGCGGCCCTACATTGATTTTGTGATGCCGCTGGCGGTGGCGCCCGGCGTGGAAACCGAAGTGGCCTGTTATGGTCGCAACCTCCCCGGCGGCGAACCCACCGATCTGAAAATCGGCGGGCGACCGCTTCAGAAGCTCATGCACAAAGTGAAGGCGCCTGGAATGGAAGGCCCGCCTCTGGCATTGGGTGAGGTGATACGTCCATCGGCCACGCGCCTGGACGGTCTGTCGGTGCGGCTGGAGAGTCCGGTGGGTTCGTCGAATGCACGATTACTCATGCTCTCTGAATTGCGTGAGCAGCTTGAAGTCGAGCCGAACGATACGGTCGAGAAGGCCACGCGGCTTGAGGTGCCATGCGCCGTCAGTGGCTGGTTCGAAGTGGGCGATTTGGATCATTACGTGTTCGCGACAAAAAAAGACGCCACGTATCACATCGAAGTGTATGCCGAGCGTCTAGCGTCGCCGGCCGACCCGGATTTGGAATTGCTGGATCCGAAGGGCAACGTGCGCAAGAATCAGGCCGATGACAATGACAACATCGGCAAGATTCGTTTCGACACGCGCAATCGTGATTTAAGACTGGACTACAAAGCCCCGGCCGATGAAGAAGTCACGCTTCGCATCGAGCACTTGTATCGCGCGGTGCAGGGCGGTCCGCACTTTATCTATCGTCTGGTGATTCGCGAAACGCTTGCGCCGGACTTTCGTCTCGTGGTGGCGCCTGAGCATGCCATTCACGTGGACTCTCACGTGCTCTATCGTGGCGGTCGCGAACGACTGGATGTTCTCGCATTTCGAAACGATGATTTCAATGGCCCCATCACCGTCACGGCTAAGAATCTGCCTGAAGGGGTTTCGGCCGATCCGATCGTGCTTGGCCCGGAAGTGAAGTGGGGAACCTTGATTCTGACGGCGAATGCCGATGCTCCCATGACCGAGTCGGCCATCGAAATCGTCGGCACGGCCGAAGTGGATGGCAAACCGGTTGAGCGTCGCGCACGCGGCGGTGTGGTGGTATGGGATACGGTGAACACGCCGGCCATCAGTCGCATGACACGCAGCATTGTGGTGTCTGTGCGCGATGCGGTGCCGTATCGCCTGACGGCTGAACCGGCGCATGTGGAGGTGGAGGAAGGCCAGTCGGTCATGCTCAAGATTCATGCGGATCGCCGGGCCGACATGACCAATAAAATTCAACTCAATGCCGGTGATTACGATCTGCCCAATGGCATGAAAATGCCCAACGGGGAAATCGCCGCAGGTGGAAACGATGGTCAGATCGAAATCACCACTGAAAAGATGAAGCCCGGTACATACAGTTTTTCAGTCAGCGGCGATGGTCAAGTGCCGCTGGCCGACAACAAGGGCAATATTCGCTGTGTGTATCCCACCAATCCTGTGACGGTGGTGATCAAGGCCAAGCCTGAAAAAACCGCCGAAAAATAAAACAACACTCCGCGCCGGATTTCGATCACGGTGGCGTCAGACGAAGCAGTTGGCTGGCGGCATCTGCGCGGTCGAATCAATGGTGATGGCATGCGCCAATTCATCAGGCGTGAGGGGCTCAGCGGATTGGATCTGATCGCTGAGGACTTGCTGGTCGGCTTCGGATTGATCCCTGCCGGCGCGGGCACGCTCGGTGATCCATTGGCGCAATTGGGGTTCCGGGGCTTCAAACACCAGAAACTGATACGGAATATTCAGTGCTGCCAGCGCAAGATACGAATCGATCGCGCTGCGTGCGCTTGAGATTGGCGGCATCGACCACGGTGGAGAAACCGGCCTTGAGCAGTGCGACGGCGCGGTCGGCGAGGATGTCGTAAACCTGTTCGTGCATGGCCGGTGTGTAGGCCCCTGTGGGTGTGCGGTTTTTGGGGTCGATGGGATCCATGCCCAGCAGGCGTCGGCGTTCCACATCGCTGCGCACACGGACTGCGCCGCATGCTTCGATCAACGGGCTGGTCAGTGTGGTTTTGCCGCTGCCGCTCGGCCCCACCGTGATGTACAGGCGGGGTGTGCAAGGGCGTGCATACTGCAGGGCCAGATCGAGAAAATCATCGACATGGTGACGCTGATCGATTGCATCAGGATCATCCGGAGATTCCTGGGCCAGACGGATGGCGGCGATCTCTGCACGCACCAGTGCCCGGTATGTCAGATACAGCGGCAGAACCGCAGCGCCGGCGTAGTCACCGGAGGCTTCGAGATAGCGATCGAGCAAACGCGCCGACAAGTCGGCATGGCCGCGTCCGTGTAGGTCCATCACGGTAAAAGCCACGTCGGCAAGGACGTCGATCCAGCGCAACCGATCGCCGAATTCAATACCGTCGAAGGGAATCACTTCGGCGCCTTGAAGAATCAGATTGCCCAGATGCAAATCGCCGTGACCGGCGCGGATGAACCCGTGATGTTTGCGATCGATCAATAGGTCGTTCAATCGTCGGATCGTCTGGTCGCGCCATTCGGTCAGGACATTCAGAACTCCGGAACGTGTGGCACAGGCGGGCGATTCGCGCAGCACCTTCAGGCAGTCGCCGATGATGTCGCCCACGGTTTCGGGCAATCCCCAAGGGGTGGCGGGAAGCGCGGCCTGTTCGGCTCGGGCATGAAACTTGTTCAGGCGTTGCGGGTGATCATCGATGTGTTCGGGCGTCAGGCGGTTTTCTTCCAGCGCGTGGGCGACCAGATCTGCTTCATCAAACGGCGCATGGCCACGGCATATTCGATGATCGGGCCTTGGCCGTTGAGGACAGGATCGGCGGCCGATCCGGTGATAGGCTGCACGCCAAGATAAAGATCGGGCGCGGTGCGGCGGTTCAGCGTGACTTCGCGCTCGCACATGGTGTGGCGCTTTTCGAGCGTGCTGTAATCCAGAAACCCCAGATCCAGCGGCTTTTTGATTTTAAAGGCGTGATCGCCGGCGAGAATCACCCATGAAATATGGGTTTCATGCAGGATCGCCGGACCTTGCGCGCCCAGGCGCTCGGGTTCGGCGATCAGCTTCTGGATAAGAGAGGCGTCATTGACCATCAGTCGGATCGCGCGGGGATCGCATCACGCGCCGCGTAATGCGGATTTCACGCGGGCCTTGAGCTCGCCGGGCGTGGCAGGCTTGACCACGTAGTCTGCTGCGCCGCATTCCAAGGCACGTGCGCTGCGCACGGGTTTATCGTCGGCAGTGAGAAAGACGACCGGGATATGGGTCGTGGCTTGATCGGTTTTGAGGGCCTGGCAAGCCTGAAAGCCGTTCATGTGCGGCATCGCCAGATCCAGCAGGATCAGATCGGGCTGCTGCTCTTGAGCGGCTCGAATACCGGCCTTGGCTTCGGATTCATGCAGAACTTTTCCTGCGTATCCCTTGAGCATGTAATCCACGAGTTTGTGCATCATCGGATCGTCGTCGATGAGCAGAACGGTGGGGGTCTCGGTATTGCGCCCGGAGGGGTCGGCCTGCGGCAGCAAAGAGCGCACGCGGGCACGCAGGGAGAGTTGCGAAAGCGGTTTGGTGATGTAGTCGTTGGCACCGGCTTCGAGCGCGGCATCGATCTGCGCCGGTTCACGCCGTGCTGAAATGATGATGATCGGAAGTTCCGCAGTGGCGCTGTTGGCGCGAATCTGATTCAGCACTTCAAGGCCATCCTGATCGGGCAGATGCAGATCGAGCAGGATGGCGGCGGGGTGGCTCTTGGCCAGTTGTGCCAGAGCGTCGGCGCCGGTGCCTGCGGTGGTCACATCGGCGATGTCATGCAGATATTCGCGCACGACGACATAAGCGTCGGGGTCGTCATCCACGAGAAGGATTTGAGGTCGTGTCATGAGCTCCGGCTCCGGCATGCCAGAGGCATGGAATATCAAGCAACACCAATGGCCACGGCCATGCGAACCAGTTCGGCCAGGCTGTCGGCCTGCATTTTACGCATGACGTTGCCGCGGTGCTTCTCGATGGTTTTCATGCTCAGGCCAAGGGCCTGGGCGATCTGCTTGTTGAGCATGCCGTCGACGATCATGCCCATCACCTGGCGTTCACGGGGTGAGAGCCCGCGATGACGCTCGACAATTTCAGGATGCAGGGCTGGATCTACAGGGGAGGTATTGTTGCGGGCGACAGCCCGTTCCATGGCCTCGAGCAGTTCTTCGGGTTGAAGCGGTTTTTCCACAAAATCATGCACGCCGGCTCTCAGCGCGCGGATGGCCATGGCCAGATCGGCATGGGCTGTGATCAGTACGGTCGGCAGATTGATGCCGCGATCGCGGAGGGTTTCGTACAAATCCAGGCCATCGGCACCCGGCATGCGAACATCGAGAATCAGACAGCCTGCCAGCGGTTCTGCAGCTCTTTCAAGGAAGGCTTCGGCCGAGGCGAATAATTCGGCCTCCATGCCGGCGGCGGTCACCATATGTTCGAGCAGGGCCCGCATATGCGGATCATCATCCACGACGTATGCCGCTTGGGTGATGGCCTGGGATCCGTTGAATTCTGGTGACGTTTTACTGGACATGCGTGTTTGAAGACCGATCATCGTGCTTCGAACCGATGGTCGCCCCCGGTTCCTCCCATTTTAAACGATGGCCCCGAATATTGCTGACCCCCCATCATCGGCGCGCTACCGAACGATCGACAGGCAGGGTTTTCCCGGAAGACTCTGGGGGAGTGCCCGGAGCGATGATCAGTTCACAGAGGGGTCATCGGGCAGGAGGGCCGGATCGATGGTGATGATGCGGGGTTCGGTGCGTCGTGTCAGACGTTCCCACAGGTCATTGGGCGTGTTGAAAACCGCATGGGATGTCACGGATGTGGTGAGCCATGAGCCCTGTTGAAGTTCGGCTTCCAATTGTCCGGCGGTCCAGCCGGAATGGCCGTAGAAAAATTTGATCGTGCCATGCGCGGTGGTCACCAGCGATTCAACATCTTCACGATGCGTGGTGAAGCAGATGTTGTGGCCGATGTCGATCTGTGAAGCCTGCGGTTGATCATGCAGCACCATCAGCGGCCCTTCGCAGGGACCGCCCTGATAGACCGGCTGTGAAATCGGGCAGGGCAACACGCTGGCCTGTTCCCACACGCTGGCAATATTCACAGAGGTCGGACGGTTGACGATCAAGCCCAGTGCGCCTTGTTCGTTGTGCTCGATGATCAGCACCACGGTCCGGTGAAAATTGGGATCCAGCAGATCGGGACCTGCGATCAGAAATTGGCCTTGAAGTGAGGACATGGGCGTAGAGACTCAGCGCGGTTAAATTTCGTGCGACATCATAGCGTGGTCGGCGCATCGGGTTGAGGCAGTCCGAAATAGGTATGAATCAACGCTTTGCGATCGCCGTCGTGTTTGGCGTAGCCGACCATGGCCAGCAGGCGCTTGCGATCCCGCTCCAGTTTTGCATCGCTGGTTTGCGGGTCGGTCAGCGTGTCGGGCAGAGCCCCGACGCGATCGATGCGCAGCGGTTCTGTCGTGCCGTCAAAACCGCCATGGCGCTCAAGCATCGATAACGCGGTTTCGAGACGAAAATCGCCGCGCTTTTTGTGGTGCAGTTTTTCGCGCAGCCATTCCAGGCCGAAGGCATTCACGCGTTCGGTTTCGTGAGCAATCAGGCCGTGCAGCCGGTGGTAGTAATCCACGCCGGGATTCGACCAATCGATGAACCGCATTTGCGTTTCGAGATCATGTTGGTCGTAAAGCAGTGTGCATTGTGCGGGCAGACCGTCGCGGCCGGCGCGGCCGATTTCCTGAGTGTAAGCTTCGAGTGATCCGGGAATTTCGGCGTGGGTGACGCTTCGGATATCGGCTTTGTCGACACCCATGCCGAAAGCATTGGTGGCCAGCACCAGTGGCGCGTCGCCGGACATGAATGCATCTTGAATGCGGCGGCGCGATTTGGGATCGAGCTGGCCGTGATAACAGGTGTGTTCAATGCCCAGTGCGGTCAGTTGTTCGCTGAAGGCTTCGAGGATGCGAATCAGCGAGAAATACACGATGGCAGATCCCGGATGTGCTTTGAGGATCCGGCGCACTTGGGTGATTTTTTCGTCATCGCCCCAGACGTGGCAGACGTCCAGCGACAGATTCGGGCGGTCGATACCTTCGTGAAACAGTGTGACCTGATCAGGTTCGAGGCCGAGCTGGGCAAGGATATCTTTCTGGACTTCAGGTGTGGCGGTGGCCGTCAGTGCCAGCGTGGGTGGATTGCCCAGACGCTGTCGAATGGCTGCAAGTCGTGTGTAATCCGGTCTGAAATCATGGCCCCAGGCGCTGACGCAATGGGCCTCATCGACGGCAAGCAGTGTGACGCGGCGCTGGGCGAGTGCCGTCAGAAAATCTCTTTTTCGAAACCGTTCGGGTGTGACGTACAGCAGGCGAATATCACCGCGTGCCACGGCTTCGTAGCGTTGTTCGCGCTGCGCACGCTTGAGAGATGAATTGATGAATGTGGCATCGATCGAACGTCGTCGCAGGGCATCGACCTGGTCCTTCATCAGTGCAATCAGGGGCGAGATCACGAGGGCCAGATCGCCCTGGCACAGGGCAGGCACCTGATAGCACAACGACTTTCCGGATCCGGTCGGCATGATCACCAGCGCGTGCTGTCCAGCGAGCATGTGATCGATCACCGCACGCTGACATCCGCGAAAGGCGCGATGCCCGAAAACATCATTCAAAATTTGAGTGGGGCGGTCGACCATCGGCGGGTGCGGACCGTAAAGGGATCCACCTGTCGCCGCAAGTCTTCTGTACGTGTCAGGCGCAGCCGTCGTAGAGGAACGGGCTCACGCCCGATTCGCCGCATTCCAGGCCCACGACCAGTCGGCGGCCGTCGCAGGGAGCCTTGAACAGCACTCGGACTGTGGCAGGACGGCCCTCCGCGTCATGATCCACAGCCAACCCTTCAGAGAGCAGGCCGGAGACCGCACTCCACGGATGGTCGAGACTCGCGCTTTCAAAACGAAAGGCCTCGTCGGGTTTATATCGCATCATTTCGATACGGGGCCGACTGGTTCGGGGATCAGCCAGGATCAGGCAGGTTTCGTGCTCGAACGTCAGAGAGACGGCCGCAATGCGGTCTGCCCGTCGGCGGTGCATCACATGATCCACGCACAGAAGTCGTCCGGCGGCCGCAAGGCGGTCGCTTAGGTCCTCGGGCACACCGCTGGATGGCGTACTTTCCTGCGTCATGGGGTTCTCTGTGAGGTGGCTTGAAGTGAAACCCGGCTTGTACGGGTGTACGTATCAAAAAAGGGTCGGACTGATGCAAACCTCACAGTCCTTGGGCAGTATTTTACAGGGTTTCGAGCAAACCGCGTTTGTAAATCGTGATCCAAATTGTCCCGCTCAGGGGCCCTAAGGCCCTATGCTCGTGCCAGGAAGCTCACTGACATGCCTATCGATGACGAAATCAGTCCTGAGTCCGCAGCCACGCCCCATGAGGCCGTCCGCCTGTTGATGGAGCAGCGATCGATGATTCTGGGGTTCATTCACGCCATCGTGCGTGACAGTGATGCGGCCGAAGAGGTCTTTCAGGAAGTCTGCGTGGCGGTCTGCGAGAGCTATGCCGGATTCGAACCCGGAACGAACTTCGGGGCCTGGGCACGCGAAATCGCACGTCGGCGCATTTTTGCGCACCGGCGCAAGCAGGCGCGTTTGCCGGTGGCGCTGACCGATGCAGGACTGGCCCGTCTGCAGATGGGATTTGACCAACTGGATGAAGAGGTTCATTCGGTGGGGCACATGCGATTGCGCGCTCTGCGTCAATGTCTGCAACAAGTTGGAGCCCGACAGCGCAAATTGATTGCGATGCGCTACGAAGATCGCATGAGTTTGAGCGCCATTGCCGAACGCATGGCGCGTCAACCCGAGTCGGTGCGCAAGGCGCTGTATCGCACGCGTGAAGCGCTCAAAGGATGCATCGATCATCGCGTGAGCCTCGGGATGGCCGAAGCATGAAATCCGCCACGCCCGAACCGGTGAACCTGCGCCATGCCGATCATGATCTGATCCAGGCTTATCTTGAAGGAGTGGCAT
>CALOAZ010000079.1:0-7478 GCA_942491355.1 uncultured Phycisphaeraceae bacterium
ACGAGCCATCCACGACGCGTCGTCCGTCGCGACGTCGGCGCCTGCTGGCGATCGGGGTTGTGCTTGGGCTTTTGATCCTGGCATTGCCATGGATGCTGGCCACCTGGGTGGTACCCGCGATTTTGCGCGCGCAATTGAGCGCGGCGATTGCAGGCACGGTGGAGATGGAGCAGGTTTCGCTGGGCTGGAACGGCCCGCAGGTGATTCGGCAGATCCACCTTCTCGCGCCGGGCGGTGCCGTTGTCGCGCACGCCGAACAACTTCGTGTTCATCGTTCATTCTGGACGCTGTGGTCGCGCGGTGCCGAAGATCTTTCTCTTGAATTGAAAAAACTCACGGTTTCGGGCACGCAGCGCATGCTGCGAGCCGCACTCCAGGCACCCTCTGCGCCGGCCATCGATCTTACGGGAGCCGCGCTCATGCCCGAGCCGGTCGTGATCGATCAACTCGTCTTTCACAACGAGCGCAATCTGTCGCTGGAAATGCAAGGCCATCTCGGCGAATCCGGCGTGTTACGTGCCACCGCGTCTTTCGGTCGGCGCCTTGGGCAATGGTCGGATCTGCTGACACAGCCGGGCCGACTGGATCTTGAAGCGCGCACGCTATCTGTGGCTTGGTTGGATGCCTGGCTTGAAACGAATGGACTGCTGACCGAAGGATTGGGCGAACACCTTTCGGTGGTGGTCCATGGGGTGAGCGCCGAAGATCACGGTTCGGGGCTGATCGATATCGATGCGCCGCGCGCCACGCTGAGCCTTCGTCTGGATGCGGATCCGAAAGAAATTCACATGGCGCTGGCCGGGCCGGCGCAATGGCATGTGCCGGCGGCCTGGTTGAATCGACGCATCGCGGAAACGGGTCTGGCCTGGACGCTGCCGAAGGATCCGGTGGTGACTTGCGCCTTGCGTCGATTGACTTTGCCGCGCCAGGGCGATTTGTCGCAGTTGGCGCTGGAAATGGAGATCGCCAGTGATCAACCCCTGGTTTTACAGGGCGAACCGTTGCCGCCTCCATTGCCGCCCGTTCAATTGGCCGTCAGCACCACGAGTCTGGGCGATCAATTGACATTGACATTGCAAGGCCAGGCGGTGACACCGGAGGCACCTGCGCTCAATGTTCAAATTCACGCCCAAGGACTTTACGACGTGGGCTTGCAGCGCTGGGCGTCTCGTCCAGACCTGAATGTCCGTCTTCAAATCGAGCGATGGCCCACACAATGGCTGGATGTGCTGACGGCGAGTCAGGGTGTCTGGGTTGATGCGCTGGGCCCGTCACTTCAACTGACCTCGCGCATCAAGCGGCGTACCAAAGCCACCACCGCCTCGCTGGAGCTGAGCAGTGAACAGGCCTCGGTGCAATGGCCCGAATTGTGGATCGGCGAAACGATCGCGCTCAAACAGCCGGCGCAAATGACCTGGCGCCTTTCACAGCGCATGCGCGATCGGTATCTGCCACCGGGCGTCGATCTGGGGCCGGGCCGTTCGGTTCAGCTCGCGCTCGACGAATTTGAGACGCGCGTGCCCGATGCAGAGGGCGAAAAATGGCTGGATCCGGATCATGTGCGCCTCAAGGGCGCGATCACGCTCAGTGGCCTGCGCTTGGGCGATCCTGCTGGCGGTGGCCTGCTTCGCGTGGATGCCGTCCGCGCCGATCTGCAAGGGGATTCACTGCGCGCTGTGGATTGGCGCCTGAGCGCTACCACCATTCTGACGCGCGGCGAAAGCGTGGCCGATTCCCTATTCGGGCGCGCGGCGAGCCTCACGGTCGAAGCGCGTACGGGTTTGCATGCCAATGGAGCCTGGATCGCAGAGCGCGTGAACATGCGCGTCAAAAGCGATGTCACCGATCTGGCGCTGCCGGTGAGCATCGATGAAAACGGTGTTTTGGGACTCGTGCCGAACGAGCCGATGACTTTGCGCTATAACCTCACGCCGGTTTTTTTGGATCAGATCGGCGCGATTCCCCCCGGCCAGCCGAATATCGCGGGCCCCACACCGATGACCATGTTCGTTCGTGCGCTACGATGGCCGCTGCACGAAGCAACCATTGATCACCTCACACTTGAAGTCGATGGCGCCGTGACACCCACAGAATTGCGTGGGCCGCTGTTTCATGTTTTCGGGCCGTCGGCCCATTATGCGTTTGCCGCCAAACCGGGCATCGCGCCCGAATCGGCCGACTGGAAGCTTGATATTCAAAGCGACCGCGCGCAGGTGGATCTGACCGGGTCCATGTCGAAAACTTTGGATGTTTTGCAGATGGCCGGTGGCGCCAAGCTGACCTGGCTGCCCGAGTCGTTCCGTCTGTTCAAATTGATTTCGGTTGACCGGCCTTTGCCGGAAAAGCCGCTGGCTCTGGAAGTGCATTTGCAATCGCTGCACTGGGCGTCGAAGGCGGAGAACTCCACGCTGGTCGTCGCGTTTAAATCGCCGCGTTTGCCGGTGGCCTTGTTTGAAACACTTTTTGATGCCCGCGATCGCATGGCGCCGCTTTTCGGAGCCCAGGCGGATCTGAGCGGGCGTCTGCAAAAAACAACGGATTTACCACTGGGTTTCGAGGTGGATCTGCATTCGGATCGGGCGCAGTGGCACGCGGAGATGACGCCTGAGCCCGAGCGCGTACGCGTCCTTGTCACGGGGAAGATGCCCGGTGTTGCTGCGGGCGATTCTCCGGCCCGCATGGAAGTTCAATCCACGCTGCCGACGGCACTCTGGCCGCCGTTGTCGGCTAAAGTCGCCTGGCGCGCCATTCCCACGGGCGTTCTTGAAGTCGTGACCGATACCCGCGATTTAATCCGACCGGCGCTGGGCGACCGGCTGGATCTGGATCTGGAACTCAAAGCCGGCGCACCTGGCGCGGCTTCTGATTTGTCTTTGCGCCTCGGCGCGCCGGAAGCGGCGCTCGCTTTTGACGGCGTGGTGCAGGGCACCACGCTGAAAAACACCACCGCGGTCGAAGGCCACGCCGCCTTTCGCCCGGAAATGGGCAAGCGACTACTTTCGCGCATCAATCCGCTGCTGCAATCGGCGCATGCTTCCGACGGGCCCGTCCGCCTGCATATTGCGCCTGGCGCCATGCAGTTGGAACTGGATCAGCCATGGACGACCGGGATCCAGATCGATCAAGCTCGTCTGGATGTGGGCACACTGGTGCTGACCAGCGGACCGACTTTGCGCGAGCTGGTGCAATTGGGCGGCGGCGAAGCGCGCGAAAACTATCAAGCCCGCACCACGCCGATGGTGTTGGACTGGCATAATCGAATCATCACGTTTCGGCGGCGCTGGGATCTGCTGATTGATCAAAAGCATGCCTGGATGTTCTGGGGCCATAGTGATCTGGCCGCCGGTCAGTATGAACAAACGCTGGGACTCAGTGGCCCGTATCTACGTCGGCAGCTTGGCTTCAAGCACATTCCCGAAAGTGCGGTGTTGCGCATTCCCGTCACCGGGCCGGGCACGCTGGATGTGCGCGGCGTTGCGGCGAGTCTGGGGCGCCTGGCGGCGCAGGAAAAACTGGCCGAGAAAAATCCCCTTCTGGGAGCGGTGATCGCCGGCATGATGGACGAACTGTTCAGCCGCGACCGCAAACCGATTCCCGCTCCCTCTGTCACGCCCTTGCCCTGGTAGGCATGCCACATTGGCGGCTTATCACGGATCCGGCGAACGCCATGGCAGCACGCTAGATTCATGAGGTGTTGCAAATAAACAACTTACGTGTTTTGCGTCTGGCATCATCCTTGCAAATTTTCTAACGGCATTCGTCGTGAGTGATGGGATTCGGAGGGGCCGATCCCGACGGCGGAGGACCGCATATTCGAACTGAAATGAGGATTCATCATGTCTCGACCCATTGGCATCGATCTTGGCACCACCAACTCGGTGGTTGCCGTCGTGGAAGGCGGCCAGCCCAAGGTGCTGGTCAACAGTTCAGGCAATCGCATCACTCCCTCGGTGGTGGCGTTCACCGACAAAGGTGACGTGCTGGTTGGCCAGTCGGCCAAGCATCAACAGGTCACCAATCCGAAGCGCACGATTTATTCGATCAAGCGCTTCATGGGACGCCGACACGCCGAAGTGGAATCCGAAGAGAAGATCGTGCCCTACCCCGTCGTCGGCGCCGCCGATGAACTGGTGAAGGTGCAGATCGACGGCAAGACGCACACGCCGCAGGAAATCTCGGCCAAGGTTCTGATGGACCTCAAGAAGACGGCGGAGAACTATCTCGGCGAGAAGGTCGAAAAAGCGGTGATTACCGTGCCGGCCTACTTCAACGATTCGCAGCGTCAGGCCACGAAAGAAGCCGGTGAAATCGCGGGCTTGAAAGTCGAGCGCATCATCAACGAGCCGACCGCTGCGGCGCTGGCTTATGGTCTGGACAAGAAAAAAGAAGAAACCGTCGCGGTATTCGACTTCGGCGGCGGCACGTTCGATGTGTCGATTCTTGAAATCGATCCGGACGTGGGTACCTTCCAGGTCAAGAGTACCAACGGCGACACGCATCTCGGTGGTGATGATGTCGATCAGAAGTTGATCGATCATATTGCCGACGAATTCCGTAAGACCGAAGGCATCGATCTGCGACAGGACCCGATGGCGCTTCAGCGCCTGAAAGAAGCAGCTGAAAAAGCCAAGTGCGAACTGTCGAGCCAGCTTGAAACCACGGTGAATCTGCCGTTCATCACGGCCGATCAGAATGGCCCGAAGCATCTGCAGATGCCGATCACGCGAGCGAAGCTTGAATCGCTGATTGCCGATCTGATCGAGCGTCTGCGCAAGCCGTGCCAAGCCGCGATCAAGGATGCTGGACTGAAGCCGTCTGAAATTCACGAAGTGGTCCTCGTCGGCGGTTCGACGCGCATTCCCGCCGTGCAGCAGTTGGCCAAGGAATTGTTCGCCAAGGAACCCAATCGCTCGATCAACCCCGATGAAGTGGTGGCCGTGGGTGCTGCGATTCTGGCCAGCGAGCTGGAGCGCGGCAAAGAGTCAGACATTCTGCTGCTCGACGTTACGCCGCTTTCTTTGGGCATCGAAACGCTCGGTGGCGTGATGACCAAACTCATTCCGCGCAACACCACGATTCCGACCAGCAAGAGCGAAACGTTCTCGACCGCTGCCGACAATCAGACCGAAGTGACGGTCCATGTGTTGCAAGGCGAGCGCGAAATGGCCCAGGGCAACCGCTCGCTGGGACAGTTCAACCTCACCGGCATCGCGCCTGCACCGCGTGGCATGCCGCAGGTCGAAGTGTCATTCAGTCTCGATGCCAACGGCATTCTGAGCGTGTCGGCCAAAGACAAAGCCACGAACAAGGAGCAGTCGATTGAGATCAAGGGCTCCAGCGGTTTGTCCGAGGAAGAAATCGAACGCATGAAGAAAGAAGCCGAAGAGCATGCGGCCGATGACAAAAAACAGCGCGAGTTGATCGAAACCCGCAACCAGGGCGAAGCCATGCTGCACCAGACGCGCAAAGCGCTCGAAGAGCATGGCGACAAGATTTCACAAGAAGCCCGCGCGAACATCGAGCGAGCCAGCTCCGATCTGGAAACCAAGCTCAAAGGCGATGACAAGCCGGCGATTGATGCCGCAGTCAACGCGCTGCAAACCGCTGCGATGGAACTCGGCAAGGCGGCCTACGAAGCGACCGCTAAAAAGGCGGAAGCCGGTGAGGCCCCCGAAGCGACCGAAGAGAAAAAAGATGACAACGTGATCGACGCCGAATTTGAAGTGAAGGAATAATCGCGTCAGAATCCGAAACTTAACAGCGTAAGGCCACGCCCGCAGTCACACGGCTGCGGGCGTTTTTCTTTTCAGACGCGACGCACCGCCGAACCCAAGGAGGGAACCGCCCGTCAGTTGCAGCGCGAGCAGCGTCATGGCGGTCATGCCGAGGGCTCGCCAGGCGGGTCCGATGACGACCGTCCACGGTGATCCGTCCATGACGGCCACAAACAAATATCGATCCAATCGCCAGAACAGCACGGCATACAGCGCCAATGCCAAGCCCGGCCCGAGCAACAAGACCCAAGGCACCGGTTCGCGTGACAGACACCGATAAAGACACAATCCCACCGGCGCGATCGAGACGGTGATCACGCCGATCACCGCACTGAGCGCGGTGGGATGCACCGGCCAGCCATCTTTCGGGTGGGTCATCATGTAATCCCACACGCCGCAGAATCCGTAGGTTTGACTCCACACAATCTGATCCGACACCACCCAGGTAAACATCATGGCCAGCGGTGTCAGCGCGCACAGCGTGATCAGCAACAGTTCAAACCATGCGGCCCGCCGCTCCTTCATCGCATGACGCGCCAGCCACACGCCGCAGAGACAGCCAGCAAGGACCCAGAGCAAGGTTGGATCGTGCAGATCGTAATACAGGGTTTTGGTGATCACGCTGTAAATCAGAATCGTCAGCGCAAAAGCGCCGGGTGCGATCACCAGTAACAGCGGTGGACGTGACATCAACAAAAGCTGCCGGGAAGTGCGTATCGGCCTTCCATTGTACGCATCGCGGCCGATCGGTTCTGCCACAGTAACCCGTTTTCCAAGCGAGGCGATGTTTCCCGGGGGCCCAATTACTTCGGCATGGGATTTTGTGCCGGATCGTAGGGCATCCGGCTCCAATCCGAACAAAACGGCGATGCGGGCAGCCCGGCCTTGTTGTAGAGATTCCACGGCCGATCTTTTGGTGCTTCGGGATGGCAGGCATAGCGCACGGCGATCGGTTGCGGGACTTGCGCACTCGAAACCACAATCGTTTGGCCTTCGATGGCGGCCTCGGCCGGTTGCCAATGGCCTTGTGGGTCGAGGAGTTCGAATCCGGACAATGGCGTATCGGCGGTTTCAACCACACGGCCGATGCCTTCGATGCGGCCGACCATTAATCTCTGATCGATGTGATCGAATTCCACCACGATGGCATGATCGCGTATCGACATGCGATGATAGAGCGGACCACTGACCGCCATCGGGTGCTTATAACACTGCGCCAACGGCCAGCGCGCCAGGCGTTCACCAACGTCGATTTTATTCGGTGGATGAATGTCGCCGGCGTTGTCCAGATCGATCGTGACCACCATGCCCGTGCCGGGGACGCTTATTGCGCGGCGCTGCTCTTCGCGCAGATAAGTCCACGCATAACTTTTCCACTGGGGGAGCTGCACGAAATAAAACGGCAAGTCTTCGCGCCCCCAGACGCTGCGCCAACCGTTGATCAGCGCCCGCATCTTTTGTTCGTAGTCGCGCGGATCTTCACCTGTGCCGCTGTTTGACTCGCCTTGATACCAGAGTGCGCCGCGAATGGCGTAGGGTGCTACCGGCGCGATGCGCCCGTTGTAGATGGCGCCCGCAAGCCAGACAGGGCTGCGCACAAATGTGCCGCCGGGCAGAGCTTTGATGGCGTTCATATCACCGGCGCGCGTCAAGGCGGCCAGGGCCTCGAGTGTGGGATGACCCGTGAAAGCGTCGGCCGGAATA
>CALOAZ010000080.1:0-9391 GCA_942491355.1 uncultured Phycisphaeraceae bacterium
AACCAGAGCAGAGCGTGGCCCCATCACCAAAAAGACGATGGCGAGGATGCCGGCGGTGCTGGGTGGAATGTTGAGGCCGAAAAATTCACCCAGACCACTGTTCACAACAGGGGCGATATTGGCAACGGTTTCAGTGGCAGTGGTGGGGTCCATCGGTCATCTCCTCCGGGCAATGGGTCTCTAAGACCCTGTCGGTAGAACCATACGTATAACTTCAGTTGAATTCAGGGGTCAAGCGGAGGGCGGTGAATGGTTGCGATCCAGGTGGCCGGATCGACGTCGCCGTGAGGGATGCGGCTGCGCAAAAATTGGTAGCCCCATCGGCCCGGTCCAGGCCGTTTCATCCATGGAATCAACGGCCGGAGTCGTCGTTGCAGGGTTGATTTGGCCTTTTGGTCGTCAGGCCAGGCATGATTCGCGCCGAGATATCGGGCCCAGGCGATCGATCCGCAGACGCCGCACGGCCCGAAATTTTCTCGGGCGAGGACGCCATCACAAAAAGCGAGAACGCAGCCTTCGAATCGATGCAGCACATCGTGCATGGCCAGAATGGCGCCCGGTGCCAGATGTCTGGCAAAGGTTTCGACGTCCGCTCGTGCGCCGGTAATTGTGTGATCGCCATCAATCCAAAGCAGGCGCAGCGGGCGATTCCACTCTTCAGCCAGTTGCTGCGAGCGCATCGGATGAAATTCGACATGCTCCGATACGCCGTGTCGTTGCAGTGTGCGCATCAATGATGCTGCGTCGGGCGGATGATCGGTTTGAGGATCGGTCGGCGCAGGGCATCCCATCGGATCGCAGGCGATGATTGGTCCGTCGCCTGCCTGCTGCGCGGCCTGCGCCAACAGCACGGTGGATCGGCCGCGAAAACTGCCGATTTCAAGCACATGGCCTTGCGCGGTCGGGATGGCGCCAAGCAGATAAAGGAAGCGAGCTTCGCGCGCCGTGAGATGGCCGTCGATGGTCAATGCGGCGCGCACGGCGTGTTCGGCGCGCGTCGAATAATCATCGGGTAGCCGTCTCATGATCCGGCGTGATCCGCCACCAGCACGCGCGGCAGTCGTTCGTGATCGGCCAGGACATGAACATGGCGCCACGCCGCATTTTTGCCGGCCAGTTCGAGCGCGAGTTTGTCTTGTGATGCGGCGATCTCAATCACCAGTTGGGCGGGATTCAGCAGAAAAGCATGTGCCTCGGCCACAAGCGAGCGAATGATCGAAAGTCCGTCTTGGCCGCCGCGCGGGGCGCTAACCGGTTCGTGATCGCGCACGTTGGGGCGCACATCGAGCCATTCGGCGTCGGAAATATACGGTGGGTTGGAGACGATGAAATGAAAGCGTTCGGGTCCGAAAGGTTCGAAGAGTGAGCCCTGTCGAAATTCAATGCGGTCGGCCACTTTGTGTTTTTCGGCGTTGCGGCTGGCGACCTCGAGTGCGTCGGGGCTGATATCCGTGGCGATGATTTTGGCGGAGGGGATTTGCTTGGCCAGTGTCACAGCGATGCATCCGCTGCCGGTGCCAATGTCGGCGATCACTGGCGCAGAAAAACCGGGTGTCAGGCGGGCGTGTCGGATGACATGCTCCACCAGGGTTTCGGTGCTGGATCGCGGAATCAGCGTGGCAGGTGTGACTTCGAACACCATCGAAAAAAAGTGGGCTTCGCCGAGCAGGTATTGCACCGGTTCATGGCCGGCGGCTCGTTCAATCCAGGTGCGGTAGGCGGCCCGTTCCAGTTCGCTCGCCGGGCGGTCGAGGTCGGCGTAGAGCCCGATGCGTGGTGTTTCGAGTACGTGGGCCAATAACAGTTCGGCAGACAACTTTGGGGCATCGACCCCTTTGCGGGTCAGATGTTGTGCGGCGGCCTCGATCAGGCGTCGCGTGGTCCAGGCGGGCTCGGTAGTCGGGTGATGAGGTGGCATGGACGACGATTGTACCGCCGTTGCCCGTCGGCTTGACAAGGGGAAGGGGCCTCTCAATGATGTCTGGTCTCAACTGACGGGCAGGTAGCTCAGTTGGTAGAGCACTGCACTGAAAATGCAGGTGTCGGCGGTTCGAGTCCGCCTCTGCCCATTCACGCAAGACGGGCCGTCCTTTCGGGCGGCCCGTCTTGCATTTCAGGCATTGAGTGTCGTCAGAATCAGCGGCGATTGAGTTCTTTGTTCACATCGCGCTTGAATCGGGCCACGGCGCGTTCCACGCAGTCGGCCCAGTCTTCGGTGTCGACGCCTTCGTAGGCATAAATCAAAGATCGGCTGGCGGTGATGATGGCACCTGTGCCATCTTGATTGAAGAAATCAGCCAGATCCACATCGTTGTCTTTGCTTTCGTGATCGAAGCCGGGCACCAGGAAGAACTGCTGCGGCATGATGCGACGCAATTGCGCCTGGTCGCCATCATTGACGGCACCGACGATGGCTCCCACCACGCTGTAGCCGGATTTACCGATGTACTCTTCCTTGGAGCCGATTTCGGCCACGAGTTGAGCCAGGGCTTCGGCGACGGTGCGGCCGTCATTGAGCTGGAGCGATTGGAATGCATCGGCCCCCGGATTACCCGTGCGCACCAGACCGAAAATGCCCTTGCCTTGCATCTGGGCCACTTCCGCAAAGGGCTCTACGCCTTCGCGGCCGAAGTAGGGGTTGATGGTTAGAGCGTCCGGGCCATGGATCTGGTGGCGGTCGGCCAGGCAGCCGCAGGCGTAGTGAACGGCGGTCGAGCCCACGTCGCCGCGTTTGGCATCGAGAATCACGGTCAAATTGAGTGAACGGGCCAGGTTCATCAGGCGGTGCAGGGCAGCCTGGCCATGGGTGAAATAGCGCTCAAAACAGGCCGATTGAAACTTCACGGCCGGCGTATGCGGGGCGACGGTCTTGATGATCTTGGCGCAGAACTTCTCCATGGCCTCCACCGGCGTGGTGGTGTCGCGGAGCTGAGCGGGAAATCGCTTGAGGACCGGGTCGATGCCCACGCAGATCGGCGCGCCCTTGGTTTTGATGCGTGACAAAAGCTTGTCGACAAAATGCGTTTTGGTCTGCGCATCTCCGGCAGGCGTGATGGACCCGGTTTTTGTCGACGGGTCGTTTTTGCTTCCGAGTTTCGAACTGAGCATGGATGCGAGCCGGTTCATGGCGAATGCCTCCGTGGCCCGAATGGGCCGTATTCCTGGGCGAATGCCCGCTTCAAACAATCCGCGACACATGACCTTCGGTCGGCAGGTCGATGTGTCCCACACACCTATGGTGACTTTCAGGCCGGCGAAAGAGGGGTATCCGGTCCCGTTCTGGTCACCATTTTGATACCGCGTTGCATAAACCCCATCACAAAAACGCATGAGATGGGCGCGGATCACAAGCCGGTTTTCGATATCGCGGTGCTGCCGCGTCAACCGGCGAAAAAAAACAGCCGCCGATCGATCTTTCTCCCGTTCAGCCCAACGGCAGTCAGAAAAAGAAATGGATGATTGGGTCGCTCACACAGACCCGGTTTGGGCTGAAACGCATCACAGGATTTGTCTGTTTGAATCCTAACGCGAATTCGTCAAGTGTCAAGAAAATAGATGTATCTGTCGCTTTTGCGCAGTATTTGATAGGTGCGGTACTTCGGCTACGAGACAATGGCTTGAATCTGGGTTTTCAGGTCCAGGGCGGCGTCTGAAACCGCCTTCATCCAGTTGTCTGCGGGGTTGTCGCCAAAGGCATAAGTGATCGACCGGCTTGCGGTGATCAGGGCGCCAGTGCCATCGGCTTTAAAGCAGGCTTGGACGTCATCTGCCGTACCACCCTGTGCCCCGAAACCCGGCACCAGAAACAACTGCTGAGGCATGATGGCACGCAGGCGGGCGGCATCTTCGCGTTTGGTCGCACCGACCACGGCCCCCAGAAGGCTGTAGCCGCTTTTGCCGACGTAGTCTGCTTTGGAGCCAATCTCTGCCATCAGAGCGCCGACGGCGTCGGCCACACTTCGCCCGTCTTGGAGGGTCAGGGCCTGAATGGCATCGCCGCCGGGGTTGCTGGTGCGCACCAGGGCAAACAGGCCGCGACCGGTCTTGGCGCCGACCTGCAGAAAAGGATCCAGGCCATCCACGCCGAAATACGCGTTGACGGTCAGAGCATCCGGCCCGTGATAGCCGTCAATCTTGGGGTCATCCAGGCATCCGGCGGCATAATGGTCGGCGCTCGAGCCGATGTCGCCGCGTTTGGCGTCGAGAATGGAGATGAGGCCCAGCGATGTGGCCTGATCGATCAGACGATGCAGCGATGCCAGGCCGGGTGCCAGATAGCGCTCGAAACAAGCCGATTGGAATTTCACCACCGGAGCGTGCGGGGCCACGGCTTCAAGCACGCGACCGCAGAAGTCCTCAATCGCACTGACGGGATTCGATGTGCCGCGCATGGCGGGGGGAAGTTTGCCGAGGACTGGGTCGACGCCGACACAAACCGGGGCACCTTTTTCTCGGGCGGATTCCAGAACGCGATCCACAAAATGAGCCATCACGAGACACTCCTGCATGCGAGGGCCGTAGCTTAGCGGTCGTGTCCGGCAGCGTCACGCGAGGTGAGATGACAAGCTCGGGATGAAGTCATAAGATCGCCGCCTTTCACCCTCAGTATGTTTGGAAGGAACTTGCAGCCATGGGCAGGATTTTCAACTTTTCGGCCGGTCCGTGCACACTCCCGCTCGAAGTCCTTGAGCAGGCCCGTGATCTGTTTGTGGATTACAAGGGCACAGGCATGAGCCTCATCGAAATGTCGCACCGTTCCAAAACGGTGGTGGCCGTTCACGAAGAGGCGCTGTCGCTGGTGCGTGAACTGCTGGCGATTCCCGATACGCATGAGATTCTGTTTCTCGGTGGCGGCGCCACGCTGCAGTTCGGCATGATTCCCGCGAATTTGCTCGGTGCCGGCAAGAAGGCGAGCTATACCCATTCGGGTGCATGGGCGAAGAAAGCGATTGCCGACGGCAAGGCTTATGGCGCCGTGGATGTGGTCTGGGATGGCAAGGATTCGAACTACGCTACGTTGCCGGATCCTGCGTCGGTCAAGCCGACGGCCGGATCGGCTTATCTGCATCTGACCAGCAATGAAACCATCGGCGGCGTGCAGTGGAAGAGCTTTCCGAAAGCCGATGTGCCGCTGGTGGCCGACATGTCGAGCGACATTCTGAGCCGCCCGATTGATTTTGCGCCTTTCGGCATCATTTACGCCGGCGCACAGAAGAACATTGGCCCCGCAGGCATGGCGCTGGTGATCATTCGCAAGGATGTGCTCGAAGCCTGTCCCGACGATGTGGCTCCGCAATACTTCAGTTACAAGCAGCATGCGGGTGCTCAGTCGATGCTCAATACGCCGCCGGTTTTTCAGATCTGGATGGTGAACCTTGTGCTTCAGTGGCTCAAGGGCAAAGGGGGCGTGGCCTGGGCGCAGCAGATGGCACAGAAGCGTTCATCCATCCTGTACGGTGCGATTGAAAAGCACGGTGATTTCTACCGTTGCCCGATCGATGCCGCCGTGCGTTCACCGATGAACGTGGTGTGGCGTCTGCCCAGCGAAGAACTCGAAGGCCAGTTCGTCAAAGAAGCCACGGCGGCGGGTCTCGACGGACTCAAGGGCCATCGCAGCGTGGGCGGCTGTCGCGCGTCGATCTATAACGCGATGCCGATTGAAGGTGCAGAGGCACTCGCACAGTTCATGGCTGATTTTGCGGCTAAAAACGGATAAAGGACGATCGCGTTTCAGTGGATGCTCCCAAACATCTCGATGTGAAAAAAGACGCCGGTCTGTCGGTCACTTGGTCCGATGGCACGACGTCTTTTTTTTCAGTACGCGATCTTCGCCGACACAGTCCTTCGGCCGATCAGCGCGAGTTGCGATCGGCAATGGATCGCAATCCCCTCACGGTATTGCCGGCGTCGGCCGCAACGTCGTCGGGGCCGTTGCGCATCGAAGAAGCCGAGTTGGTGGGCAACTACGCGATTCGCCTGACGTTCAGCGATGGTCATCACACGGGGATTTTTTCGTGGGTGTATCTGCGTGAGATGGCGGCGAATCATTCGGATACCCCAGGCGACGGTTGAGTCGTCCGGCGATCCATGTGAACGCCAGCTTCCTTTGAAATGTCCATTCGGCAAGCCATCGTTCGTCTTTAAAGCGAGCAGGGTGGTTTTGATCGTAAAATGACAAGTCCCATGCGTAATCGGATTGATCGGTGTGATTTTCAGGTGCGGCAGAAGGATTGTTCTGTCGAAGCAGGCTGTGAAGGGTGCCGGGATTGCCACCGAGAAAATGCATGGTTTGTTGCCACGGTTCGAGCATGGACGGCAGAAAGTCGATTTTCAGGAAATCGCAAACGCGGCGCATTGTGTTTTCGGCATCCGCCGCCAGGCTTTCCTGATGAATCCGCAACACATCCTGCGCGTCGAATGTTTTGAGTAATCGGACGTTGCGTTGGATGGCTTTCGCCCACCAGCGAGCGGCGTACCAAGGGCCGATGTCCGAGCGTTTGCGCATCAGGCTTGCGGTCACGGCGCGGCCGTCGCGCACAAGGTGGATGATGCGCGGTTGCAGGCGCGGTGTGTTCAGCCAGGGGCGAACGGATCGACTGATGCGTGCCACGAGTATTCTGGCGCGCGTCTGGTCGGCGATAGATTCAAAAAGCGGGTCTTCAGGATTGAACCGACTCCAGAAATCGCAATCGGGCCCATGGATGGCGCAGACCGGTTGATCGGGACGATCCAATATCTTTGTGTCTCCGATGCAGAAGGCTTCGGGGTGGGCACCGAGCATGAGGCTCAACCAAGTGCTTCCGGAAAAAGAGCAGCAGACCACGCCCGCCACGGTGATGGGTGAGGGTGGTGTATTCATGACGCGCGATTTTGAGGTGTGATGGCAAGCTGCAGAGCTTGGATGTAGCCGGAAATCATCGCGGTGATATCGAATCGATCTCGTGCGTGGTGTGCTGCGGCCTGCATAGCATGCAGATCTGTTTGCATGGCCCTTTCAAGGGTCTGAGCCAAGTCATCGGATTGACCTTCTCTGAACAGCATGCCCCATGGCGCATGAGTCAGCATTTCGCGATGCGGAGCAATATCGCTGACCAGGACGGGCAGCCCTGTGGCCATGGCTTCGACAAGAACATTCGGGTGTCCTTCGTTGCGACTCGAACTAACCAGTATCGCGGCATGTGCCAAATAGCGATCGCGTTCCAATCCTGTTTTCAAGCCGGGCGTCAGAATGATGTCGCCCAAACGCGCGTCAGCAATCTTTTGTTTCAGGCCGATCAGCGCAGAGCCGTCGCCCACGATGGCATATTTCCATCCCTGGGTTCGAAACAACTCGGCGCGCCTCGCAACGGCTTCCACAGCGATCTCCACGCACTTGGTCGGAATCACTCGTCCCAGATGAAGCACGAAACGCCCGTTGACCGGGCTGGGCAACTGGCGTGCGCGAGCGATGGCGGCATCGTGTGCTTCGAGGTCGATCCCATTCGGAATCAAATCGATCGGTGGCAGATCCGGACCCGCCAGTTCATGCAGGCGATCGCGCACCCAGCCGCTGATCGCAATCAGCCGATCGCAGGATCGATAGGTCTGAGTGATTTTGTCTTTGACGCCGGGTTTGGTCAGTTCGTGATAGTTCGGATAGAGATCCGCTCCTTGCGGACAGGCCACCACGGGCGTGCCCAGTACACGCCGCGCTTTGAGTGCCGCAAATCCTGTGGGATAGGCATAAGTGGTCAGAATGACATCGAAGGGATTTTGCGCGTGAAGTTTATTCAAGGGTCGAGTCAGAAGGCCCGGCCACCAGTGCTGCTTCGGGGGCCGCTGATATCGGATGACCGGGTAAGGGAGATCCGGTTCAGGATCCCCCGTGTCGCGTGCCAGCACCGACACGGTGTGGCCGCGATCGGTCAGGCCGCGCGCGATCGTATCGGCATCGCGCTCCGCGCCACCGATCAGCGGCAGAAAAGTGGGTGTGAACAGGCAGACTCGCATGATTGAGGAAAATGTACTCGAACGGGAGAATCGGGGTCTTTGGCTTACAATGCCGCCTGAACATGATTGAGCATACCCATGCCATTGTGAAGCAGAAAACGGCGGCGGGTCCGGCCTGGATCGATGCACAGGTTGCGGCGGATGCAGGGTTGGCCAGTGAAGCTGAGCAGCATGCCTGTCTCGAATCGCTATGGGCTGATTCGGCCGCGCCAAGCGATGTGCTGAAGGATGATCCGACTCGATCCACCGTGACGCGTCACCGTCAGGCCGGGCGCGTGTGGCTTCTCAAGCGCTATCACATCGGTTCCTGGCGATTGCGACTTCTGCATCCTCTGCGAAAGACGCCGGCCTGGCGGGAATGGGCCGGCGCAAAACAATTACGTCGATTGAATCGGCGCTGTAATCCGCCGTGGGCGCTGGTGCAGGTGCCGCGCGGACAAGTGCTTGTGTTTGAGTATGTGGCGGGCGAAGCCGTTCACCGGTTGTTGTCGGGTGAAGTGCCGACCACGCCGGCTTTTCGTCGTGATCTTGCCCGTCGGATCGGTCGACAGCTTGGCGCTATGATCGCTGCAGGCTGGAACAATCGAGATCACAAGGTCAGCAATTTGATTGCGGATGCCGCCTGCCTGAAGGGTGGTGCCGAGCCGGTCATCATCGATCCACTGGGCGTGGTGCCGCTGCGTGGCCGCGATCAGATTGATCGCGTGTTGGCGATGATGATTCGCACCACACTTCGGGCCGGGCCGTTCAGTGTGCGTGAAGGCATGGCGCTGCTCAAAGGTGTGCAGGAAGCATCGTCATGCTGTCGGGGGCCGCTTGCGCCGTGGGCGCGCGAAATTCTGGCGCAATGGGGCGGTGTCAGGAATTAGATCAGACTGATGCCCGACCGATGGAGTGATAAGCAAAGCCGAGTTGCCGCATGCGTGACGGCGTATACAAGTTGCGCCCGTCAAAAATGACGCGGCTCGCCAACTGCTTGGCCATTTCATTGAAATTTGGATTCTGGAATTCGGGCCACTCGGTGCAGATGATCAGCGCTTTTGCTTGATCCAGAGCGTTCATGGGATCTTCCGCATAGGCAATACGATCACCAAGGACCTGGCGTGTGGATTCGGTGGCCACGGGATCGAAAGCTGTGATTTTTGCGCGCGCCCGAGCAGATGTTCGATGATGGTGATGGCGGGCAGCCGCGCACGTCGTCGGTGCGCGGTTTGAAAGCCAGTCCCCATACCGCCAGCGGCACGCCGGATAAATCTTCAGGAAGATGTCGATCCAGCAGGTGGCAGAAGCGTTCGCGCTGGTGGCGGTTCACGTCGTTCACGGCGCTCAAAAGCGTCGTCGGTGTCTGTGTGGCTTTGCCCATGGCAATGCATGCCGTGACATCCTTCGGAAAACACGATCC
>CALOAZ010000081.1:0-7947 GCA_942491355.1 uncultured Phycisphaeraceae bacterium
CCTGTAAAGAACCCGACAGGTCGGCATAAACCCTTATGCTGACAAGAACTTGACCCGAGCCCCCTTGATACGGATAATGCCTCAAACGCTGCGGGAAGGTCCGGTCGTACGCGATCCCCCGGCAGTGTTCCTGAGACAAATCGTTTTCGAATGAGCCAACTGACAGGCGTTATCGACCTGTCGCAACGGTCTGATGGCTGGTTGCGGCAACTGGACAAGACTCTCATCGAACGGCCGCAGGATCCCTTGATCCCGCAGCGGCTGGTCGAGCGTTTCGGCTTGCGCGGCGGCATGCAGGTCACCGTGCATGTGGGCGACAAGCGCGGTTCGGAGCCGATTCCCGGTCGCAAGCGCAAAAAGAAGAAAACCAAGATCCAGCGCCAGATCGCCAGCGCCCCGCGCGTGGAGCAGATCATCGAGATCGAGGGCATGCCCGCGCAGGATTACAAAATGCCGCCGCTGCTCGAAAGCTGCACCAGCATCGATCCGCAGCCGCGCATCACACTGGAATATCCGGACTGCCCTCCGGCCTGCCGTCTGATCGATCTGTTCTGCCCGATCGGCTACGGCCAGCGCGGTCTGATTGTTTCGCCGCCGAAAGTCGGCAAGACGACGCTGCTGCAGCAGATCGCTTTTTCGATGCAGAAAAACAATCCGGATCTGGTCGTCTGGGCACTGCTCATCGACGAACGCCCGGAAGAAGTCACCGATTTCCGCCGCAACGTGCCCTGCGAAGTCTTTGCTTCCAGCAACGATCATGATGCCGACCGACATGTGAATCTCGGCGTGGTGACGATCGAGCGAGCCAAACGCCTGGCCGAAACCGGCAAAAACGTGGTGATTCTGCTCGATTCACTCACGCGACTCGGTCGCGCCTTCAATACAGCGCCGAGCGTCGCATCGTTGGGACGCACGCTTTCGGGCGGCATTGATGCCTCGGCACTTTCGATCCCGAAACAATTGTTCGGTGCCGCTCGCAAAACCGAAGAATCCGGATCACTGACGATCCTGGCGACCTGTCTGATCGATACCGGCTCGCGCGGCGACCAATTGATCTTTGAAGAGTTCAAAGGCACCGGCAACATGGAATTGATTCTCGATCGCGAGATTGCGAACCACCGCGTGTTTCCTGCCATGAATCTCGCCGCCAGCGGCACACGCAAGGATCATCTGCTGCTGGATACCAAAACACTCGAAACGGCGACCGCCTTGCGCCGACGGCTGCTGGAAATGAAACCCATTCAGCAGATCGAACAGTTGCTCAAGGCCATTGAACACTTCAAGACCAATGACGAACTGGTCGGCAAGAACGCTCCGGCTTCGACGCGATGATCGCTCGATTTTCAAAAACAAAACACCGCGAAGCCTCGGGCTTCGCGGTGTTTTTTGTTGGACTTCAACTCTGATTCACTTCTTGCGCTTCGGCGGTGTCGGATCCTGATCCGGCACCTGATAATGCTCGCGCAATCGTTCCAATTCCGTCTTGAGCGCCTTCTCAACATCGGCATAAGCCGGATCGCCATAGACACTCTTCATTTCATCCGGATCCTTCTGCAAATCATACAGTTCCCACTCGTTGATCTCTGGTTCGTAAAAATGGATCAGCTTGTGCGTGGTGGTGCGCACGCCGTAATGCTTGCGCACACTGTGAGCGCCCGGAAATTCGTAGTAGTGATAATAAAAACTCTGACGCCAGCTTTCGGGGGTCTTGCCCTTGAACAGCGGCACCAGACTCTGGCCCTGCATGTCACCGGGAATCGGCGCGCCGGCCAGATCCAGAAATGTTTCGGCAAAGTCCAAGTTCGACACCATGTCGTGGTTTTCGCTGCCCGCCTTGATCACGCCGGGCCAGCGCACGAGCAACGGGGTCTTGAGCGATTCTTCATACATCCATCGCTTATCGAACCAGCCATGTTCACCCAGATACCAACCTTGATCGGATGAATAAATCACCACGGTATTGTCGGCCAGGCCGTTGTCGTCCAAGTACTTGAGCACGCGGCCGATGTTTTCATCCACCGCATCCACACAGCGCAGATAATCCTTCACATAGCGCTGATACTTCCATCGCACCAGATCGTCGCCCTGCGGATTGGCCTTGCGAAAGGCCTCGTTTTTAGGCTCATACGCAGCATTCCACGCCGCAAGCTGTTCGGGCGTGAAGTTGCCCGGCTGCGTGAGTTTCAGATCCCGCGCCGTCATGGTTTTGGCAATGGTCATGTCCTGCGTATGCGCCGGCGCGCCGCGGCCTGCGTAGTCATCGAACAGCGTGGCCGGCTCGGGAATCTGAACATCGTCGTACTTGTGGAGATAGCGCGGAGCCGGCTGCCAGTCACGATGCGGCGCTTTGTGCTGATACATCAGCATGAAGGGCTTGTTCGGATCCCGACTTTTCAGCCAATCCAGCGATTTGTCGGTGATGATGTCGGTGGTGTAACCCGTGTGCTTGCGCACGATCACTTTGCCGTTTTCATCGGTGGTCTGCATCGGCGGGTTGTAATAGGGGCCCTGTCCGAGAAGCACGTCAAAGTGATCGAATCCCTGAGGCACACTTTCGAGATGCCACTTGCCGATGATCGCGGTCTGATAGCCTTTGGTCTGAAGGATTTTCGGGAAAGTTTGTTGATCGCCGTTGAACTTCAGGCCGTTGCGATAAAAACCGTTCAAATGCGAGTGCTTGCCGGTCTGAATCACCGCACGGCTGGGGCCACAAATGGAATTGGTCACCAGGCAATTGTGAAACAGCATGCCTTCTTGCGCCAGCCGATCGATGTTCGGCGTGGTGTTGCGATTGGAGCCGTATGCGCTGATGGCCTGCCAACCGTGGTCGTCAGTGAAGATGAATAGGATGTTCGGCTTCTTTGCGGCGCTCGAAGCCTGGGCCTGAAGTTCTGACTGGCGGCCTCCCCACTGACAAGCTACCGCAATCAGAGCCGCAAGCACAACCGCCGACAGCGGGCGAATCCAACGTAGAAGATGCTTCATGATTTCTCCTCAGAAATAACGCGATCGATCTTCAAACAAGTTGAACGTCCATCAGAAGCCCATTATTTCGTTTTCAGCCCAGACCGTAAAACCGGCTGGCCGTCCCACCGAAAATAGCGGCGCGTTCGGTCTCGGAAATCGCCGCCAGAACCTGCCGCAGCGCATCGATCACCTGCGCGTAGGTCCCTGCCAATTCGCACACCGGCCAGTCCGAACCGAACATGCAGCGCTCGGGCCCGAAAGCCTCCAGCGCCGCATCGACATAGGGCTTGAGATCCGCGGGCTTCCAGTGGGCCCAATCGGCTTCGGTGATCATGCCCGAAAGCTTGCAATACATATTGGGATATTGGGCTGCTATTTGCAGGTCCGTTTTCCATTCATCGATCTGATGTGTTTTGATTTTCGGTTTGGACAGATGGTTGATCACCATTTTTAATTTCGGCAACGCCTTCGCCAGTGTGGCTGCATGGCGCAGATGCTGCGTGTAAAAAAGCAGATCGTACGGCACACCGTGTTGCTCAAGAACTTTGAGGCCGCGCAGCGCATGCGGATGCACGATCCAGTTTTCATCCGGTTCATCCTGGACGACGTGGCGGATACCGACGAATTTCGGGTGATCGGTAAACGTGAGCAGTTGATCGCCCACATCCGGGGCATACAGATCCACCCAGCCCACCACGCCGGCGATGAAGTCGTGTTGATCGGCAAGACCCAGCACCCACCGGTTTTCTTCCAGCTTGTGCTGCGTCTGCACAAAGACGCACCGGTCGACGCCGGCTGCTTGCAATTGCGGTTTCAGATCCGGGGGGAGATAGCTTTTGCGGATCGCCTTCAGCTCCGGCTTGTCGAGCCAGCTGTAATCGAACGCCGGATGACCCAGCTGCCAGAAATGCTGATGAGCATCGATGATTTGCGGCATATCGGAGGACCTCCTGCTGTTCATTCAAGCCGGAATGCGCCTGCACCGGAAGAGCTTTATGCGCAAAACCTTTCCGAGTCTGCCCCGTTTGTCGACATCAGGGTTGTGTGGATTTCGGAATCGCCCGCAATAAACGCTTAACGACGCGTTCCGGCCGTGGATCGGCGCACACCACCGAACTGACCGCCACACCCAAGGCGCCGGCCTGCGCGACCTGATCGATATTCTGCAGGTTGATGCCGCCAATGGCCAGATGCGGCGTCTTTGAACACTGCTTGAGATACCGCTGGAGATAGGCAATCCCCGAGGGCTTTCGCTCTTTGGTGGCCGTGCGAAACATGGCGCCCACACCGCAGTAGTCTGCGCCGGCATGCATCGCGGCCTTGGCTTCGGCAAGCGTGTGCGTGCTGGCACCAATCCAGAGATCTGGATAGCGCCGCCGCGCCGCATCCAACGGCAGATCGGTCGTCCCCAGGTGTACGCCCTCCATAATTATCTTTGTATCCATTATGAAAAATAGAATTTTAGAAAAAGCCACTGACATGTTCTTGAACCTTGGTTTCAAGGGTGTTTACTGCATGGATGATTTGGCAAATGAAATGGGGATTTCTAAAAAAACGATTTATACACACTATGCCAACAAGATTCAATTGGTACAGGATAGCACAGAACATTTATTTCAGTAAGTGTATCCAATGGTATAGACCATATTTGTGCCTTACAAAAAATCAATAGAAGAACTCTATGAGATTAAAAAATTCATGTGCTTCGACAAGGTGAAAAATCCTCACCCCAGTATCAGTTGCAAAAGTATTACCCTATCGTACATGATTGTGGGAACGACAGTACATTAGGGTAATACTTTTGCAATTGGTGCCCTTTAAATGAAGCATTACGAAATTTTAATCTCATAGGTTCTTCTATTAGTTTTTGTAGGAATAGTCTGTACCATTGGATACACTGCACAACAAGTGTTCTATGCTATCTGTACCCTTGAACGATGCTGTTGTAGTGTGTATAAATCGTTTTTTTTAGAAATCCCCATTTCGATCATCCATGGTAACACTTTTGAAACCAAGGTTCAATTTTCTAAAATTCTTATTTTTCATAATGAGATGCAAAGATAATTATGGAAACTTTAAAGGCAATTAAAAGTTTCTAAATTTATAATTTTTTAGCTTACCTAATATTTGGGTCCCATATTGGTTTCTTAAATTATATGAGCATTCTTTGGTCAGCGAACATGCGCGCCATTTTTTTGCGAGATAATTGTATGCTATGAACTCGTCTTTGGGTACTATTTGGAACCGAAGTGCAGCGGTGGCTAATAGAAAGTGTATCTTGAGTACCGCCAAATGTCGCGGCGGTGGCCCAACCGGGGTTTTCACCTGAGGGGGACGGCCGATCTGCCGTTGAATGCGGCACTCGGCGGCAGCTTGTCCAGATCTCTGGATTGGTGCCAGCACGCACACGCTTGCCGAAACCGAGGCCACGATGCATGCCGGCATATACTAATAAGGTGTAGAACGCATGTTTCGCACGGCCATAAAGGCGGGGGTACTCAAGCGGTATCTCAAACGTGTTCAAAGACGCCGCATCTGGCAACCTACCCGGAACCGAATCGATCGGTCGCGCGCGTGGTGGCGATGCGCCGATCCGCGGCCCGAACGCGTCGTGCGAAAAGCGTTCCGAATCCACAGCCTGATAATCGTAAACGAGACGGAACTCGGAAGGTTTGCGCAAAAATGGCGCCGCGATGCGGAGCACGTCCGGCGGATGATCCTCCGATAGCCTCAAATCATCGATGCTCATCAGCGAGCTGAGTCATCCGGCGTTCGATTACGACGAGCCGGCCGGGGGCGGAAGGCGATCACAGAATCCCGGATCTGGAGCCCGCAATTACTAGCAGCCGGCATCGACCGGTCTTTAATGCACAGACGCGGCGCTAGCTGGAAGAGCCGACGGGTGGGTCCCATCGGGCCTCTGCGGCGTGTGCGGATGTGGGCGGTCAACTGCGACCGAAGTTCGTCGGTATCCGCCGCGTCGTCGAACCGGATGAAAACTGGATCGTGCATCCGCATGCTGCGGCCTCCAGAGTTCTTGAGCAACGCGATCTGCTTTTACACGCAGCATCTGCGCCCCATGCAGCCGCACTGGCGAGGCGTGCCCGAAATTAAAAATGGTGATCAATCAAACATCAGATCGATGAGTGGAAGACGAGACCTGCAAATAACAGCCCAATATCCCAATTATGTATTGCGAAACTCGGGCATGATCACCGAGCCAGTGGGGCCCCGCTGGAAACCCGCGGATCCTCAAGCCCTAATAATCGACGACATGGAGACTCGGGCGAAGCCATGTTCGGTTCGGACTGTACCAGTGTGCGAGTGGCGGGGACGCGCGGAGTGATCGAATGCGCTGCGGCAGGTGGCGGCGGTTTCCGACGAGACCGAACGCGCGACACTCGGTGGGACGACCAGCCGAACGCACGGTCTGGAGCGAAACGAAATAATGGGCTTCTGACGGACGTTCAACTTGTTTGTCGCGAGATTCTGGTGGAAAATCATGAAATCTTCTACGTTGGATTCGCCATACGGTTGTGCCTGCGGCTCGATTGCGGTAGCTTGTCGAGCCGCCGGTGGGGCCCAGGCTCGATACAAAGAGCCGAACATCTATTCATCTTCACTGACGACCACGGTGTAGGCCATCGCTCGCTCCAATCGCAACACCACGCCGAAGCATCGATCCTTCTTACGGTATGCTGTTGTCCCTATTGCCTGGTGACAGACCCATTTTGTGGCCCCAGCCGTGTGACGTTTGTCTGGCGGCCTGAGTTCAACGTCAACAAACCGAGATCACCGGGCCAAGGCTATCAGGCCCGCGCTTAGTGGCGTCTCAGCTTCACGATGCTTCGACAGGGCCCCTATTGCCCACGCCGTGCAGACCACCGATGAGAGCGGCAAGTACGGTCATAGCGCAAGCACGCAGATTTTTACCGACATCATCGCCGACAGGTCGCTGGATTGGCTGAAGGGGACGAAAGCGCTTCATGCTGATGTATCAGCTTACAATCGTGACTGGCGGCCGGCTCCGCGCTGTCTCCACAAGAGTACGACGATGTTCAGATTCCCGAGCCGGCCGCACTGTTCGATGACTACACCTACACGCGGCATGCGCGGGACGCTGACCATTGCCAAAGGATCACGCGGCCAGGCAACTTACCCCTTGGCTTGCGGCGATGGGGCCAAAACGGGCCTCGCAAGGCCAATCCACGGACACTGTCAACGCTGTATGTGGATTATCTGCGGCTGTGTGGATGCGGTGGATGCTGGCGGCCGCGTGTACCTACTTGGACGACAACGGCACTGTTGAATCATGGGCTGTTCCGATACCCGTAAAAGGATGGGGCACCACATTGTAGGAATATGGTGTTGTTAAGAGACAAAGAGACGGTTTGTCAAATCTTGACGCATTGTATTTCCAGGTAGGTGTCGGTGCTGCTACTTTGGGAAGGCTTAATATGCGGGTTCTACAAAGCGGCTGGCCAAATAGATCTCTCCGGGAGGAAAGTGCGCCAGCAGCGTGTGTCAGCACTTCTGTCCGCTGGCCGGCCAGCTGGACAAGGCGAACCCATTGTATCCCCTGCAGTCTGTTGGCCGCTGCTGGACGGCCGCTGCTGCGACATCCTCCAGACGCGCGTCTTGGCCCGAACCTAACTCTGTCATCTAGGGTTCTTTACGGCAATGCGTGTGTCCTCGGCCAAGGCAACGCGAGCCGTGTGTGAGGCCGCTTTCGTCCGTGAGACGCTGTCGGGGCTGCCTCGCCCGGAAGATGATCGGTACCGGGAAGGCGATGGAAGACGTCGAACGGGTGATCTTGTTTTCCACTAAGCATGGGGGCCTTGCCGTTGTGCATAGCTGACCTGCGTGCGCTCCACCTTGGGGACTCATCCCGGTGTAGCCACTGGTCCGAGGCGATTGGCTCCGACGTGCGAGACGGTACCGGCAAGTCTGCCATAGGTGACTCCGTACTGTAGGCAATTA
>CALOAZ010000082.1:0-7663 GCA_942491355.1 uncultured Phycisphaeraceae bacterium
GTGGTGCCGATCTTGCCATGCTCGCCACATCCGTGGCGGTGGCCGAAACTGTGGAATCTTTCGGCGTGTCGGATGTCAGTATGCGCTGGCCCAACGACGTGATGGTGTTGAATGAAAAGCTGGCCGGGATTCTGGTCGAGGTGATTGATGCATGGGCTTTGATCGGGATCGGTATGAATGTGGGGATGGATGTCACCTGTCTACCTGATTCTGTGGATGGTCGTGCATTGCAGGCCACGAGTCTGGCCATGCAGGGCGTATCGGTTGATCGGCTGTGTGTGGGCCGTGTGCTGCTTGAGCAACTGGCTTTCTGGTTGGGGTGTGATGACGATGCGGCATTGCGCGAAGCCTGGCGCCAGCGGTCGGGTTTGCTTCAGAAGGCAGTGGTCGTGAGTGTGGGGGGGCGGCCTATCCGAGGGCGCGTGATCGACGTGGATGCGCATGGCGCATTGCTGCTTCAGACCGATGAGGGGGCGATCTTGCCTTGTCCCGGAGCGACCACCACGTTGCTGTCACCGCGATGAGATTGACCGAGTCTGTTCGGGCGGTCATCATCGCACGCATGGATGTGATCCAGCTGACGGACGCAGATCCGGATGACAAGCTTCACGCGATTGCGCGGGCTGCGCAGCAGATGCGTCAGGGAAATCTGGTGATTTTTCCCACCGAAACCGTTTACGGTGTGGGAACCGCAGTGGCATCAGAGACGGGGCTTGAACGTCTGCGCACCGTCAAACAGAGGCAGGGTCACAAACCTTTCACTGTTCATGTGCCTGAGGTCGACTCGGTCTGGCGTTACATCGATCGCGGCGCAGACGTGATCCTTGATCGCCTGGTCGCGAAGGCGATGCCGGGGCCGGTGACGCTTGTGGCCGATGTGAACCCCGCCAGTGTGCCCGAGCGTGTTGCATCGCTGGGTCTTTCGCAGGATGCCGGTCACCGTCTTTATCACGAAGGCACCATCGGTTTGCGATGTCCTGATCATGCGGTGGCCTCCGCTTTGTTGCGGCAGATCGAGTCGCCGGTGGTGGCCAGCAGTGCCAATGGTGCCGGCGAATCCGAGCCGAAAACCGCGATGCAGGCGGAACGCGCCATTGGCGCCTCGGTCGATTTCATGTTGGATGGTGGCCCTTGCGCCTTGGCGCAGGCTTCGACCGTGGTGCGCGTGCGCGGGGGTCGGTTTCAAGTGCTTCGCGAGGGCGCTTACACCCAAGAGGATCTGGAGCGCATGGCACGTTTGTCGATTTTGTTTGTTTGTACGGGCAATACCTGTCGCAGTCCGATGGCCGAAGCGATTGCGCGGGCCGAACTGGCTGAGCGATACGGTGTGGCTCCACAGGATCTGGAAGATGCCGGTGTCGGGGTCTACAGCGCAGGCGCTTATGCGATGCCCGGTTCACCCATCAGTGGCGGGGCGGCCCGCACGCTGCGTGAACTGGGTGTGCCGTTCAGTGGGCATATGTCGATGCCGTTGCTGCCCGAGATGTTGCAGCAGGCCGATCACGTTTATGCCATGACCGGATCGCATCTGGCGGCGATTGAATCGGTCGCGCCGGAATGGGCGTCGAAGGCCGCGTTGCTGGATCCGGATGGGGAAGATGTGGATGATCCCATTGGTGGTGGTCCGGACGTTTATCTACAATGCGCGAAACAGATCCGGCGGATGATTCGCCGACGTCTGGATGAGTGGGTTCTGCCGCCATCGTCTCAGGCATGAGCGAAAAAGGCTTGGATTTCAAGGAAACACTGGCCCATCCCCGGGAGGGTTGATGGGTGCTTCCCGCGATGTCGGAAGGAGTCGGATCACGTGAAGGTGGCTATCAGTTGTGATCATCGTGGCGTGGCAGTGGTCGAACCTCTCAAGCAGGCCTTGCGCGACGCCGGCCACGAGCCGATCGATGTGCCGCTTTGCACAGGGGAAGGCGCGTGTGATTATCCCGACATGGCTTATGCCGCTTGCCTTGCCGTGCGTTCGGGTGAAGCAGATCGCGCGGTATTGATCTGCGGCTCCGGCATCGGGATGAGTATTGCCGCCAACAAAGTTCATGGCATTCGAGCCGCGCTGGTGCATGACGAAGTGACCGCACAGCTTTCACGCCGCCACAATGATGCCAATGCATTGTGCCTGTCTGCCGAACAACTCAGCGCTCGGGAAATCGGTCAGATCGTGCGTATCTGGCTTGCCACTGATTTTGAAGGTGGCCGTCATGCCCGGGCGCGTGCGTAAGGTTGAAGCCATTGAACGCGGCGAGGTACCTGCCACTGTGGTGGAATAAGGTGTCACGCCGATCGGGGGCCGGCGGTGCTGTTTCCCTATCAAGTCGATGTGCCGATGAGTCGGATGCCGTGGGCGAATTTCGCGCTCATCGCATCTATTATTGCATTCTTTCCCGTTCAGATGGGTTTGGGTTTTGACCACCCTCTGATCGATGTCATGGTGCATCAGGGCTGGTCGCCGATCGGGATGATTGGCTGTGTTTTTCTGCACGGCGATATCATCCATCTGCTGGGCAACATGCTTTTTCTATGGGTCTTCGGCAATGCCGTTTGTGCCAAAATCGGAAACGGCTGGTATGGGATCGTATTTTTTGTTCTGGCATTGGTATCGGGAACAGCCGGTGCGCTGATCAATGAGTTGCCGGTCATCGGTGCGAGCGGGGCGATCAACGGTGTGGTCGGATTGTTTCTGATCTGGTATCCGATCAACAACATTTCCTGCTTTTATATTTTTCTTCGCGTGGGCGTACTGACCGTCAGCAGTTACTGGATCATTCTGCTTTGGTTCGCCTTTGATTTGGCGGGTTTGGCCATGGATGACGGACAGGTAGCGTATATGGCCCATGTGGCGGGCATATCCGGTGGCACTGTGCTAGGGGTTGTGTTGCTCAGAATCAAATGGGTTGAGATGACAGAGACGGAGTTGAGTCTTCCGGACTGGCTGGCGCGTCGGCGATCGACGCCGGTCCGTTCGTCGACCGAAAGAATTGCTGCGGCAGTGGTGCCGCCCCGACCGGCCATCATGCGCGAAGAAACCCCCATCGAACTGGAACCGATCGATTTAGAAGAGGAAGATGGGCAAGCCTGAATTCCGTGATCAGTCACACGGTTCGGGATTCATGACGCAATTGCCCACAGGCGGCGGCAATGTCGCGACCTCGGCTGGCACGGATGTGTGCATTCACATTGGCGTCGCGCAAAATGCGTTGGAAGGTGAGTACGCGTTCATCTTCGGGACGCTGATACGGCAGACTTGAAACCTCGTTGTATCGAATCAGATTGACATTGCAGCGCAGTGTGCGGGCCACGCGTGCGAGTGCGTGCGCTTCGGTCGGGCCATCGTTCACGCCGCCGAGCAAAATGTATTCCAGCGTGATTTCCCGCCCGGTGGTTTGAAAGTAATACCGGGCCGCTTCGATGATGGCTTCAATGCTGGTGCCTTCGGCCCAGGGAATCAGCGAGCCGCCGCAGTGTGTCGTCGGGCGCGTGCAATGAGATGGCCAGTGTGATGGGTAAGTCGATTTGATCAGCCAGGCGCCGGATTTGTGCGGGCACGCCGACGGTGCTGACCGTGATGCGGCGGGCGGAGATATTCAAGCCCCATGGCGCATTGAGCGTGCGAATGGCGGCAGTGACCGCTGAAAAATTACTCAGTGGCTCGCCCATTCCCATGAAGACGACATTGGTGATGCCGCCGGTGCCATCGGGTTTCGGGCAGAGGCGACCCAGTCGCCAGACCTGTTCGACAATCTGCGCGGTCGTGAGATTGCGTTCGAGACCACCGAGGCCCGACGCGCAGAACCGGCAACCCACAGGGCATCCCACTTGCGAGCTGACGCATGCCGTTCGGCGCATGCCTCCGGAACTGTTTTCGGCCGGGATCATCACGCATTCGGTGGTGGGGGCGGGTTTCCCGACATCGGTCAGTGCCAGCAACAGTTTGCGGGTGCCGTCGGAGGCCTGCTGGTCGCGAGCGGATTCCAGTGTGGCAAAGTTCAGTTTTTGACTCAGTGTGGATCGATCGGCTTTGGACAGATCGGTCATGGCATCCAGATCGGTGATGCCGCGTTCGTAAACCCATTTCAGAATCTGGTCGGCTCGAAAAACAGGCATACCCCACGCCGTCACGCGTTCGCGCAGGGTGTCCCGGTCAAGGCCGAACAGGGGCTCGGGCGCAGACATGATCGGGATTAACCTGAAGCCTGCAGAACGCGCAGACTCTTGGGCAATTCGAAATGCATGTCCTCTTCGGTCACGCTTCGAGCTTCGACGGTGGCACCGTGTTCCGTGGTCAGATGTTCGATGATCTGCTGGACCAGATATTCCGGAGCCGAAGCGCCAGCCGTCAGCAGGAGCGTGTTCACATTGGTGAGCCAGTTGGAATCGATTTCGCTGACGTCATCCACCAAGTGGGCGGGCGTGCCCTGATGTTCGGCGATTTCAGTGAGGCGCAGTGAATTCGAACTGTTTTTGGATCCGACCACCAACACCAGATCAGCTTCATTGGCGAGCTGGCTGACGGCGCTCTGCCGGTTGGTTGTGGCGTAACAGATGTCTTCGCTCGGCGGTGCCTTGACCTTCGGATATCGCTTGCGGATGGCTTCGATGATCACAGTCGCATCGTCTCGACTCAGCGTGGTTTGTGTCAGAAAAACCAGTTTTTCATCATCGATGAAAGTCAGACGATCCACGTCCTCCGGACTTTCGACGATGGTGATGGCATCCGGTGCCTCACCGACGGTGACGACCACTTCATCATGGCCGGCATGACCGATGAGCAGAATCTTGTATCCCTGTTTGGCGTATCGGATCGCCTCCATGTGCACTTTGGTCACCAGCGGGCAGGTTGCATCAATGAGGGTGCAGCCACGATCCTTGGCGCGCTGGCGTACCGCCGGGCTCACGCCATGAGCACTGAAGACCACGGTGCAGTTTTCCGGGACTTCGTCGATGGAATCGACAAACACCACGCCGCGTTCGACAAAGCGATCGACGACATGCCGGTTATGGACGATTTCGTGATACACATACAGCGGGGCGCCGACGATCTTCAGCGCTTCCTCGACCGTATCGATCGCCATGATGACGCCGGCGCAAAAGCCGCGGGGGTTGGTCAGGAGAATTTTCATGACGGGGATTCCTTCGGGCCAATCAATGAGCCCGAGGAGTATAGCGGCTTGGCCTCCGGGAGCCCACCGGTCCTGACGCCCCGTGGTATATTGGCTTTTCTTTAAACGCCCGAGGAATCGGCCTTTGGCATCTCTGGTCCTTGAAGATCTCAAGACTTACGGCCCGGACCGTTGCGAACGACTGACCTTTGAACAGGCCAGTGCGTACGCCCATCGTCTGGTCAGCGAGCAATACGAGAATTTCTCGGTGGTGAGCTGGTTGCTGCCGGCCCGGTACCGAGATGATTTTGCGCATATCTATGCGTTTTGCCGTTGGGCGGATGACCTGGGCGACGAAATCGCCGACTCCGATCGCGCCCTTGAGCTTCTGGCCTGGTGGCGGCGAGAACTGGCCGATTGTTATGCAGGCACGCCGCGTCATCCGGTGTTTGTGGCGCTGCAGCGCACGATCGAGGCACACGCGATTCCGGCCACACCCTTCGAGAATCTGATTTCGGCTTTCGAACTGGATCAACGCGTCGATCGATATCAGACCTGGGATCAGGTGATCGATTATTGCCGGTTGAGCGCTGATCCGGTGGGGCATCTGGTGCTTTATGTGACCGGCTATCGCGATGCCGAGCGTCAGCAGTTGTCGGACAAAACCTGTACCGCTTTGCAGTTGATCAATCATTGGCAGGATGCACGACGCGATATTCTGGAGCGGGATCGCATTTATCTGCCGACCGATGCTTTGGTACTCGAAGGTCTCACGCATGAGCGTTTGATCGAACATGTGCGCGGCGTTCGGCCCTTTGATGCCGATGAACGCGAAGCCTGCTGTGATGTGGTGAAGATGCTGGTGGGACGCACGTGGCCGCTGTTTGAATCCGGCGAGGCATTGTTCCCGATGATCGATGCCGATGTGCGTTTGAGCATTCGATTGTTTTCGATGGGGGGGCAGGCCATTGCCTCTGCGATACGCCGACAAGGGTACGATTCGTTCGACCGTCGGCCGCGTCTGTCGAAAGCAGGCAAGGCGATGTTGATGATGCGGGCGATGGCAGGTCGCGTGTTTTCCGGGGGCGGTCGATGACACTGGATTCACCGAGTATCGTCCGGCCGAATGAAGCCTTGCAGGTTTCACGCGATCATTGTCGCGAACTGAGCAAGGCGCAGGCCAAGAACTTTTACTGGGGCATGAAGCTGGTGCCCGAGCCGAAGCGGTCGGCGATGTATGCCCTGTATGCGTGGATGCGCCGTGTCGATGATTTGGCGGATGAAGCCGGTGATGTCGACGCCAAACGCGCCGCGTTGATGGCGTTTCAGCATCGCACGGATCAGGTCATGTCGTCCGCCGTTTCAGAACAGCATTACCCCGATGGCGATCTGATCTGGCCGGCGTTTTGTGATGCGGCGCGGACTTATGGACTGCAGACGCAGGATCTGCACGACATGATCGCCGGGCAGCTCGCGGATCTTGAGCCGGTGCGGTTTACGCGGTTCGAGGATCTGTACGTCTATTGCTACAAGGTGGCTTCGGTGGTGGGGCTTTGTTGTGTGCGCATCTGGGGTCACGACGATCATCCTGATTTGCGTCAGTTGTCTGAGTGGCGCGGCATCGCTTTCCAGCTCACCAATATTCTGCGTGACGTGCTTGAAGATGCGCAGCGGGGTCGCGTGTATTTGCCTGCCGAAGATTTCGATGTGTATGAGATCAACCCTGCGATGTTCACGCTCGGCAAACCGGCGGATTTGCTGCCAGGCCTGAAAAAAGTGGCGGAGCGGGCGCGGCAATATTACGAAGATTCGGCACCGCTGGATCAGCTGGTACATCCCGATGGCCGGGCCTGTTTGTGGGCGATGACGCGCATCTATCGTGGCCTGCTCGAGAAGATTCTGGAAAACCCGGTTCGCGTGTTGAGCGGCGAGCGTGTCAGCCTGAGCAAGTTGCGCAAGGTCAGTATTGCATTGCAGGCTTCGTGGCGGAGTCCCCGTGGATGAAAGCGGCGGAAGGCGATGCCATTCTGGTGTTGGGGGGCGGATTGGCCGGTCTTGCGGCGGCCGTGCGTCTGGCCGATGCTGGTCGCGCGGTCACGCTGATCGAAACCTCGCGCCGACTCGGTGGGCGTGCCAGCAGTCATCTGGATCCGGAAACCGGTCGACTGACCGACAACTGCCAGCATGTGGTGCTGGGGTGTTGCACGAATCTTCTGGCGCTGTACGAGCGATTGGGTGTGGCCGAACAGATTACGTGGCATCGGGATCTGCATTTCTTCGACAAGCAGGGGCACCACGATGTGATGAGCGCGGCGCCATGGCCTGCGCCGTTGCATCTCGGGGGAAGTCTGTCGCGATTCACCACGCTCGATGCGCAGGAGCGTCGAGCCATTCGACGCGCGATGTTTTCGGTGCTGCGACTCGGGCCCGGCGGCCGTCATGCGTGGTCGGATCGTACCTTTTCGGCGTGGCTTGCGGCGCAGCAGCAGCCGGCGGGTGCGGTGCGAAAATATTGGGAGGTGGTGGTCGTCAGTGCGCTCAACACTTCATGTGAACAG
>CALOAZ010000083.1:0-8582 GCA_942491355.1 uncultured Phycisphaeraceae bacterium
GCATCGGTGACCGGCTCAAGAAACTTCGCCACACCGGTGGCCAACTTGCCGCCCTCGATCTTGGTGATCGGCAAACCGCCCGCGCCGAACTGCTTGACCCATTCGGCCAGCGCGTCGGTCTCTTTGCGACTCATCTTCGCGCCACCGGGCACGCGAATGGCCTTCACCAGACCACCTTCATCGATCGCCGCGTGAAAAACCTTGAAATCCGTCTTTTTCACGACGTCCGACACATCGACCAGTTCCATGCCGAATCGCAGATCCGGTCGGTCCGAACCGTATCGATCCATGGCCTCGGCAAAAGGCATGCGCCGAAGCGGCGGCACGTCGATATCGAGAATTTCCTTCCAGATCCGGCGCATGAGCGCCTCGACCGTCGCCATCACGTCATCCTGATCCACGAAACTCATCTCGAGATCGAGCTGCGTGAATTCGGCCTGACGATCAGCACGCGGATCCTCATCGCGGAAGCAACGCACGATCTGAACGTACTTGTCCAAGCCGGCACACATCAGAATCTGCTTGAAAAGCTGCGGGCTCTGCGGCAGCGCGTAAAACGCACCGGCATGCAGGCGCGACGGCACGAGAAAGTCGCGAGCGCCTTCGGGCGTGCTACGGCAGAGAAACGGTGTTTCGATTTCGTAGAACCCCTGCTCGTCGAAATAGTCGCGCATGATCTTCGACACGCGGTGCCGTGTGCGCAGAATTTCCTGCATGCGCGGACGGCGCAGATCGATATAGCGGTATTTCAATCGCTGCTCTTCGTTGACCTTGCCGGCTTCATCGGGCTGAAACGGCGGCGTCTGAGCTTTCGAAAGAATCTCAAGCGTGAGACTATCGACTTCGATGGCGCCCGAGGGCAACTTCGGATTGGCCAGCGACTCGCCTTTGTCATTCTTACCGCGATCGCGTACCACGCCCTGCACGGCCACCACGTCTTCGGTGCGCAGGCGATCGGCGGCGGCATGGGCTGCGGCGTTTTCCGGATGAAAGACCAGTTGCGTCAGACCTTCACGATCGCGCAGGTCGATGAAGATCACACCGCCATGATCGCGATAACTGTTAACCCATCCGGCAAGAACGACCGTCTGGCCGGCATCGGCAAGGCGGAGCTGACCGCAAGTATGCGTACGCTTGAGCATGAGATTGAATCCTGAGTTTCTAAGGCGTGCTGGGCAAAGCCCGGGATCATAACAAAAGCCACGTCAGGGGCGAATGGGCTCGATGACTTCAGCCCCAGCATGGTTGCCAATGTCTGGTGAAACGTTAATAATGCTTTGGCAGTAGCTTGGACCAATTTCGATCCCTTGGATCATGCCATGGTCACACTTCGTAAGAAGCTCGGTCAGTACCTCATCCGCTGGGGCGTGATCGACGAAACGCAACTCAACGAAGCACTGAAAATCGGCAAAGGTGCCGGTAAACGGGTCGGCCAGGTTCTTATCGAACTGGGCTACGCCACCGAAGACAACTTGGCCAAAGCCCTGGCCAGCCAGTTCAATCTGGAGCACATCAACCTCGATGATGTGCAGGAACAGATCTCCGCCGCCATGGCCGACAAGGCCATCCCGGAAGAAATCATCAAGAAGTTTCTCGTCCTGCCGCTGGGCAAGGACAATTACGGCCGCACGCGCTTGATCGTCCACGATCCGATGGATCTGGAATTGATGGACTTGCTGCGTTTCCGCCTTAATACAGAGGTCGAAACGGTCATCGCAAGCCGTTCGACGATCAAGGAATACATCGACAAAGCCCTGTCGGACACCGCTTCAGCCCTTGATACCGCCATCAAGGGCTTGGGCGGAGATGAAGAAGATGACGACACCGGGCTTTCACTGGTGGCCGGCCAGGACGACGGCTCCGGCGGCGACGTCAAAGCCAGCGACGCGCCGATCATCCGACTGACCAAAAAGCTGATCGGCGAAGCCGTCCAGGAACGGGCGTCGGATATTCACATCGAGCCCATGGCTGATCGCGTGCGCGTGCGCTACCGCGTCGATGGCGTCTGCCACGAGCGCGACAATATCCCGAAACGCATGCAAGCCCCGATGATCACCCGCATCAAGATCCTGTCGGGCATGAAAGTCGACGAGCGGCGCATCCCGCAGGACGGCCGCATCAAGATGAAGTTCGGCGACACGCGCATCGACTTCCGCGTCTCGACCCTGCCGACGCTTATCACGGCGAATCAGTGGTATTGCGTATTCTCAGGCCTGATTCGGTACGCATCGGTATGTCCGGCCTGGGCATTGAGCCCGATAACCTTGAAAAATTCAATAAAGCCATCAAGCGGCCCAACGGCATTTTCCTGGTGACCGGCCCCACCGGCTCGGGCAAAACGACCACACTGTATTCGGCACTCGACACGTTGAACCGGCCCGATCGCAAGATCATCACGGCCGAAGATCCGGTGGAATACAACTTCGCGGGCATCAACCAGTGCCAAGTCCGCGCTGACATCGGACTGACCTTCCCGAGCATTCTCAAGTCGATGCTCCGTCAAGCTCCGAACATCATTCTTGTGGGTGAAATCCGCGACAAGGAAGTGGCCGATATCGCCATCCAGGCCTCACTGACCGGCCACCTTGTTTTCAGCACCTTGCATACCAACGATGCGCCTTCGGCGATCACCCGACTGATCGACATGGGCGTCAAGCCGTTTCTTGTGGCCAGTTCCATTCAAGCCGTCATGGGTCAGCGCCTGATTCGAAGCATCTGCCAGGAATGCCGCGAGCCGGATCCATCGCCAAGCAAGTTCCATATGAAACTTTGTGGCATCGATCCGGGAGAACTCGAAGGCCGGGTAGTCTATAAAGCTATGGGTTGCGCGAGTTGCGGCAACACCGGGTACCGCGGCCGACGCGGCATCCACGAATACATGACCATGAACAGCGAACTGCGCGAACTGGCCTTCAAACGAGCCCCCACCACTCAGGTGCGCCGGGCGGCCGTTCTTGCAGGCATGCGAACCCTGGTAGGCGACGGCAAGCTGAAAATTCTGGCCGGCCTGACCACACCCGAAGAAATCGCACGCGTCGCGCAAGTCGACACCATCGTTACCGCAGAAGATCTCGAGTAATCCAGGCGTTCCAGGGAACAAGCCTGAGCCTTGCGGTCAGGCTTTTTCAGTCTCTAAAACGGGTAAATCATCATGGCAACCGTGCAGATCGACCGTCTTTTGGACACGATGATCAAGCAGGGAGGCAGCGATCTCCATATCACCGTCGGCAAGCCGCCGTGCATCCGACTGCATGGGCATTTGCGCGAACTCAAAACCAAAGTGCTGGATGCGGAAGACACGATCGCGCTGATGAAATCCATCGCTTCGGAGCGAGCCCAGCAGGAACTCCAGGAACAAGGCAGTTGTGACTTCGGCTTTTCCTACGGCGAAGAGGCCCGCTTCCGCGTTTCGGTCTTTCGTCAGCGCGGCAACTTGGCGCTCGTCCTCCGAATGATTCCATCCAAACTCATGGGGATGGAGCAAATCGGTCTGCCTGACATCATCAAGGACTTGTGCCGCCGACCACGCGGCTTGTTTCTGGTGACCGGCCCGACTGGCTCAGGCAAAACGTCATCTCTCGCCGCGATGATCAATTTCATCAATACAAACCTCGACCACCACATCATCACCGTCGAGGACCCGATCGAATACACGCACAACCACAAAAAATCGCTGGTGAACCAGCGCGAAATCGGTAACGACGTACCGTCCTTTGCCGAAGCCACACGCCGCGCCCTGCGTCAGGATCCCGACGTTATTCTGATCGGCGAAATGCGAGACCTCGAAACCATCGAAGCGGCCATTCGCGCTGCTGAAACCGGCCACTTGGTCTTCTCCACACTGCATACCAACTCCGCCGGCGGCACCATCACCCGTATCATCGATGCCTTCCCGGTCACCCAGCAGAATCAGATCAAAGTACAGCTCTCGGCCTCGCTGATCGCGGTGCTTTCCCAATCACTGCTGCCCACGGCCAGTGGCACCGGCCGCATCGCTGCATTCGAATTCCTGGTGGTCACCCCGGCCATCGGTAACCTGATTCGCGAAGGCAAGCCGATGAGCTTCATCGACTCGGCGATCCAGACCGGTAAGAAATACGGCATGCAGCTTTTGGATGATCACCTGTGGGAGCACTACTCCGCCGGCAAGATCACCGCAGAAGACATGCTGGATAAGGCCCGCGATGCCGGGGCCCTGCTTGATCGCGTTCACCGCGCCGGCGGCACGGTCGAGCGAAAAGAAATCGTGGACTGAGCCCCCATCGATTCAGACCCATTTTTGGGTTATCAGACCCAATCTGAACCCATCCCACTTCACTCTCAAATCGGTCCGGCGATTAAAGCCGGACCGATTTTATTTTCGAATGGGCCTCTCAATTTCGACTCCAAAAATAAAGGCGTTATGACGACGCAAATGTGGACACCATGATTATAATTCGTTTATAGGCTATATCAAAAACAACCGTTAAAATGCCATTGAGTAGATACATTATCTAAATGTAGACACACGATCTTTAGTTTTTGATTATTAAGCAAAGTGTCCATGTATATAAATTGTAAAAATACCCCTTGTTGGCCACCCGTCGGTCTGAAATAATCTACTGGTTGCAATTCCACAGGGACCAAGCCCCTTCGCAATCCATATCAAGGCAGGCACCATGCCCGAAGATCCCAAGAAACCTAGCGGCAACCAGCCCGAACGCAAAAAGAAGAAGATCTCCATCGAGGAGCTTCGCGGTCGCCGCATCGGCCGAATCCTGGTCAAGCTCGGCAAAGTCACACGCGAGCAGGTCCAGGAAGGTCTCGATCTTCAAAAACACCAACGCCGCCCGCTGGGTCAGATCCTCATCGACTTGGGCATGGTGACCGAAGCTGACGTGAACAAGGCCCTTGCCGCCCAATCCGGCATGAAACTCCAGAGCCTCGAAGGCATGGAGATTCCGGAAGAGGCGATCAAGGCCCTGCCGGCCGAAACAGCCCAGGCCTACCAGGTCATGCCGCTGAAGTACGATCCGGACAGCAACACCCTGACCGTGGCCCTGAAAGACCCGAACAACTTCCGGGCCATCGACGACCTCAAGCTGTTGATGGGATTCACGGTCAAGACCGTCGTGGCCGATCCCGCCGAAGTCGAAGCAGCCATCAAACGCCACTACTCCGAAAGCGAATCCATCGCTTCACTGATCGGCCCGGAACTGGCCGACGACGAAAGCCTCAGTGTTCTGGATGGCCGCGACCAATCCATCGACCTCGACGAACTGGTCGCGGCCATCCAGAACACTGAACTCGACCCGGATTCTTCGATCGGTGAGCCCGATGGATTCGTAGTGGTGGCGTTTGATGGCTGCCGGAACTCGGCCACGACGGTCTTGACCGTGAATCCCATCGAGCAGCTGAGGTCGTCGATGGCCCGGAAATTCGAATAGCTCCGGGGCCACGGTCGGAGGTGTTGCTGTCCGGGCCGCTGCTTCCGTGACCTGGTAGGCCTGGGCTTTTGTTTCGGCCGGCAGAGACGCCTGATCGCCTCTTCCGGAGATCTCCAGCTCTGGAGATTTGCATGCCGAGATTGGGCGGCAAGGGAGACGCTGTTCACGTCAGCTCGGTCACCATGCCCAAGTCGGTGAGGATCTGACCCGGCGGAGCACGACATTTGTTTTGAAGATCGAGACCTTCCTGAACCTGCTCGCGTGTATTTTGCCGAGCTGACCGGCTGGAAGATCTTCTTCTTTTGCGTTCGGGCTGGTTGCCGCTAGATTTCTTGGAATCTTCGGAAGGCATGTGCCGCACGCGGTATGAGATTGCGAAATAGATATTTCGAACCGACGGGTAGTAGAGATATTTTGAGATTTATATGCATGGACACTTTAGCACAATATTAAAACTAAAGATCGTGTGTCCTACATTTTGATAATGTATCTACTCAATGGCACGAAACTTTGATTTGATATAGCCCTATAGGCAGGTGTCATGAGTGTCGGTGCGTCGTCATAACACCTTTAATTTTGGAGTCGGAATTGAAATTTATCGAAAAATAAAATCAGTCAGCGTCACCGGACCCATTTGAAAAGTGAAGTGGGTTCAGATTGGGTCGATGGCAAAATGGGTCTGAAGTCGATGAGAACTCAGTCCGCGACCTAACTTTTTCGCTCGACCGTGCTTGCGGCGCGTCGAACGCGATCCAAGGCCCTGCGGGCCTTATCCAGCATGTCTTCTGCGGTGATCTTGCCGGCGAATGAGCGCTCCCACAGGTGATCGTCAAGCGCGCCGTATTTCTTGCCGGTCTGGATCGCCGAGTCTCATCCGGTTGCCTCGCCTCAGGTACCGATGGCCGGGGACCGCAAGGAATTCGAATGCAGCGATGCGGCCCGCGCCACTGGCCGTGGGCGGCAGTGATTTGGGAAGCACCGCGATCGGCGAAGACCGGGGTGCTGCTTTGATCTGATACTGTAGGCGGAAGAAGTACATCGGTGTGATGTGCCGCCGGCGGGGACCCGACATGCGTGTGGAGAGACCAAGTGGCCGGTTTCGGCAACGCGAATGGCCGCTTCGATGGTGCGTCTCGTTTCGCCGATCGAACCAACGTCGGGATCCTGACGCGGGAGCGCGTCTCGCGTCGTTACCGATTTGCAAGCGGTTCACCATGACATGGTTGTGCGAATCCGGATCCCCGACGAGCTGATATTGGTGAGAGGTTCTCGTGATAGTAGTCATCGCGACGGCTGCCCTGACCGATGGAAGCCGGTCACCGAGCGCCGCGTGGTCGGCGGACCGGTGCTCCATCCATGGTTTGGATGAGTCATTCGGAGAGACGAGCGCTTGGAAATTGCCGCGCTCGACGAAGTGGCGGAGCATCTTCGCCGTAGAAGAAGCGAAGTCCACAACTGCTGCCTTGTTCACACTGGGAAGCTCCGAAGCGATGGATTTCATCAGCCACGTCGTGTCTTCCGCATCAAGTACTTGGTTCCGGATTCGCGCGCATCTGTGCACCTGCGCGCGCGCGCGCGTCGTGGAGATCATGCCTCCCTGCTTGATCATCGTGTCCGATCTACGATGTTGCGCGTTTTAGGACTGGAAAAGCCTGACCGCAGAGCTCCGAGGCTTGTTCCCTGGAGCGCCTGGGTACTCGAATCTTCTGCGGTAACTGATGGTGTCGACTTGCGCGACGCGTGCGGTCTTCGGGCAATGGCCAAGTTTCAGCTTGCCGTCGCCTACCGGGTTCATGCCTGCAGAACGGCCGCCCGGCGCGGAGCTCTTTGAAGGCCGGTTCGCGCAGTTCGCTGTTCATGGTCGTATTCGTGGGTCACCGCGTCGGCCGCGGTACCCGTGTTGCCGCAATAGAAAGCATAGACTACCCGACCGTTCTCCCGGATCGATGCCGCCATGTAGACAGCGGCGGTAGTTCGGCTCGCCGCATTCCTGGCAGATGCTTCGAATCAGGCAGCGACCCATGACGGCGCGAAGTGACGCCCATGTCGATCAGTCGGGTGATCGCCGAAGACGCATCGTTGGTATGCAAATTATGAAATTCGTGGACACGGATGTCTTTGATATCGGCCACTCATAGTTTCCGCCCACAAGAGTGTTCGAGAGCTTGACGGAGCATCGACTTTGAGAATGGGCAGTCCGATGTCAGCGCGGCTTGGCGCGCTGGTTGATGCCGCGAGTTGTATTCCACCGGATCTTCGGCCGTGATCTTGCGATCGGGCCGGTTCAACGTGTCGGTGCCGAGCTCACAGTGTGGTCGTTTTGCCCGAGCCGGCGAGGATTACCGGGAAGGCGCCGTTGAGACGCTTGTGGAGCACTTCCGTCGGGAAGCAATGCTAGGCCCGAGACGTACCGGTGCGTACCGGATCGGGCTACGAGTACCCTTTGATTCGCCGTGATAGGGCGGGGCATGCACTGCGGCTGTCGCCGGGCTTCATCTTGATGCGGCCGTCCCCTGCCGCTCGTCCTTTCATGCCCGACAGGATCTTGTTGCCGGTGATCGTACGTTTCGGGATGTTGTCGCGGCTCGACGCGCATCGACGCGGTAGCGCGCGCGCGCGATCGGCCATGGGCTTTCGATTTTCGTGATCGGCACTTGTCCGGTCCCGGATGATCGGCGCAACTTGTCGGTAGGCCGTCGTCGCAGCCGGCCGCGAGTGAAAACCTCTTCATCTCCGCCAAACCCTTGATGGCGGTATCCAGGGCGAGCGGCTCTCCGACGGGGCTGTCGATGTATTCCTTGATCGTCGAACGGCTGCGTTGACCGTTTTCGACCTCTGTAGGCGGAAACCTACGGCAAGTTGTCGGATCGTCAAGCGCGTGATGCGGCCACCTGTGCCCAGCGGGGACGGAGAAAACTTCTTGATGATTTCTTCCGGGATATTGTCGGCCATGGCGGCGGAAGATGTTCCTGCGCATCATCGAGTTGATGTGCTCCAGATGCTGGCCGGGGCTTTGGCAAGTTGTCTTCGGTGGCTGGTTCGATAAGAGTGGCCGTGCCGGCGCGCTTGCCGATTTTCAGTGCTCGTTGAGTTGCGTTTCATTTGGCGGGTGAATTGCTGACCGAGCTTCTTGCAGTGACCATGGCATGATCCAGG
>CALOAZ010000084.1:0-19212 GCA_942491355.1 uncultured Phycisphaeraceae bacterium
CAGTTCATGGGCATTGAGTTCACGATCTGTCGCCACAGTGGTTCCGGAATGCAGTGATTCAATCTGCTGAATCAAAGACTCAGTCGCCAGGCGATCCTTCTGAGCCTGGATGGCCCGATCCTGCGCCTGAGCCATCTGGCCATGACTCCACAGGGCGGTCATTGCCATGACGATGCCGAGCACGCCTAGCCAGAGCATCAATCGGCGCGAAAGACTCATGGCGCCCCCCCCGCCACTGACTGCGGCGTTTTGGGTCGACCACTGAGAATAAATGAAACCCCTTGGCCCTTGAGCGCCTGGGTTTTGGCTGGATCGATCTCAAACTGCTCGGTGCGGCGCAACGCGGCGCCGATCGCTTCGGCATCACTGTGAAGACGCGCCTGACCTTCAAGATCGAATCGATCAGGCTCCACCGACCATTCGAGCACGCGGAAGTGTCGATCGGTGGGCAAAGCCATGAAAACCTGCAGTGTGGTACTCAGCGCCGAACGCTGATCGGGCATGTCTTCTGCTTCGCCGCGCATCGCTCTGCGACGCTTGGCTTCTTCAGCGAGTTTCTGGTGCATGACGGCCAGACTGCCGGGCAGACGCTGATCGGGCAGCGCCTTCTTATAAGGTTGCCGCAAGGCGTTATAAGCATCCTGAGCAAGCTGGTCGTAGGCTGAGGCTCGATACAGCATCATGCCGATGAAAACCGCCACCAGACACACCAGCGCCACTGCTGCCGCTAACAACGGCGCGCGAACCGGTGCCCAGGGTTCGGCATCGTGCATGCGGCGCGACAGATTGAACCATGGCTTGCACTTGCCCGAGACGATTTCGTGGCCAAGTGCTGCAGCCTGATCCAGAAGATCAGGCACATCCACCACACCATCCATGTCGTCAGGTATCCATTTCGGATCCACGCCCGTTACAGCAATTTGCGATGGCGCTTCACCACTTGGGGGAGCGATCTTCAGCCATTGCTGCAAAGCCGAGGATGTTGCCGTCAATCGCGCCCATCCGGTCGGTCGACCGGATGCGAGTATCAAGGCATCCAGATAATCCGACCCATCAGCCATGATGTGGTGGGTTTGAGATGGCTCCGGCGCTGCCGCCTGAAGACTCAGCATTGCTGAAGGCACAGCCGCCACGCATCGAATGCCGGCCTGGTTTAAGGCTTCGAGGATGGGGACGATGCGATGACGTTCTACCGCCACGCCAAAGGAGCGATCCGGATCCATCGCCAGAAAATCAGCCAGAATGTCTTCTGCTGCGATCGGCAAACGATCTTCCAACTGATACAGCAATGCTTCATGTCGGTCGCGTGGAGTCCCTTTGACCTGACCACACAAACACCAGGCCGAAGGCAAGCGCCAGCAAAACTGGTCCATGCGTAACGCCCAGCGTCTGAAGCTGATCGACCAGAGCATCCGCCAGCGATCGATTTGCATCACCGACTTCGACATCATGCCATGCAAGTGCCTGGCCGTCGCGCAAAGCCACGCGCCAGGCGCCTTGATCAGACACAAAGATGACTGCCCCGCTCGACATCAGCGTTTGGCTTCCTTTTCTTCCATGACCAGTTCGTGCTCTTTACCTAGATAACGCACGCGGACACGATCGGTTTCGATAGAAAGCACTTGGGCTGGTGATCCCGACAGGTCAACAGATTCGCCCACCGATTTGATTTGAATACCGTCGCCCGCGCCGCCAAGCATGGCCATGGAATGGCCCGGTTCATTGATGGTGCCCACCAAGCGCAGCGACATTCGAGATGTGGAGCGAACCACAGGCTTTGCCTCTACGGCGACCGGTGGCGGATCGAATAAGGGTCGACGCAAATCCAATCGTGACACTTGTGCGATGGCGGCAGGCGTGACAGGTGTGTTTCTTTTTTGGGTCGAGGCCGATGCGCGACCTGAAGATAAAGAAGGATCACCTGTGACCGGCGCCATCGCCGCTGGATCAGCAGCCGTCTGCTGAATCAGCATGGCTGCTAAGCCAATGGCCACAGCCGCACATGTCCACAAGATGATTCTCAAACGATGCGTTGTCATTTACCACTCAAAGCGGATCACACGTGATCCGGCATCCTGATTGCCTGGTTCTGCTGAACCTTCCTGCACGGCCATCATATGGCGATTGCGGCGACCATCGGTCCAGCGCACCCATAAACCATAACAGTTGGACTCTTTGATCAACAGGCCCTTGAGTTCGCGGCGCGACCGGTCATTCAACTCCATGGACTGTAAGGCCAATTCGTAATTAAAGGCCAGATCTTCATCACGCAGTTCAAGCAGCGTGTCGATCTGGTCTTCAGACAACCGATCCCCCACCGCTGCCTTAATCACAGACCGCGAAGCCCGCCGCACCGACACACGACCATCACCCCAACAGGTGATCTGAGCCGCCACCCCTGGTTGTTCACGCGAACCCATCGCCGCCTCGGGATCCGGCAAATCAAACACCTGGCCCCAACTGGCAAACAATCCCGCTGCGGGCGCTACAACGCCTTCACGCGACGTTGGCAAACTGCGCGCCACTTCGACCGCGCCTGGCATCGGGCGCAAAGCAAAACGCGGCCGGTCTATTGAAAACTCAGACTCGGCATCCACGACCTGTTCAAGATCGCGACGCGTCAGCTCACGATCCCCTCTGTGCTCAAGATACATGCGGCCCACATGAAGACGGGCCTGTTCGTCGGTCAACCATAGTTCATAAGAATATCCGGCCAGTTGCAGGCTGACCCGCACGCCAGGCACGGGCTCTGCTTCAAGGGGTTCCTGCGCGGAGACATCTGATCCTGGCTGCGTGCGCGGGAATACCTCATCAGCCAAACGATCCACGCTGCTCGCTTTCGGTTCAGGCACGCCCTCTGCCTTATTCAGAATCGCTCGAACGCGTGGCAAAAGCACCTGACGCATACTGCGCTGTGCCCAGCGGCGCTGAAGATCCGTCTCGGCATCCAATGCCTGCAACGCCAAAGACACACTGGATCGCGCCGTGCTGACCAGCACCACGGCCGCGATCATCAGCAGCACCAGTGTCATGGGCAAAACAAACGCAGATTGTCGATTCACGCTCTGCATCAGTCTCTCACCACCATCTGTCGCTTGAACAGTGATGTTTCACCATCAGGACCATAAAGCACCAGTTCGACACGTTTGGGCAGCTCGGTGAGACTTTCGCGCTGCATCAGGCTCGCCAATGGATCGCCTGAAGTTGTGGCCGCCGGTGTCGTGACTGGACGCACTTCAAGCGTGGGATCGTTTTGATCGGGCCTTGCATCTGGTTCGCGCAATTCAAAGCCGCCCAAACCCGCGCACACCAACGTGCGCCGCGTGTTCAGATTACTCAGCACATCCAGATCACTCTGACGCCGTGTGAGCCAGGCCACACCCCCAATATCCTCAATCGCATAAACCACACGGGCCGGACGGAACGACGGCATCTGCGAAGCCGCGTCGATGGCCCCGTAACCGATTAATCGCAACTGACCGCGGTTAAATCGCATGCCCTGTGCATGCTGAAGATCGCGCCGCAATAAATCGCTGAGCCTTTGCAGCACACCGGAATCCGGCGTGATCTCGCGCTGATCGGACAATTTGCGGGGCATGTGCTGAGCCAGAGAGCGCACCACCATCAATGTGCCCACCAACAGCATGGCAGCAATCATGAGTGCTGCGAGCATTTCAACCAGAGTGAAAGCGGTTCTATGGCGCACGAGCTGGCTCCTGCGGCAGTACCGTCTCTGACTCTTCAGGCTCAGGCACCATCAGATCTACGATCAGTAGCGGCTCAGACTCCACACGCTTCTCGACTCGATCCACGCGGAACCGCACCACTATCGCGCCCAGATCCGAAGCCGTCTGGTGATCGATCTTCTGCGTCGACCATTGCCAGTCTGGCAGCTGCGACCATGTGCCAACAGAAGACTCGGGCACTGAACCACCTTCCATCCAGGATGCGAGCAACTGGTCGGACAGTTCGATTACATTCAACTTTTGCTGCGCCAGCGCACGCTGACGAATCTGGCGCCCTTGCGCCAGCACAATGCCGCTGAGAAGAAGGCCGAGCAGCGCAATCGCTGCCACCACCTCAATCAGCGTCAAGGCCCGTCGGCTCGATGGCCTGAAAAATGTCTTCGATCGACTGATCATCTTCAATCCTAACGGCATGGCCTGTGGCCGCCGTGAACAGTAACCATTGAGCCTGCTGATTCGGGGCCAGCAGATGGATCGCATACATCGGGCCCATGCCCGAGGGCGCGAATTGAACCACCGAATTTGCCGCCGATTCCTCCGCCGATGCCACACGCACTTCCCGAATCTGAAAACCCCGCGGCAGTTGAACTGGCAGACCGAATTCAACACCGTCTTCAGAGGTCATCTGCCGCTGCACGCGTGATTCCTCTAAATCAAAATGCAATTCCACCTGTCGACCGAACCGGCGGGCATGATCCCGCGCCAGATGATCGATATGAACCAGGCGCTGTTCGACATCCGCCTGCGTGACCGAGCGATAGCGTTCACTGAATGTCAGACTGACTGCAGATACGCCCAACGCCATCAAGACCAGTACGACCGACAGCTCAATCAGTGTCCAGCCACGAGCTGTGCGGCTTTGCGTCATTGCTGGGTTTCAAGTTGATCGCTGGTGATGTCCGCATCGGCGTCGGTGCCGCCTTCCTGGCCATCGGCGCCGCCACTAAATACCAGAGGCGCCGCTTTATCGCCTCCTGCTGGCGCATATTGATAAGGCCTGCCCCAGGGATCATTGCGGAGCTTGATCCCCGTCAGTGAATTCAGGCCTTCTTCCCCTGTGGGGTAGCGACCTTTTTCAGCATAAAAGCCTTCGAGCGCATTCATGATCGTGGAGATATCCGCCTTGGCCCGGTTGGTGCGGGCCTTGTCGGTCCAATCCTTGGCTTTCCAAGCGACAGCGCCGGCCAACAGACCGATGATCACGATCACGATCATCACTTCGATCAAACTGAACGCCCGATGACGACGGGCGCGAGAACGTTTAAAGGACATCACCGGCCTCCAAAATGGGCATGAGCGTGGCAAAGGCAATAATGAGAACCATGATCGCCATGGCCAGAATCAGAATCGGTTCCACGGCGGTGGCCAGTCGTCCAGCCGCCGCATTCACCTGCTTATCGTAATCGATCGACAGACGTTCGAGCATTTCTTCAAGTCGGCCGGATTTCTGGCCCACGGCGAACACCTGCACCACCGTCGAGGGAAACGCATCGGTCTGCTCAAGGGCCATGCCGATATCCCGACCGGCCATCACCGCGGTTTCCACATCCATCAGCGCCTGCCGCAACACACGGTTGCGCGTGGCACGCCCGGCGATCTGCGCGGCGCGAACGAACGGCACGCCGCTGCGCATCAATGTGGCGATGACCATGGCGATGCGCACCACTGCCTGCTTGCAGATCAGGTCACCAAGAATCGGCACGCGCAGCAAAAATCGATCCCATGCGAATCGCCCGCCATCGGTCGATAAAAACAATCGAAAGCTCGCCACCGACAGCACACTCAGAATCAGCATCACTGGCCAGTACGACAGAATGGCGTCGCTGACGAATTTCACGGCGACGGTCACCGTCGGCAAGGGCCGCCCCGCTTCAATCAGTGATTCAAGCAATGTCGGCACGATGAACGTCATCAGAAACAGACAAACACAAAGACCGATACCCAGCACGATGGCCGGATACATCAATGCGGTTTCGACACGGCCGCGCAGTTGCTGAGCCTTCTCTTTGAAATCCGCGATGTTGGTCAGAGCGTATTCGAGCGTGCCGGCGTTTTCGCCCACCTCGACGATGTGAATCGCCAGTTCGTCAAACAGATCAGGTTGCTGACGCATGGCCTGCGCGAGTGATGAGCCTGACGCCACACGATCACGTAACAACATCAGCGCGGTCTTAAAACCCTGATGGCGCTCAGAACGAATCGCGGTATCCATCGCTTCAAGCAGCGGAATCCCCACCGCCAGCAGTGTGGACAGTTCGCGGATTAATGACACCACGCGCGCCGCATACCGACCGGTGATGCCACGCAGTGCACGCGGACGGCCCGCGCGTTCCACCTGGCGATCGACCTGCTGGATATCAAGTCCCTGTGATCGCAGCAGATCTCTGGCCTGGCGCGGTGAATCGGCCACAATCGTGCCGCGAATCAGTGCAGCAGTCCGGTCAGTCGCCTTGTAAGCAAAGATGGCCATCAGAAGATCAATCTCAGCGGATGGTGACGCGATCAACTTCTTCAAAAGTGGTCATGCCAGAACAGACTTTGATCATCCCGTCGTCATATAGACTGCGCATCCCCGCCTCGACCGCCGCCTGCTTGATCTCGCTGGCCGTCGCACGATTCTGTACCAGACGACGCGCCGCGCCATCGGTCACCAGCAACTCGAACAGTCCAACCCGTCCCTGATATCCGGTCTGGCGACAGTCATCACAGCCCGTGCCTCGACGCATTTGAACCGGCATATCGACCGCATGCTCACGGATCCGCAGCAAATCGGCATCCGATGGCTCAACCGGTATGGCACAGGTGTCGCACACGCGCCGAACCAGACGCTGCGCCAGCACACCCACCAGCGAGCTGGCCACCAGATAAGGTTCGATGCCCAGATCAAGCAGGCGCGTCACGGCACTGGGCGCATCATTAGTATGCAACGTGGAAAACACCATGTGACCGGTCAACGCGGACTGAATCGCCATTACGGCGGTTTCCTGATCGCGAATCTCACCAACCATGATGATGTCTGGATCCTGACGCAGCACGTTGCGCAGACCGCTGGCGAAGGTCATGCCTTTTTTATCGGAGACCTGCGTCTGGCTGATGCCTTCAAGCTGATATTCGATCGGATCTTCCAGCGTCAGGATATTCTTCTCGCGGGCATTGATGCGCTGCAATGCGCCGTACAACGTGGTGCTCTTGCCGCTACCGGTCGGGCCGGTCACCAAAAGCAAGCCATGTTCGTGCGCGATCAGGCCTGAAAAGATCGATAGCGTGTGAGCGTCCATGCCCAGATCGGCCAGCTCGAATATGCGCGAGCTTTTATCCAACAGTCGAATCACCACGCGCTCACCGAAACTGGTGGGAATCGAACTGATGCGCAGATCCACCATGCGATCGCCGATCTGCACGCTGGTGCGCCCATCCTGCGCCAGACGTTTTTCAGCGATGTCCATGCGCCCCATGATCTTGATGCGGCTGATGACTTCTTCCTGAAAATGGCGCGGCAAGCGATAAGCATCAAAAAGCACGCCGTCGATGCGCATCCGCACCACCAGCGCATCCTCGCGCGGCTGAACATGAATATCCGATGCCTTCTGCTTGACCGCTTCAAAGAAGATCAGGTTCACCAGTTGGATGACCGGCGCTCGTCCTGCGGTATCGAGCAGATCTTCACGCTCGGCGAATGATTCGATGGATTCCAGAACCTGTTGGCGTTCCTGGGTTCCCAGACCTTCGATCACCGCATCGGCCTGACCACCGCGCTGCTGATATGCTTGATTGATCTGCTCTTCGATTATCTCACGCGGCGTGGCGACCACCTGGAACAATCGCCCCAGGTAGCGCGAGAGCACATCGAGCGTCTGCCAGTCTTCGGGCGCCGCGGCTGCGACACACAGCGGGCCTTCTGCATCGGCCTCGAACCCCATCACGCCCACGCGGCGCGCATAGGCGATGGGCACGCGCTCGATGAACTGTGCCGAAGGTTTTAAATGGCGCCAAGGCGCAGGCGCAACACCGCCCGGCAGCATCGCTGCCGAAGCCGGATCAAGTTGTTCAACAGGTGGAGATGCCATCGTGATGCGTCAACGTACGATCAGTGGCTTGCTTTCAGGAAGGTCGTCTTTGAGACCGGCTTTACCGGCATCCTGGCGCGAGAGATATTTCAGATCGCGAAACTGATCGTCCCGTAGAATGGTCGGCTTGATGAACACGAACAGACTCGATTCGTTTTCATCCTTCTGGCGCGATGAGAAGAAATATTCGATGATCGGGATCTCACCGAGAATCGGAATCCGCGAAATCGTCTCGGTCATGTCGCGACGCTTCAGACCGCCGATGACGATCGTGTGACCGTCCGGGATCATCACCTCGCTGGCCACACTCGACTGCTGACGCGGCGGCGGAATCGACCCGTCGCCCCCACCCGTGCCCGTAAAACTGCTCAATTCGATGGCATATTCGAGCTTCAGATGATCGCCTTCGCTGATGCGCGGCGTGGCCGAAATGGTGGTGCCTGCCGAAGCAAACCCCCCGAAACTCGTGGTCGAAACCGTGTTCGAGGCGTTCACCGAGGTGAACGGCGCTTCCTGTACCGCTGTCAATGTGCCGGTGGCGTTGTCGTTCACCAGAATCTTCGGCGATGAAAGAATCTCGCCCCGCCCCGAAGTCTTGATCGCCTTGATGACGATGTCGGCGATATCCGCACTGATCATCGCGCCGTTGAAACCCAGACTCGGCGTCAGCGTGAGACGACCGGTATTGGCATCCACCGTGCTCAGTCCGAACGAACTGAACGTCATGATCTGTTCGTTGGAACTCAGATCCGTGATGCGACTGACTTCCACGCCCAGTTCGTAACCGCCGCTCGTATCGAGCGCGATGATCTGCGCTTCGATCAAGACCTGCGGCCGACGACGATCGAGCTGCTGAATCAACTGCTCGTAAATCTTCTGAACGGTTGGATCTGCCACCACGATAATGGTGTTGGTATTGGGATCAGCCGTCACGCGCGCCCGCGGCGTGCTCACACCCGAGGCCGAAGCCGTGGTGTCGTTACCGGTGCCTTCGCGACGGATGTCCGCGGCGGTTCGACTGGCCTGCGGTGGCGTGGTCCCTGCGGGCGTTGTTGCTGGCGTCGCCGGTCGCGGAGCCGCGCCGCCTTCTTCGCCATCCATGCTGATCGAACTCAGACCCTGCTCGCCTTCGATGGCGCGAATGGTTTCGAGCACTTCGGTCGCTGTGGCATTGGTGAGTTTGTAGAAACGGATCGGGCTCAACTCTTCAGGCTTCACACTGGCCAGACGCTCGCGGATCATCTCGATCTGGGCGTGTGTTTCCTTCGAAGCGGTCACCACCAGCAAATTGGCGTCCTTATCGATCGTGGAGCGGTACTGCCGCTTGGCTTCCAGATCACCGATCAATTCCTTGACGATGCGGTCCACGCGATCGGCGGCCACACGATCAAAACGGTAAATCTCGGTCGTGACCGCGAGCGGCACATCGAGCGATCGAATCATGCGCTTCAGTTCTTCGACCGCTTCGGGCGTATCCACCAGCGCCAGACGGTTGGTGCGCTCATCGTGAAAGATGCCCGCGGGCTGAGCCTCTTTGGGATCGGCGCCCCGCGCCTTGCCGTGCGCCGTAATCAACTGACTAAGTTGCTGAGAAAGCTTCGAGGCCTCGACATGCACGATGTTCACGAACTCGAGCGCCACCGGCTTGCCGGGCTTGTCGACCATCGCGATCAGTCGTTCGAGGCGCGGCACATTGGTGGCGTAATCCGTCACGATCAACAGATCGTGTTCGGGCACCACGATGCTGTTGCCACCGGGCGTGGTCAGAAACGGCTTGATGATCTGATCGACGCGCTGCGCTCCGGCATGCGCGAGTGACACCACTTGCGTCACCGCAAGCGTGGGCCGATCGCCGTCCTTCGCAGGCTGAAGCTTGCTGACCGACGGCAACTGCGGCACCTTGTCGATGCGCTTCCAGCCCGGCTCATCGGCATCGATCAGTGCCAGGCCTTTGATCTTGAGCGCGCTTTCGAGCAGGCCCTGCAAAGAGGCCACGGGCACTTTGTCTTCGACTTTGATGGTGATTTTCTGGTTGCCGATCTGCTCGTCGTAGAGGATCCGCATCTTGAGGCGCTTGGCCACGATGTCGACGAGCACCTTCAGGTCGACTGGTTGGCCCCCGAAATTCAATTCCATCACACCGGTGAAGTCGGGCGCATCCTGCGCCGCCAGCGGCGCAGAGCACAACAGCATCAGGCTGAGCCACAACGCTTTACATAGACCCGGACTGTTGAAACACCGCCTCAAATCCATACATCCAAATGGAGTGATTGCGAGCGCAGTAACATATATAAAGTAACAGAATGACTGGATTTAAGCCATAAATTTGCCCTGCCCACAAGGGCATTCATAGCCAGACATTAGAGTTGGATTTGGTGTTGCCAATCTGATCAATTCAATATCAATGACATGACAAGCCACAGATCGTGGCCCCTGCACCAAGCAGTCAGTCTTCAGCCGGGACGATTCGGAAGCGCAGCCACGCCGCGCGGCGGGATCCGTCCGCGTCACGGCGCACGACCAGACCCTGAGCCCAGTCCGACTTGAGCTTGGCGGGCGTGTGGATGGCCACACGCTGGTTCACTGACTGGCCTATCACGCGTGACCCGGTATCGACACGCACACCGGGGCCCGGCGCAGGGAACCAGTTGGCATCCGATGGATGGCCATGGCGCCAGACCCAGGACAGTTCCTGATCGAAAGACCGCTCGCCGGTTGGCGGTGAATACCGGTAATCGCTCAATAATTCATCTGCCGGAACCGGCAGGCGTTTTCGCCAGGCATTGAAGTCTTTGTCGTGTGTAGCAACGCGCTCAACACCGAAAGGCAAGTGGATTGAAGTCTCTGCAGCGCCGGGCACGCAGGTATCGAAGCAGTCGAGCCAATTCACCTTGGCACCAAACACAATCTCAGCAGAGCGGTCCGGATTCACAGGCGGAGTCACTGTGGAAAGCAGCCAGACCTCACCTGCATAGCCGTAACCGACGGCGTCACCTGGCTGTTTGAAGCGATCAGGGATCGGCCATTGCAGTGGTCCTGCCGTGAACCCCTCGGGCAGTTGCCACTCGACCTCAGTGGCGATACCCGAGTCACCGGGATGGACCCAGTAGATGTGATGACCGGCATCGATTTTGAATCGCACCGCAAGCGTGAAAGACGCGCCCGAAGCGATCGAGGCGGTATCCGCAACCAGATCGACGCGCACCGGCCCGGCATACACAAGCGCGGGCAAAACGGTCAGAAGCGCAACGACTGAGGCGTGCTTCATTTGCCTCGCGCTGCCGCGGCGCGGCCGGCCTCGGTATCAGGGAACTTGGCAGCAAGCTGCTCGAAACCCTGTTCTGCGGCTTCACGCTTCTTGGTGCTCAGCGTCTCCATCATGCTCTGGAGCTGGGCAAAGATCGTTGCGGCCTGCATCTCTTGCTTGACGGTAGGATCGCGCTTGAGCTTGCTCGCGGCCGAGGCCGCCTCTTTAGCCTTTGAAGAACCGAAGTCACGCACGAGCGCGGCGTACCCCTTGTACGCCGGCCAGGTCTCTCCCTTTGATTCAAGAGCCTGGGCCGCAGCAGTGCGATCGGCGATGACGGCTTCTACTGTCTCTGCAATCTTTTTGAAGAACGGATCAGAACTCGTGGTCTTGGCTTTTGCGAGCAGCGGGCTCGCCGTCTGATAGTCGCCGAATTCGAATGCGCGCCAGTAGGGCTTCATTGCAGCGGGGACTTCAGCGGGATCGACGATCCATTTAGCATCAGCGACTGCAGCTTTTGTTGCCCCCTTCAGATCAAGATTTGCGATATAGGGATTACCATCCGCTCCGTAGATCTTGAACTGCCCGATATTCTGCAGGCTGATGACACCGACGTTCATCGACTTTTCAAAAGTCCGTGGCGTGTCAACAATCGTCGGCCAGTCGACTTTGACGCCTTGGAGGTACGACTTAACCTCCGACTCCGAGTTACCCGAATTCACCGCGATAAAAATGATCGGTTCGTCTTTAAGGCTGTCGGCGACACTCTTGTGGCTCGGCCAATAGCCACGACATCTCGGGCAGTCTTCTTCATAAAAATAGAAGACCACCACCTTGCCCTGCAGTGCCTGTGCGCTGAGTGGACCACTGTTCAACCAGGTATCGGGGAGATCAGGCAGCGCTGCGTCAGCCGCGCTGACCAGACTCAGGGCGGCGATCAGCGCCGCGCATGGAAACAGCCGTGAAGAGATGGACATGGGTTGGAATCTCCGGACAAATGGGTTTCAGGCATAATAGGCCTAAATTTTCTATTGAGCTATCGTTCATACATAGCCCAAGACGGCGCGGGCTGTTATTCAGCCTTAACACGCATTACGAAACAATATGACCTCTGGTATGACCGCCGATGAGGCGGGATTTCGGGCTGGAATTGAATTACACAAATACAGCGCCTTAGCTTTTCCTGCGCACACCTAACATCGCATAGCTCAAAGCTAATACCAAAACCATTGTCCCAGGTAAGAATATTAAGATACGCAAGAATAAAGGAATCCCGTGCGAATTAAGCATTAGTAAATACAACATCCCACTACAAATCAACAAACCTATGCCAATCGTAGCATTTCGCCACCACGGTATTTTTGGGCTTATCAACGAAAAGCTTTTCTCTCTCATATTTCACACTCCAACATGAAGTCCCTGCCAGTATCCCTGATTCGCCACTAGCTACTGCTAACTTTAGGCCGCCGGCGTACCGAAGGGAATCATATGTGGAGGCTGTACCGGTCCCTCCGGAATAATTTGCGGAAATTTAGGCGGCGGGAACCCACTGCCTTCCGGAGGCACATTCGTCCAAGTCCAATTGTATTGACCGTAAATAGTCCCTTTTGATTTTCCCTTTTGGCAAACAAAATACGCGCGGAAATTAGTAGTTACAAAATTTACATGTATTGGCTGGTCTTTGATTTTTATATTGACTGGCCCACCGGGTCTCATTGGCGACCCTCCAGCACCAAGATATTCCTCGGTATAGGGCCATTGAAGTGGGTAGTAAGGCAACGGTGATGGATAGAACAATGGAGTATCTGGCACATATCCCTCGCCCGTATCAACGAAGAAATACAGGACACCTCTCGTTGTAACTCTGCGCATTTGAATGATATTAAACTTTTCGCAGCAAGGATCTGTGCGCTTTAATTTTGCTTCTATTTCAATGATCGGTAAATCTACTCCTGTTAAACGCGGGTAATCAAACCACCCATCCTGAGGATCACTCTGAATCGTTATATCCCACTCCACGGGATATTCATTGCCGGATTGTGGCGTCCATGCTTGAGGCTGCTGGGATGATATCGGTGATGAATTCCACGCATCCGCCACCCCATCCCCCCATCGCTCCTTGCTGCTCCAATCCAAAGGGATCAATCCAGAAATACGAATTCCCCCCCACATACTCATACAACCCCAACGAACCAGCTTCATACCCAATCGGATCCCTCGACACGAACCGCCCCAGCTCACTACTGAAGTACCGCGCCCGATAGTAAAACAGCCCCGTCTCAGGATCGAAGCGCCGCCCCGTATACATGTACGGATTACCCAGCGCCGAAGCACCCGCCACCGCACTGGTGTCATCTGACGTAAACCACTGCGCGTCCCCACCCGCATTCGTAAACACAGTCTGCCGCCCATAGGCGTCGTACTGATATCCCTCAACGATCGCGCCGGCGCCATCCGTCAGCGCCTGCACATGGAACAACCGATTTGTGTGGTAATAGAGCTTGCCTTCTGCTCCATCAATCTTCATCAGCGGCTCATCGATGTAAGACCCGTAGACATACTTCTGCTGCGGATTCGCAGCAGCCGCGCTACCTGCGTATTCTGCGCAGACCTGACCACCACTGAAGCCCTGCTGCGCAACCACCATGCACACATATACGGTGATTGTGCCATTAACATTCTTGCTCACACGACGACCAAGAGCGTCGTAGGTGTAACTTGCGCTGTCGCCGCCAAGCGTCGTGCTCTTGAGACGGTTGTCGAAGTCCCACACCAACGCTCGCAGATTATCGTCCTGGCTCAGATTGCCTTTCGTGTCATAGCTGACTGCGTTGCCGCTGACGCCCGTCAGTTCATGCGCTGCGCCATGCGTGCGGCTTTGCGCCGAACCGTTGATTGTCGTTGAGTTCCAATCGCCCACCAGACTCAGATTCCAGCTCTGAGTCTGAGTGCACCAGCCGTTCTGCTGAAGTTCGTCAGGCGGTCTTCGTTGTCGTAGTTCGTACCGAACGAATAGCCCGCTGCCCCACCACCATGAGTCTCTGCGGTGACGTTCTTATTGACGTCGTAGGCGTAGGCGTAGCTGATCTCAGCCTTGCCACCCACCGTGATGTTTTCGACCAGGTTGTCGCCTGGGTCGCCCACATTGCCGCGGTAGGTTTTTGTGGTCACCAGAGTATTGCCGTGCGTACGGCTAGTCTCGCGATAGCCACCGTCGAAGGCGAAGGTTGCCACGTCTGCGCTCTGGTACTTCAGGTTCTGGATCTGATCACGATCCGTGTAGGCCTTGTCGACAACTGTGCCGTCGGGATAGATGCACTGCGTGCGTCGGTTATCCACGTCGTAGCTGTGGTTCACGACGTAGGTCTGGCCGTGCGTGGTGATCGATTCACTCAGCACACGCGAGGCGTCGTCATAGCTGAAGTTATTTGTGTTGCCGTAACGACCACTAATGGCCTGAGTCATGCGACTAGCGCGGTCGTAAGAGAAACTGTCGGCATCCGAAGCCACAGAGCCATCGCTTGAGCCGGGTACCGTGGCGGCGCCCAGAGGTGCCGCATAGCTGCGCGTCAAAAGACGATCGGCCATATCCCATCCGAAGGCGACGGTGTCGCCCTCTTGATCTGTGCCGACGCTCGTGCGCTGCGCCGCATCGTAAGCGTAATCCTTGATGCCGTACGTGATCTGACCCGCCGACCCGCCGGTGTGATCCGGATAGGTCTCACGCTCCATCAGGTTGCGCACGTCATACGTATACGACGTGGCCTGCAACTCGCCGTCGGTCAGGTTCAGCAGATTATTGTTCTCGTCATAGTCATACAGCGTGACGGCGCCGATCCGGTTCGTGCAACTGACCTTCCGATCACGCGCATCGAATGCGCAAGTGTCAGCGATGAGTTTTGCGTCGGTGAATGCGATCTGATTGTTATTCGCGTCGTAGGCGTACTGCGTGTTGTCGCCCTGCGTGTCGGTGCAGGAGGTTTTGCGGATTGCGAGCGTCATAGACGCAGTCTTCGCCCACCTCGTTCGGATCCCGGAAGCTCACGCGGCTTGAGTTCGCGTTGTAGGAGATCTTCGAGACGTTGCCTTCTTCGTCCTGAGCTTCAATCGCGCGGCCAGCACCGTCCGTGCGGCTGAAGACCTTCAAGTCGTTAGCGCCATTCTTGATCGGATCCACACTCGCGGTCACCAGCACAGTACCGTTGGTATTGCCGGCGAAGCCGCTGATCACCGCTGTGGCGTCATAACCAGTTGATCGCCAGGTCAATATCGGCTGAGGCGCACTGGTTCCTGTGGTGTTCAATACGCCGCTGGCAACTGATCGGCCAGCGCCGTCGGTGATCTGAATACTCACTTCACCTTCGGGATTCACGCTGGCCACGGCAGAGCCGTTCTGGCTGATGCCATCAAAGCTCACGCCGTCGGAAGCCATTTCATCAATCAGGTTCTGCGCATCAATGAATGTGCTATCAGGCAGATAGAACTGAATGCCGTCGGCCACATTCTCATCATAGAGATAGAGCGTGGTCAGACCTTGTGTCACACCTGCGATCACAACGGCCGGGTCACCGGCTTTGCCGCCACCGGCAATCGGGACGTTGTTCGGATCAACCGCGCCTAACGGCACGAGCCATCGCGTTTCTGCGATGGGACGATTGCGCTTGTCATATCTGATAGTGGGACTCGCGCAGTGTGCAGCGCATCGTTCAGATCCAGCGTACCGCCACAGCACAGGCCGACAAGATCCGCTTCCAGATCCTTGACACGAGCTGCGCGTCACGTTGCCGTAGAAGTCATAGGCGAAGTACGTGCCATGACCCAGTGGATCGGTCTGAGCCAATACGCGCTGGCAGCACTCTTCCCAATGCGTCTTCCAGGTATTGCTGCGGAAATCGGTGTGAGTATTAGCCGTGCGGTCCAAGTTGTAAGTGATGCTCTCGGTGGCCGCATCAACCGTGCCAGCTCCTTCGGTGCGCGATGCGAGCAGATTACGACCGCTGTACGCCATCACCTGCGTGACATTGATATCGCCCGGATCATTGGTGCGCGGCGAACGGCTCTCGACCACATTGGAGTTCGCGTCGTAAATCGTCGTCGATTTACCTGCGACCTTCGGATCGAGGATGGCAGTTTCATTACCGGCGTCATCGATGATTGCTGCGGCCTGCGTGCTTTCAGTTGCGCGGCCACGACTGTCGAAGACCGTGGTATGCACAACACCGCGCGGATCGATCGTCTTGGCCTGCTGCCCTTCTGCATCAAGCACGGCATCGGTGATCAGGTATCGCGCATTGGCAACCTCGGTGCCGCTGCCGATCGTACCCTGGCGCGTGGCATTGGCCACCGCATTGAAGTCGGCAAAGCTCTGCTCACTGACGGTCGCCTGGATCGTGCGGATCATCGCATTGTCAGACGCGCGATAAGCATTGAACCGGCTGCGGCCATATGGATCGGTATTCTTGAAAACGAGATTGTTTTTATAAGTCGTGGTCTGAGTCAGACTCGTGCCCGCGCGGGGATGTGTGGTCACACCCACCACACGTTGGCGGTAGTCATAGGTGTATTCGGTTAACTCCCCAGCCTTCAAACAGGTGAGCTTCTTATCCGTACCATTCAGATATGTGCAGATCTCTTCGATGCGCACATTCGCGTCGGTGATTTCATTGCCGGCCAGAAGGCTCAGCAGCGGAACGGGATTCGCCTGCGCCACAGAACTCACGGCATGACTGGAATAAACCGTTTTCGTATTGCGGCCATGAGCGTCATACTCATAGCTGGTCACAAAGCCGTTGCGATCCTGCTTTGCCACAACCAGATTCTGCGTGCCGTCGGCATCGTTGCCGTAGGCATAGCGTTCAGTTGAACCGTCGTCATACTGCACTTCGATCGTACGGTCGCGCACGTCATAGAAATATGTCGTGGTGCGTCCCGTAGGATCACTCGAACTGGCAAGACGTCCGGCGCTGTCATAGGTGTAAAGCGTCGTGGCGCGCGCCAGATCCGCCGGGCTGTCCTTGCCTTCGATCTTGTTGGTCAGATAAATCGCCGTACCGGCGCCGGTCGAGGTGTCACCAGCCTTGCGCCCGTATTCAAAATCGGTGCGGTGAACCAGGTGGGCATCCGGGTTGAACGTGTTGTCATCCGAAGTGCCGGGGTAATTGGCGTCATATTCTGTTTGAAGCAGGAACTGGCTCTCATGACCGACCGGATAATACCGGTAGCGGAAGACTGCGTATTCAACAGTCTGCGCGTCGACGGCCGGTGATTCCACATCCGGAACGGCCTGCTGCCACACAAGTGTGTTCACTAGGCCTACTTCGCGCTTGGTGATATTACCCAGCGCGTCATAGGTCGACCGCGTCACGCGACCCAGACGATCTTCATAACGCACCGGCTGCTTAAACTGATCGTATTCCCATTTCTCAGCCGTGCCGTCGGAGTAATTCTTACGGGTCAGATGCGTATCGGCATCGAAAGCGAAGGTGTACACGCGACCGTGGATATCCGTATAGGTCTCGTGCGTGCCCTTCATCATGTTTTGATGATTCACAGGCACTTTTTCGAACGTCGCTTCTTTCGTACCCTGCACACCGTTGAATGCCTGCGCGGGATCGATGATCTTCCAGCCGTCTTTGTAATGCGGATCATCCCACTTGCCGTGCAGCAGGTGGATCTTGCCCTGGCCTTCATAAATCAGATGGCGATTGGTCCAAGTATGAGTCGGGTCATTCATAGTCAGGAACGACACTTCATCAGCGCCATTGGTCAGGACGCGCAGCAGCATCGCCGACTGGTTGAAGACCTCATACAGATCTTCACTGTTGCCCTGGATATTGAAGTTGTTGGTCAGATAAGCCGTCTTGGTGCGATGGGTCGCATCGGCCGAGGCATCCACATAATGAATCGACGTCGTCTGGCTCAGGCTGTCGTAGCCGTAGGTCAACGAAGAATTGGTGCCGTCAGGATGCGCCACGCCGGTGATCTTGCCGGCCTTGTTGGGATCTGAATCGTTATCCGCCGCGTAGTTGTAAACCACCGTCTGAGTGTTGGGCGTCTGGATCGAGGCAATCACCCAACTGCCGCTGTACTGCTGAGTCTGATAGGTGAAAACTGCCTGCTTGCCGTAAGCATCGGTAATGGTGTTGTACTGCCACTGACGCTCGGGACTGATGGCGATATCGGCCTGCTGAGCGGCATCGGTATCAGGGTGCCAGGCCGGGTTGTACTTGTAAGTCAGATGCGTGCCGTAACCGTAGCGATCTTCCAGGCTCTTGAGACGACCGGCAAAGATCGGATCAGCCTGTTCGATCGGCCAATCAACCGGATCGAGCATCACGCCCGTGGTCACCACATTGTCGAAGTCAGCCGTGGCCATCACACCATCGGAATGGCTGGTGACCGCAAGACCCACGAACACATCCTGATTCATGGTGATGGTGTCTGTGGCCATGAGCGTCCAGGTCACACCATCATCGGAGAGATACGATTCGATCGTGTTGCCGGTGCGTTTCACCTTGACCCAGGTCGGCGCCGTGCCATCCCAGGCCGGATCCATGGAGTTTTCAGCATGCGTTGAGATTGCGCCTGCGCCGGTGCTCTTGCGACGCTGGAACGAGCGACCGTTGTCGCGCGAGACCATCGTGTAGGCGTACTTGGAATCCGCAGCCAAAGATTCACGGATCATCACGCCGGCCTTGGACCAACCATCGGGCCCTGCAAAACTGGCGATATGCGCCGAGATCTCACCATCACCCTGCAGGGCGCGGTAAGCCATCTGCATTTCATCACGCTGTGACCAGATGTCACGGCCGGAACCTTCAATTGAGAAAGTGCCCGACGAAAAAGTCGCCGTGCCCGGCACATTCACGCGGCCGATATCGGCGTGGCGCCAGGGTGCTGCGCCCACCACATCTTCGCCAATCGTGGGTGTGCCCAGATCGATGACCTCGAAGGTGATCTTGTTGCCGTTGAAGGCTTCGATCTCAGCCGTTCGGGCATTGGACAGACCGCCGGTCAGCACATTGCCATTGATGTCGTAAAGACGCAGGCCGCGCGCCGAAACATTGCGGGTATCGGTAAACAGGCCGTCTTTGGCATCGCCCTGCGTGCCATCGACGAAGCGCTTGGGCCACTTGGCATTGGGATCAAACAG
>CALOAZ010000085.1:0-4571 GCA_942491355.1 uncultured Phycisphaeraceae bacterium
CACCTCGGGGGCAAAGCCCGTCAGGATGCGCCCCAGACGCCGCGCATGTTTTTGGAGCAGATGATTCGCGAGCACGACCAGATCTGAAGAACGCTCGCGCAAGGGCGGCAACGGCAGATGCACCACGTGAATGCGATAGAACAGATCCGAGCGAAACCGCCCTGCCTCCACCAACGACTCCAGCGACTCATTGGCGGCAATCACAAAGCGCACATCCGCATGCCGTGTTTCAGAAGACCCGACCGGTTCGTAGGTTTTTTCGTGCAGCACACGCAGCAACTTCACTTGAAGCGCCATCGATGCGGTGTTGATTTCATCGATGAACAGCGTGCCACCTTCGGCCGCCGCCAACCGACCGATCTTGTCGGCCACCGCACCGGTGAAGGCACCGCGCACATGGCCGAACAATTCGCTTTCCAACAGCGTTTCGGGCACTGATCCGCAGGAAAAAGTCACCAGAGGTAATCCATGCCGGGCGCTGCGGTCATGCAGGCGTCGGGCCAGCATGGTCTTGCCGGTGCCGCTTTCGCCTTCGATGAGGACCGTGGTATCGGTGGGCGCCACGGCATCGACCAGTTCCCACAAATGCAGAATTTTCGGATCAGACCCGATCATCGGCGGCGCCGCTTCGGTCGGTGCCGCGGCGCATTCCGTTCGGAGTACTTGGGCGCTGCTGTGCCTGAGTGAGTACCAGTCGCACGGCACGATCATCCAAGGGCCGAATCAGACAATCGGCCGCGCCGCGCTTCATGGCTTCGACTGCGGCGCGAACATGGCGCGGTCCGGCCACGGCGATCACCATCGCTTCGGTGCGCTCGGCGCAACGCCCGATCAGATCCACCGGATCGAACGTCTCGGCGTCGAGATCCACAAGAATCATGTGAATGGGATCGTTGAATCCGCGTTCGGCATCGCGCAACAACTGCCAGGCTTCGGCAGAGCGTGTGACGTGCTCCACCGTATGTCCCCACGCGCTCAGACGCTGCGCCAGCGCAGCGCCATCGGTCGGATCTTCATCCAGGACCAGAATGCCGGGCGTCTGAATCTGACTCGGCGTTAATTTCACCATCACGGCCTCCATGCGGCGACGACGGTGCGCGGCAATCGATGACTCCGGAGACTCCTTCTCCGCTGCGAGTCATCGCGCTCTGGCCGGCCATCGGATTTCTCCGAAGACGACTTGAGCGGCCGGGTGAATATTTTTGAACCCACCGACATCGGCCGCAGCACGTTATCGCACCCTAGCCGGAGGCCATTGCACCACTCAAGACCTCAGCGATGGTTTCGATCGAAATAGCCTTATTTTTAAGCGAATAGTCGCTACAGATGAAAAAGCCGGCTCCACCCGTATGATCGCGCCAATCGTTACAAACCCACCCTGCTCGCATGCCCGCCGACTCGGGGAAATTCCCGATGGCGACACACGCTCAAAAAACTATTCTCCCTTTCGGTCGGACTGAGCCCGACCGGGGGAGAAAATCCGGGGAAGCATTCGTAGCGGCAAGGGCCGTGGTCGGGGGGCCACGGCCTGTGCTGTTTCTTAACGGGCATGATGCACTTTCGCTCTTGCTGCAGCGGTCGTGTCGTGCTTCTGCCTTGGTCGTGGGTACTCAGCGGCCCACTGCGGGGCCGCCTCCGCCCCCCGACACGGCGGCAAAACCCCGACACGCCGCGCTTCGCGGCGGCTCAAATACATCACACCCTCTTTTTCAAAAAGCGATAAATTTATTCAGATCACGCCGACGGCTTGCGCATCGCGGTCGGTGAGCAGACCGCCATCCGATCGCGTCTTGACCGTGCCGTCGCGCTTCCATGATCGTTCGCAGCGCGGGGCGTCGCGCAGATCGCGCACCGTAATCGATTCGGCATCGCCGATCGATAATTCGAAACGGCTCACGCCGCACAGATCGGCCAGCTCATCGGCCATCGGCACCACTTGCGCGTGTACTTCAGATGACACCGTCGCCCCGATACCTGCATCGATCGGGTTTTCGATGCCGTGCGCCGCACGTGTTTCTTCCAGCGCCTTGAGCGCGCGATCACACAGACTCATCGTCGCCGACCATCCGGCGTGCAGTTCCACCGATGCCGCTTCGGGCAACTGGAGCAGATGCACACAGTCGTCGGTTTCAGGCTTATCGGGATTCTGCCCCAGCATCGCCAGATACGCTTCATCCGACGTATGCACCAGAATCGGTGCCATCAGACGAATCAGCGCCTCGGCGATGTCATGCATCACCGTCTGCGTGCGCCGACGCCGGTCAGTGGCAATCGCATCGCAATACAAACGGTCTTTTGTGGCATTCACATACACGGCGCTGAGCGTGTCATTGCAAAAGTTGTAGATCAGTTCTGTCACTGAACGGAATCGATAGCCTTCGTAGGCTTTGCGCACTTCAGTCACCAGCGTCGACAGTTCGCTCATCACCCAGGCATCGATGCTTGTCGCATCGGCGGCTGAAAGCGGACGACGATCTGCCGCCGGATCGAAGTCTTTCAAATTCGCCAGAAGAATACGCAGGGTATTGCGTACCTTGCGGTAAGCCTCACCGGCGAGCCGGAAGAATTCCATGTCGACCTTGATGTCGTTGTCGGTGTTCAGCGAAGCCACCCACCAACGACAGACATCGGCACCGTAATCCTTGAGCAGATCCTCGACATTGATCGCGTTGCCACCGCTCTTGGACATCTTGCGCCCATCTTTGGCCACCATGAAACCGTGCGTGAGCACGCCCTTGAACGGTGCCACGCCTGTCACACCCAGCGCCGGCAACAGCGACAACTGGAACCAGCCACGATGCTGGTCCGATCCTTCGAGATACAGATCCGCCGGATAAGCCATGCCGCGCTGGCGCAACACCGCATTCCAAGACGAACCGGATTCAAACCACACGTCGAAAATATCGCCGGCCTTGGTAAGCGTATCGATCGCACCCGAAGCCTTCACCCAATTCGGCGCTTCAGCGTCGGCCGCCGCGTCATACGATGCGAGCAACTCGGCAGGACTTTCAGAGAACCACGCATCCGAGCCCTTGGCACGAAAGCGATCGGCCACCGCTTGCACCGAAGCGCGCGTCAGCAGCACCTGATCTTTCTGCGCCCCGTAAAACGCAGGAATCGGCAGACCCCACGCGCGCTGGCGGCTGATACACCAGTCGGGGCGACTGTCGAGCATGCCGCGCATGCGGTTGCGACCCCACTCGGGATAGAACTTCACCGCATCGCGGGTTTGTTCAAGTGCAAGGTCGCGCAGAGACCGCTTGGGATCATCCACCGCGATGAACCACTGATCGGTCGCACGGAAAATCACCGGCGTCTTGGAGCGCCAGTCATGCGGGTAACTGTGTTCGAACTGTTCGTCATGAAACAGATGGCCGCTTTCGCGCAGACGCTCGACGACCAGATCGTTGCCCTCCCACACCGACTTGCCCATCAGCCAATCCGGTGCGGTGTCATCAAACGTGCCGTCTTCGAGCACGGGGCAATACACATCCAGACCGAGGCGCAGCCCCGTCTGATAGTCTTCGACGCCGTGACCCGGCGCGGTGTGCACCAGACCCGAGCCGTCTTCCATCGTGACGTAATCCGCCGTGACCACCGGGCTGGTGCGATCGATGAACGGATGCTGATAGCGGATGGCCGCCTGTTCAAGTTCGGCGCCGGTGCAACCGCCGCGCATCGAATACGACGCGCCCAAACGTTCGAGCACTTTCTTCTCAAGTTCGGTGGCCACGATGACCTGACCGATCTTGCCTTCGTGATCGAATTGGTAAAGCGTGTAATCGGCCTTCGGGGATACTGCCACGGCCAGATTCGCCGGGAGTGTCCACGGCGTGGTGGTCCAGATCATCAGGCTCAGGCTTTCACCCGGGCGCGCATTGAGTGTCGCCGGAAGATCCTGCGGATTATCGATGGCGAAGAGCACGAAGACCGACGTGTCTTTGCGATCCATGTATTCGAGTTCGGCTTCGGCGAGCGCGGTTTGATTGGCGATTGACCAATGCACCGGCTTCTTAGCGCGATACACCAGTCCTTTGTCGACCAGATCGGCAAAGACTTCAAGCGTGGCGCCTTCGAAGCGCGGCGCCATCGTGAGATAAGGATCGCCGTAGTCGGCCAGCGTGCCCAGACGCTGCATCTGCTTCATCTGGATCTTGACGAACTTCTCGGCATCTTTCTGACAGCGATGACGAATCTGCGGCGCGACCAGATCCTTCGCTTTTTCGCCGAGATCCTTAAGGACCTTGTGTTCAATCGGCAGGCCATGACAATCCCAGCCCGGCACAAACGGCGCATCGAAGCCGAGCATGTTGCGGCTACGCACCACCAGATCCTTGAGGACCTTGTTGAGCAGATGGCCGATGTGAATATCGCCGTTGGCATACGGCGGTCCGTCGTGCAGCACGAACGACGGGCGCCCCTTCGCCGCGGCGCGCACCTTCGCGTAGAGATCCAGTTTGTCCCAGCGCTGCTGGAACTTCGGCTCACGCTGCACCAGATTGGCCTTCATCGCGAAGGAGGTGTTGGGCAGATTCAGCGTCTTCTTGTAGCGCTTCGCGTCGGGCTTTTCA
>CALOAZ010000086.1:0-15560 GCA_942491355.1 uncultured Phycisphaeraceae bacterium
GTGATGTCGACCCAACTGATCATCGCGTCACTTTTCACGCTCCGCTTCTCCACATACGGATGACGCACGATCAGCGGACTGTGCATGCCGCCCTCATACACCGTGGTCTTGGCGCCTGGCATCGCAATGCCGTGATCGGCCATATAGATGAACAGCGTGTCATCCCACTTGCCGGTTTCTTTGAGCACCTGAACCAGGCGGCCGAGCCCCTGATCGATGCGCGAGCAAGACTGATAATACTGCGCCAACTCGGCGCGACAGGTCGGCGTGTCGGGCAGAAAACCCGGCACGATCATGTCTTTCGGATCGTAAATCACTTCGGTCACACCGGATATGACTTACCGGGCTTCGGATTACCGAAGCGATCCGGTTTGTGCGGCAATTCCTCGGCAGTCCCCCTCGCGATGCGGATCGGAAGTGCAGATATAAAGAAAGAACGGCCGGCCATCTTCGGCGGCGAAATAAAGTCGTTGCATTTTTCAGCCATCTCCACCGGACTACGGCTGTTGACTCCCCCGATCACCGTTTCAAACTGAAACACCGCCTCAGGTGCCACGTGATACTTGCCGCATCGCGCGGTGCGATAGCCCGCCGCCGAAAGATAAACCGGCAGGCTGATGATGTTGTCATAACTCGAAAACTTATGGAAATGATGCTGATGACCGTATTGGCCATTCGCATGGTTCTGCAGGCCGGTCAGAATCACCGAACGACTCGCCGAACAACTGGCGGTCGTGCAGAAAGCCGAGCGATACAACGTGCCCTGCTCGGCCAATGCATCCATGTGAGGTGTCTTCATCACCGGATTGCCGTAGGCCCCGAAATCCGGGCTCTGATCATCGGTGACAAAAACCACCACGTTCTTCTTGGCCGCCCAGAGGGGAGCCACGAACACGCACAATATCACGAGGGCCAGCCACCGATGCATCAGATGAACTCCCAAACCGGATCTACGAGGATCAGAATGAACGCGGGCTCTGTCGCTCTATTGCCGATGAAAGGGTGTTACCGAATCTCGATCTCAAGCGGTCCGCTCCGCGTCACACCGGTATATCCGCCACCATGTCCCGGAACGGGCTTGTAGGCCACACGGATCAGATATTCACCCTCACGCGTCATGGGCGTAGGCACCCGCTGACCTGCTGCGGGGATCTGACCATTGATCATCATGCCGCCGCGCATCAGCGATTCGCGCAAATCACGGATGTCGCGCGTCCAGCTTTCACCGGGACCGATCACTTTCTGCAATCCCAAAGGATCCACGGTGGAACAGGTATACGACGTGGCCTGCCCCTTGCGTGTCACCGTAATGGTTTCGCCGGGAATGCCTCCGCCTGCGGCCAGACCATTCTGACGCATCACGATCGGCTGCGAGCCGCGATTGGTATACGTGATTTGAATCGGAACAAATTGCCCTTTGGCCAACTCGCTCTGTCCGGCACTGATCGTCACGCCGAGGGTCGGATTCTCCGGGCCTTCCACGCCCGTCGATCCTGGTGCCGGGCCACGATCAGCGACGCCTGTACACGCCGCCAGCAGTGCCATCGCCACCATCCCCATTCCAATGCATCCTGTACTCAAGTGCTCCCTCATGATCTGATCTCCAAAGTAAAAGGTCGTTCCCTGACCACCATGGATGCATTCTAACGCCCTGTCCCGACAGCGTGTGACGGACTTTTTGCACCGGAAAACAGACCACACCAAGCAAAAACCCCGCCTCGATGCAGATCGAGACGGGGTTTCTTTTTCGCAAAGAGCGTCAAGGCTCAGACCAGACCGGGCAGCCGGCCGTCAGAATCACCGAACTTGTTCTGGCGCACACCCACGCGGGCGAGCATTTCCAGAAAGAGATTGCTCAGCGGCGTGCGCTGCGGGTATTGGATATGACGGCCGGGTTTCAACGAACCACCGCCACTGCCTGCAAGCAGAATCGGAATGTCGTAACCATCATGGCGATTGCCATCGCCGAAGCCGCAACCGAACATCAACATGCTGTTGTCCAGCAAAGTGCCGCCGGCCTCAGGAATGTTCTTCATTTTCTGGATCATGTCGACAAACAAACCGACGCGATATTGATCCACCAGCCGTAGCTTGGCCTGCTTGCCGGCATCGCCGCCGTGATGCGACCATTCATGATGCTCGCCATCCGCACCCTTCACGGGATACCGACCCTGGGTCAGCATGCACGTGGCAATGCGCGTGTTGTCGGTCTGGAAACCCAGAATCATCAGATCCAGAAGCAAAGTGACATACTCGGTGTATTCGCCGGGAATTCCGCGTTCGGGCAATTTCACCGGATGCGGCTCGGGCAGGTCCTTGTTTTCACCCACCGTTTTCCCGCCATCGGGATTGCGCTGCGCCGCGAAATCAATGCGCTTCTCGACTGATCGCACCGAGTCAAGGAATTCATCACTGCGGCGCTGGCGGTCTCCGCTACTCACCTTACCCTGGAGACTCTTGGCGTCTTCGAGCACGGAATCGAGCACGCTCTTGCGGAACAACTCATCTTCAGACAACTCCGTCGATTGACCTCCGACCTTGGCTTTGCCCGCCTTGGCTGCTTCCATACGAGCATCCCAATCCGGCACGGTCGGGCGCGCCGATCTCTGAACATGCGATCGAAGATCATGCGAGGATTGCGCTCCATCGGCATGGGCGTGGTGGGCGAACGCCACGAGATCGTGGTGTGATAGGCACAACTGTTGGAATCGCACGTGCCGTCCGCGCGAAGCGTCACATTGCCGCACTCCAACGAGGGCAGATAGGTCTCATGACCATTCGCCTTCGCTGCAAGCTGATCCACCGAAATGGCATTGCGCACCTCTTCACCCGGTGCTCCGATCGTGTTGCCCGTCAGATAAGCGCCGCGCGAACGCACATGATCGCCACCGCGTCCGCCGACCTGCTTGGGCGCATTGGCCAGATGGCTGAGTACCAGCACATCTTTGCGTACCGGCTCAAGTGCCTTGAGGTCGGGCGACAAGGCATACTTGTAACCCTCGCCTTGCGGCGTCCAGTCCGGCATGTAAATGCCGTTGTTGATATAGAAAAATGCCATACGCACCGGCGGTCCGCCCGGACGCGCCGCACGTGCGGTAGAACCCAGCGGCCCCATGGCCTCAAGCCAGGGCAGCGCCATCGCAGCACCCGCACCGCGGAGAAGAGTTCGACGAGAAATTTGCCAGGACTTGTTCATAGGAAGGCCTCCGCGCATCAATCCTTCTTGCGCTTGTACTGGAACGGATAGCTTTGGACGATTTCCTTCACGAGGGTCGTGTAGGCATATTTGTCTTTTTCGAGTTTTTCCACGATGTCCTTGACCGCACATCGATCGTAAAACTTGACCGATCGCCCCAAGGCATAAGTCATCATGCGTTCGGTCACATTGGCGGCAAAAAGATCCTTGCGCTTCATCAACACATCTTTGAGTTCCGAAGCATCTTTGAATCGCTCGCCCGACGGCAGCACGCCCGTGCTGTCGATCTTCTTGCCATTGTCTTTGACGCGCCAACGCCCCACCGCATCAAAATTCTCAAAGCCGAATCCGATGGGATCGATCTTCTTGTGACAACCCGCACACGCTGCATCCACGCGATGCTGTTCGAGCATTTCGCGTAACGTCTTCTTCTCGCCGTCCTTCTTCAATGCCGCCTCGATATCCGGCACCACGGGCGGCGGTTCAGGCGCCGGAGTCCCTAGGATTCGGTCGAGAATCCACGTGCCGCGAATGATCGGATTCGTGCGCCGCGAATAAGAAGTCACCGCAAGAAAACTGCCCATGCCGAGCACACCGCCGCGATTTCTGTCCCGCAGTTTCACACGCCGCATCTGACTGCCGCTGAGTGAAACCCCTTTGATGTCATAGTGCTTGGCAAGCTCTTCATTCAAATAGGTGTAGTCCGCATCGACAATATCCAGGATTGACCGATTTTCTCGGATGATTTCATTAAAGAACTCAACGCCTTCCTGATACATCGACTGCCGCAAACTCGTGGTGAACTCCGGAAACAGCGTGCGATCCGGCCGAAGATCACCTGCCATCACACCCTTAAACGTCAACCACTGACCTGCGAAATTCTCTGAAAGCGCAATCAACCTCGGATCCTTGAGCATCCGTTCGACTTGCTTTTCAAGCGTTTTGGGGGACGAAAGTTTGTTCTGATCGGCCAGCTCCGTCAGCTCCTGATCCGGCATCGTGGACCAGAGAAAGTAACTGAGCCGCACGGCCAATTCCTGATCACTGATTTTCCACGGCTCATCCGACGCCTTTTCATCTTCAATGCGGTAAATGAACCGGGGCGACATCAGCACCGCCTGAAGCATCAGACGCACGGATTGTTCATGCGCCGCCTGCTTTTCGCGGCCGAAGTCATAGAGCTTGAGTAAGCGATCGGCATCGGCGCTATCGACCGGCCCGCGCCATGCCCGCCGGGCAAAGGCTTCGACGATCTGACGGGCGGCATCCCGATCCTTCACGCTCTTGCCTGCTTCCACAATGAAGATGCGATCGTGTGCCGCTTTCTGAGAGGCCGAAGGATTTGAAATCGGGCCCGTGATCTCCATCCAGTCAACGGTCAGCTTGCGATCAGCCTTGGCCGCATCGAGTGCCCGTTCATCGTGATACGGATTCAAAAACGCGACCGACACCTCGCGACCGCCACGGTTCACGCGAATCTGCGCCTGGAATTCACGGTCAGCCGTAACGCTGAAACCCCGCTCCACCTTGCCATCCACGTTCAGGCCCATGCGCACCGGGGCATTACCTGCTTTCGTGCCGGAGGCCTTGGCTTTAAGCATGTAAGCGCCATCGACCGGAAAGGAATACGTCACGAAGACTTCGCCCTTGGCGGTGAAAGTCACCTTGCCGCCTTCTACGGCATGGCCACCGGCTGCCGGCTTCGCGGCCTTGTCGTCTTTTTTGTCTCCGGCGGCGGGAGCTTCGGCCTCGGTGCGCACCTGCATTTTTGAGGCATCGAAACGCACCGTACGCGGACTGGGCACAATGGCCTTGTCGAGTACTTGCTCGGTCACTTCGAGATATTTTTCCATCAGCGCCGGTGCAATGGTCAGGCCGATGTTGTCGAAACCCTCACTGCCCGAATCGGCAGGAAAGCGGTCGGTCGGATCGTAGTCAATGCCGATCAGATCGCGGATGGTATTGACGTATTCGTAACGACTCAGGCGACGGGCCGGTTCGGCCCCGGGATCTTTGACCGTCTTGCAGTCCACGCTGTCCATCGCAGCTCTCAGGCCGCGCAACAGCAGTGCGGTCTCCTGATCATCCGGGCGCGGAGCCTTTTTGTCGTCCGGCGGCGGCATGTCGCCGATCTGCACTTGATCCACTGCTTTGTCAAAAAGCTTGCGCTCCTTGGCCACCGAGAGTGCCGTGGTGAACGGCTCTAGATTCAGATCCCCTTTGGTCTTGCCTTCGCGATGGCAGCCGTAACAGTACTTCTTAAGTAGCGGGATAATTTGCTTTTCGTAATCAATCTTTTCAGCCAAAGCCGGACGCGCGGCACCCAACCCTCCGCACAACATCACAAACACCGCAACGCGGTGGACAAGGCTTGATTGGCGTCGGCCGTTAAACATCGCGAAGGCCTCACAAAAGCAATTCTTCACACTAGGCCGGATCAGGCAGGACCATCCGGCAAAGCCCAGTAGATGGGCCCTTTTCAGGTTCGCCAGGCGGGACGGCAAACCTCTCGATGAATCAAGCTGAAATTATGACATCACCCCATGGGGCAATGCAACATAATTTTCGATTTCACAGGCACTTATATCGCAAATGCGCGTAAGCGTTCTAAAGATAAGGTATTGAGAAAACTGAACCTAACGGCAGGCCTCCGAGCTGAGGCCGCGAAATCTGCCGGCTACAGGCCTGTGGCCGAAAGCCATTTCACCGCGGCGGCGTGATCTACAAACACACGGACTTGAAAACCCGCGTCTTCGGCGGTGGCCTGAGCCACCTGCTGGCCCGATTGCGCCGGATGATCGGCCTGGGAAACAATGGCGAAACGCGTGTGATCCGGAAGCCGACCCGACACATTCTGCAAAGCAAAAACACCCGGCCCTGAGACCTGCTCACGCGTGTCAATCAACACGCGCGGCACGCCGGTCAGCCCTGCCATCTGCTCGATTTTCTTCAACGACTGCACCACATCCCGGCCCGTCACCACACCATGCGATCGGACTTCGATCAGATTCAGCTCGCGATTAAAATGAACCTCTTCCGGCATATCGCCCCATTCTAGCTCTGTAACCTCTTTTTCCAATGTGTCTGGAACGTCCATACCCGCGCCCCAGCACGCGACACGACCCTTGAGATAAAACACAGAAGCCCCCTGAGCATAGACAGAGCCTGCGGCTTCTCTGCCAGACACCCCCCCATTACAATGCATGGCCCAAATCCATCGATGGAGTCTCATACGCATGCGCCACACCCTTTTTGCAACCCTCCTGACCGGCCTGATGATCGGCACCCTGACTTTCGCAGCCGACATTCCCGAAAAGAATGAACGCCAGCCGGGCCAGAAATCCATCGACGGATACAAAGACACACCCAAACAGCCGGCGCCTCATGACCAGTGGCACATTCATGACCCGGATCGCACCCAACCGCCGGTGGCCGAGCCAAAATACGACGGCAAGCCCGTTGCCGCCCCGAAAGACGCAACCGTGATCTTCGACGGCAGCAATCTCGAGGGCTGGTCCAATGCCGAATGGGGTCTCAAAGATGGCGCGATGATTGCCAACAAGGGCGCGCAAGTTTCAAAGGCACAATTCGGCGACGGACACTATCACGTCGAATGGCTGGTGCCTGCTGGTTTGAACGGCTACGGCCAGGCGCAAGGCAACAGCGGCGTGTTCATCATGAACCGTTATGAAATCCAAGTCCTGAATTGCTGGGGCAATCGTACCTACGCCGACGGCATGACCGGTGCCATTTACGGCCAGACCCCACCGCTCGTGAATGCATGCCGCAAACCCGGTGAATGGCAGAGCTACGACATCCACTTCAAGGCACCGACCTTCAAAGGCAAGGAACTGGTGAGCCCGGCCTTCGTCACGGTTTATCTGAACAACGTGCTGGTGCAGGACAACACCGAAGTGCGCGGCCCGACCTCATGGCGCAAACTGCCGGCCTATACCCCGCACGGCGACAAGGGCCCGATTCAATTGCAGGACCACGGCAACCCGGTGCAGTATCGCAACATCTGGGTGGCGCCCCTGACAACGAAACTCGGCAAGTAACACGCGCTGCGCAAAAGCACCGAATTTTAACCCTTGAGACGCTCCACGCGCCAGGGATCATCCGGATTGAATTTCGGATTCAATCCCGGCACTGGACGGCCCATGGATTGAATCCATGTGCGCAGGCGGCGATGCATGTCGGCCGTACGATCCGGTTGTGATTCGGCCAGATTACGGCGCTCGCCGATGTCATCGATCAAGTCATAGAGTTCGAGTTTCGAACCAATGGTGTAAGCGCCGTCCCGATCCAGATCGACGGTGTCACCGAAAAATTCAACGAGTTTGTAGCGACCGCGCCGCACGACGGCACAGGGTGTGGCACCCCATTTCGGATCGTAATGCGGCATGTAGAAAAACAGATCGCGTTCAGCCGGTGACTGCGATTGAGTCATCAACGGCACCAGACTGATGCCGTCGAGCGGGTGATTCGCAGGAGCCGCCGCACCTGCCATCTCCAACAACGTGGGATACAGATCGGCGACGTGAACCGGCTCCGCCGTGAGCGTACCGGGCTTCACATGACCCGGCCAGCGCACCAGCATCGGTACGCGAATACCGCCTTCGTAAGGCGAACCTTTGCCCCAGCGCAGTGGACCATTGTCGGTACAGCGCAACACACCACCGTTATCCGACAGAAAAATCACCACGGTGTTGTCCGCGAGATCCAGCGCGTCGAGTCGATCCAGCAAACGCCCGGTGGCCTGATCCAATTCGTCGATCATGCTCAGATAAGTGGCGTTGTGACGTCCCTCGTTCTGATCGCCTCCGGCCGCGGGATAACCGAGTTGGCGGTAACGCTCGATCACTGGAGGTGTGGCGCTCACCGGCGTATGCACGGTGTAATGTGATAGATAAAGAAAAAACGGCTGCTTGTGATATTGCTCAATGAATCCGATGGCTTCATCGGTCAGCATCGAAACGCCTTTGTCGATCTGCTTCGCTCCATCAGATTTCTGCACGACTTCAAAACCATGATGCCCAGCCGCTTCCGGAAACAAGCGACCGTAATTGCCATCGGTTCCCGAATGCAGATGCCACTTGCCGATGCACGCAGTGGCATAACCCCGATCGCGTAACACTTCAGCCACCGTGACCGTCTCGCGCGGCAGATTGTGTACGTAGGCCGGTTCGGCCAGACGGGCTTGCGGGTAGTGATAGCCCGGCACATGCCACATCCCCATGCGCGCGGTGTGCTGCCCGGTCAGCAGGCTGGCCCGCGTGGGCGTGCATTGTGGCGTGACGTAGGCATCAGTGAGTTTGAGTCCTTCTGCAGCCAGACGATCCATGTTCGGTGTGGCCACTTGTCGATTGCCGAAACAACCCACACCGGTGTACCCCATGTCATCCACGAGAATCAGGATGATATTGGGCTGAGTTGCATTTTCTGCCGCCAGCCCCAGCGAACAAACCCACAAACTCACTGCCATATAACATCGAAACAATGCCAAATCTCCATCTATGACACCGGCACCGGCCTCATCCTGAACGTCCTGATCACAAGGACCATTGCCGACCTGTCGATTGATATGCCAGCGGTTACAATCCTTCCCATGCCCGATCCGGAACCCCTGAGTCTCAGCGACCTGTCGAAGGCCCGCCTTTCGGAATCGGTTTACGAAACACTTCTCGATGCCATTCTGTCGGGACGATTGGCCCCCGGCACGGTGATCAGCGAAGTATCGCTCGCACGCGATCTTAATGTCAGCCGCACCCCTGTGCATGATGCCATGCGCGAACTGGTCAAAGATGGCCTGGTGCTACAAGAACCCAACCGCCGACCGGTCATCGCAAAATTCTCGGGCGAAGACATCCGCGATATTTTTGACATGCGTGTGCTGCTCGAAGGTGAATCGGCCTTTCGTGCCGCCACACGCATCGACCGCCCCACGCTGGCCCGCCTGCGTTCCGCAACCGATGCCCTGACCGACACGCGCGGAGCCCGCGACTGGATCGAACGCTGGACCGATCACGATGACATCTTTCACGCGGAAATCAGCCGTGCCTCAGGCAGCATGCGCCTGCATCAGGACATTGATCGATACCGCAAACTCCATCGCGGTTTGAACCGGCGTCATACCGATGTGACTGTCCTCGAACCGGCGCTCGAAGAACACGAACAGATCCTCAATGCCCTCGAAGCCCGCGATGCCGACGAAGCCCGCCGTTCGATTCAAGAGCATATCCGTGAATGGCAGGCATTCTTCGTGCAAAACATCGCCCAATCCGGATCGTAAAAACACATCTCGTTCAAAAGAAAACCGCCACTTCTTTCGAAGCGGCGGTTTTTATTCCACACAAATCCGGTTCTTGGAATTCAGGCGAACAATTCGGTCACCGCTTCAGCCTTGACCAACTCACGCGGCTGATTGAGATGATTGAACACAATCGTGTCTGGCTTGATGCCCACCGCATGATAAATCGTGGCCAGCAACTGCCCCGGATGCACGGCATCTTCGAGCGGCGCCGAGCCTGTGGCATCGCTTCGACCGTGTACATAGCCGCGACGAATGCCGGCACCACCGATCACCGAGGTGTAGCAGTACGGCCAGTGATCGCGACCATCGGCACTGTTGCCGTTACCTGATGTGCTGACACCCTTTTCCGGAGCGCGACCGAATTCACCCACGGCCACCACCAGAGTGTCTTCGAGCAGACCGCGCTCATCCAGATCGGCAAACAGTGCGGCAAGACCGGTATCCAGCATCGGTGCCGAACGATTCTTCATGCGATCGGTGAGTCCGACATGCACATCCCACGAATGATTGTCGGAATTGGCGACTTTCGGCCAGACCACTTCCACCACCTTCGTACCGGCTTCGACCAGACGACGCGCCAAGAGCAACGACTGCCCGAATGTATTTTTCCCGTAACGGGCACGAACGGCTTCGGGTTCGGATTTCAGATCAAAAGCATCACGCGCACGTCCCGACACCACCAGCGAAATGGCCTTTTCGTAGTGACCTTGCAGATTATGCTCTTTCACCGCCTTGTCGACGTTGGGCATCAGCGCATCAATCTTTGATTTCAGATCGGCCCGACGTTCCATGCGCTTCGCGAACACTTCGGGGCGCATTTTCAGATCATCCACACGAATGCGATCCATCTTGGTCATGTCCATGTCATCGCCGTCGGGATAAAGCGTGTAGGGGTCATAGGCTTTGCCCAGAAAACCTGCGCCCCCCCCCTTGCCCACCACGTTGGATTCCTGAAGCGGGCGCGGCAAAGTCACGAACGGCAGCATCGGTTCGTTCATGAACTTCACCCCACCTTTCGTCGGGAAGGACCGAACAAACCTGAACGATCCTGCAAATAATCGGTTTGGCGAAGGTATTCCTCGTAGGCTTCACCCAGTTTGCCGTAGATGATCGTTTCTCCTGGGGTTTCCAGAGCAGAACCCACGGCTTCCATCCTCCCCTTGAATTGTCGTGCATCCTCCAGAAATCGCACGAGGTCTTCCTTGTTCCCACCAAGATGATACTCCAGCAGGGTTTGGTTGAGCTGCCTTAAACTGAGCCGCAAATAAACGCCGTGATAAAAACGTTCCGTCTTGATTGCAGCAAAGCCCTCCTCCAACTGGTGCATGCTACGGCCCAAATTGCTGTGAATCCAGGCAATACCCACCACGCCCAAAACCACCGCCAGGACAAAAACCACCACTCGCCCGCGAAAGGGTTTGCTTTGGCTGGTGATTCGAAACCAACCAGCGTTGGAATGATTTGTTTCACTCATGGAGTCACCTCAAGATTCCACCATTCCACAACCCATTCAAACGGAGCCACTTGCAGCACACCTCTCAAACATGGCATGGCTTTGGCTAATAGGAACATATGGCTAAAAACAAACAACTGGATAACATGGACCGGACCCAGCGGATTGTCAGCAAACCTTCAGGACAGGTCAAGGCAAGGCCTGCGACAGGTCCTCATTCACCTGAAGCGTTCGCCACGCGCCAAGCCGGCCTTTTAAACAAGGTCCTGAAGCTCCGAAACCAATTCACTTCCAACTCAGCCTCCCGAGAGGTCCTAACCGAGCCGGTGTCTTCGGTGAGAAAAGTAAAGATAGAGTGGAAACCTTCCCTGCGGTGGAACTATCAATTGGAAGGGCCGGGTAATCCCCGTCCACTTCCCACCAACTCCTTTCACACGTTCCTGAAATCAAGAGCATTCCATATGAAAAACTACATCATGCAATCCCTATTGGCTGTGGCAACCGCCGGGATGGTTTGTTCCGGCGGGATCGCCCAGGCCGAGGAATCGGCAGAATCCAACCTAAAACGGTTCAGCGGAACAATCGCTGAAGTGGACCCCATCAACCGAACCATCACCGGAGATGGATTCTGGTTCTGGTCATCCCCCAGATTTCACCTGGGAGAGGACTGCGAAATATTATTGAAGGAAAATTCCGGTTCATCAGCCGATGACCTGAAGGCCGGTCAAAAAGTGCAGATACGCTACCAGGAGATGGGCGGTGTCAAAGTGGCGAAAAAAATCACTGAACAGCGGCTCCAAGTCGAAGGTCGCATCGCCTCGGTGGACCAGGACATGAAAACCCTCAAGGTCAAGGACGGCTGGATTACCAGGCAGTTTGCCCTTCGGGATGAGTGTCAGATTACCGGGCCCAACGAAAATCGCCTGGCCTTGTCCGACCTTAAACCGGGACACATGGTCAAAGTCACTTATCTGGACGCCCGATCAGGACGGCTAGCCACCTTCATTCGGCAGGATAGCAAGGTATTCAAGGGGGACCTGGAATCGGTGGACGCGGATTCCAGAACCATCCGCATACAACATCTCCTTTCAGAGAAGCGCTTCGCCTTGGCAGACGATTGCCTCATCCAAATCAGTCATAAACCACAGGCAAAGCTGGAGAATCTGGGCATTGGCGACACGTTGGTGGTCTATTACGACATACTCGATGGCGTCATGGTGGCGAATCGGATTGAACGCGAATCCACCGAAAACGACGGCCAACATGAGATTGTTCCAGTAAACCAGGCCACGCATGCTTCCCCCAAGGGCCGCTAACATACAGCACCCTCGAACCATTTGCTGCAATCCCTCCAAACACGTTGCAGCACCCTCGTGAGCACGGACATGCGCCGCCTCGCGAGGGCCTTGCATTGACACGAATGGCTCACCGTCAATGGCAATACTCCGGTCAAGGTTAGTTCTACTTTCAGCTTGCGGGCGGGTAACCAAGCCTGATTGAATCAACCAGGATTCAGCACCTGGTAAGCCATGGCCAAAAACATTTCATCCGACACCCCGACCACAGGAGACCCCAAGCTTGCCATAGTGTATCTTCCCCCCATCCTCAATGCCAACGACTCAGACGAGTTGGGCATTGTCGGACACAAGCTGGCCGAGTCGCTGGACAAATTTGCCGCAGACAATGCAGCCGTGTTCACGGCCAATGCCAGCATTGGCACGACGCGCAACGGCCCTGAGTCCATTTGCCGCATCAACATGAGCAAAGGCCCGAACCGGCCTGAATCGCCGTTGGCCGACCTTTTTCTGTTGGATTACCGCCCCAAACTCATGGCGCGTTATCGTGACGCCCCCCTGTGGAGGCGCGTGCTCCAGGCAGCTATTGGAGTCGTGGTCATGTTCATGAAGGGCAGCCGAGCCCTGTTGCGGCAACCTTTCCGGGTCAAACTTTTGCGCGACCGAACCCACGCGCTGTATGCCCTGGCCTGTGTGGGCATTGTGTTTTTCTACTTGTTTCTCCTGTTGGCAACGAGTGTAATAGTCATTGCCGATGGCATCCGACACAACTTTGGGACAACGCCCAAACCGGCGCTTCATCTGGGGGCTGAAACCAATCATTGGATTCAAGGCAGCCAGGGCTGGGCCCATGTGACCAATACATCAGGTGAAAGCTGGCTCATTCATAGCGACGTCAAACTGGCAGAGGACACCTCCACCAATTCCTTTCTGGCTGCGACAAACTGGGGTTTACCCTACACCAACCAAGTCTTTGTCTTTGGGGACTGGGTCTCCCCCCTACCCGTTTCACCAGTCACTGAAATGAATAAGAAAGTCCGGGGACGTCAAGTCGAGGACACTTCAATGGTTTGCCGCTCCCTGGCAACTGGTTAAATCAGCCTGGAACGGGTTGATTCACATGTATGACAAAGCCAGTGCACTGTTGCTGGTGCTGCTTGCCGCTTTGGGCCTGTCGGGCCAAGGCAAAGAAAACAGACTAAGACTGTTCATCTCCCGCACATCGGAGGAAATGCTGGCCTTTATTTTCTATCTGTCCTTCTCGGACCAAAAAGCGGAAATCACCGGTTTATTTGAGGAAAAGGTCGAACAAATTCTGGAGACAGGCACTTATGATCGCATTGTCGTCGTCAGCTACAGCTTCGGATCGGTGGTTGCCCTGGATGCTTTCTGCCCGGCCAGTGACCTGCGCGCACCCCGCCTCGAACAAGTGGACACCTTGGTGACAATAGGTTGTCCTTATGATTTTATTCTTACCTATTGGACTCAATATTTTGCCAACCGCCAGCACCGTCCGCCCTCTCCCTGGATCAATATCTATTCCCCGGTCGACTTGTTGGGCACCCGCTTCTCCAAAGGCGAGAATCTCAAGGAGCGCGGCCTGGTGGATTCATGCGGGGAAGGCCGACTTACTCATGGGCCAACAGAAGAGCGAGCATTCATGGAAGGTGTGCCAGATTCAGAACTGGGTGTCCTGGGCTGGGTCACCATGCATGGACTCAGTGCCCACTCCCGCTACTGGTCCAAGGCGGATGATGCCCAACGCACCTGCTTTGACCTTGCCATCCACGCGATCTTCCCGGATGAAACCAAACCAAGTGCGCCATCAAAAAGGAGTGCCTCATGATTCTGATGTTTGGCCGATTTGCGATGCTCGAGTTATGCCGTTGGATGGGGCCTCGCCGGACGGCGCTACGGCGTCCGATAATATTCCACACGATCCTCATTTTAATCATCGCCAATGGCACCCTGCTGGCCGAATGGATGGCGGTTCGACTGGAGTTGGCGTCGGACCCGGAATGGTTCGCGGTCGGTCCTGTGGCCTTCATTTGGGGAGTTGGGCTTAGATCGCCTGGGAGGTTGGACGATCACGCAAAAGGCTGGTCATAGAAAAATTCGAAGATTTCACCGGAGGAGCCGCAGTGGAAAAGCTCGGAGGGGACTGGGCAGCCTATTGGCAGTGGAACTTTCCACATCACGGACCTGTTCAATACCCTCGATTCCAATCAGCCCATTCCTTCCACACCTGAAAAATTGACCCCTCTGAATGCGGCGATTGAAGGGGGAGGATTCGGTCCATCGCTGCAGGAATCCGTAAGTGCAGAATCAACATTTTCGCTGGGACCATTCAAGATTCCCATTGGAACCATACTGGGCCTGATAAGCCGTATTGTGCAGGGGCCGCGCCTGATTGGCCACGTCCATATCGACAATACGGGGCGGACAATCACCCTGCAAATGGTGGTGGGTAGAAACGCAGCCAAGGCATGGTGTTACCAGGACCAGCATTGAGGTTGGGACGGACGATAAAAAACTCTGGCCCTCAGTGATCGCGTGGTGCATCAGCTTGCCTGCTGGATTCTGGTAGACCACGCCATGGGCGGCACCCTTCACCAGGGTGCCTTTAAACCTCTAGTGGCGGCTCTACGCGCCTATCGCACTGGTGAGCAAGCCGGCCGGCAGCACCGCCTGAACCTGAAAAAAGCCGAGCACGAACTCATTGAGGCGATCGCAGAAGACGCCCGGTTCGATCTGGCTTTCTACAACCTGGGGATCGTCTACGGCAAACTTGGCCATCTGGATGCGGCCGATGGCGCCTTCCTTCAATCCATTGCCATCAACAATCTGCGTTGGAGCGCCTATTACGCCATGGCTTCGAATCATTACGTTCGCGCCCTTCGCCAAGGCACACCGGTGCCAGTGGCCAAAGTTCTCCTGCTCAAGGCGGCTGATTTCTGTGACCGGGCCATTCGACTGGCACCCAACACCTCTTCCAAGGCACAGATCCTGAACCAAAAATCATTGATCATTTGGCGCTCAGCCCTGATCACGAACTCCGCGCAACGGGGATACGATTCGGCGCGGACAGCCCTGCGCGCAGTGAGCATGGCGTGGAGAGCCATGTGTTTGATCGAATTGACGTGCCTCCAGGTTTCGGCGAAAAAATCGAACCCGGAAATTTTGCCAGCACCTGCCTGCAAAATTTTTCGCAAATGATGTTCGTGGAGATTCAGATCAGCGAAAAAGGCCAGGCAAAAATCCCCCCAATCCGGAAGAGATTGATAGTTCGGCCGAGTGCTTCGC
>CALOAZ010000087.1:0-10282 GCA_942491355.1 uncultured Phycisphaeraceae bacterium
CCCCCCGAGGGAGGATCTCCGCATCCTTGTGGTGGATGACAACGCCACCAACCGTCTCTTCCTGAGACGGCTCCTCAGCTCATCTGGGTATGACGTCATCTGTGCCGCCGACGGAAAAGAGGCCATCCGGCGATTTCACAACGATCACCCCCACCTCATCCTGATGGACCTGAAAATGCCCGTGATGGACGGCATAGAAGCCACGAAACGCATCAAAGCAACCCCAGAGGGGGCCAGTGCCCCCATCATTGCCCTTACAGCCTGCGGCTGTGACGCCGACCGTCAGAAGGCGCTGGAGGCCGGGTGCGATGACTTTCTCGGCAAGCCATTCCAGAAAACCGTTCTTTTTCACTCATGGAAAAACACCTCACACAGCCCCCTGATCTAACTGAGGACCAATGACCGGATCAACCACTGCCATCAACGATTACGTCAACCTCTTCAAGATATGGAGGTCTCCTTGCGCCCCCCTTCACCCCCGATGCCTATGAGAGACATCTGGCCTGATATCCGCGAAATCGTCGTCACCTCTATCTGAACAGCCCCCCCACCCATCCACCCGTGACATCATGCATCGCCGTTGCAGCACCTGACGATACCATGGTGTTGTCTCATTCGTTCATCTATACTCTACTGGCTTGGAAAATACCTTGAACGCACGAAGCCGGCGTCCAAGTGCGGCCCGATGCCTTGTGGGACACATGGCCGATCCTTCAGGTTTTTTCGACCAGTCACTGCTGCCGGCCCTCGCGCAACTCCTGGCCGAGCTGGGACAATCTGCGCCACCCGGCGGGAGTCCGCGTCCCAGAAAAATCGCGTCTCTTTCGTTCACGAAAACCATCGTGCCCATGCTGTTTCACGATTCGGACAACATCAGCATTCGCGCCGACATTGATCGCGTTTATCGCATCGGATTCACCGTGCGCGATCGTATTTCACTTGATGCCTGGCGCATTCTGACGCGCTTGCGCGATCGATTCAGCCAACCCACGATGGAAGCGAACGAAACGCTCGATCTCCTAAACGACACGATTTTGATTCTGGATGCATGCTCCGGGCAGGCCGGCGAAGGCATGACACGCGAAAAAGGCTGGCGGTTTCTCGATATCGGCCGGCGCATTGTTCGTAGCCTCAGCCTGATCAACCTGTTTCAATTCGGCCTGAGCCATACGGATGCGCACGAACCCCAACGCCTTACCGCCATCCTCGAAATCGCCAATAGCCTGATGACTTATCGTTCACGATACGGTGCGACCACCGAGGCCACCGCCGTTCTCGACCTGTTGATGCTCGATGAATCCAACCCGCGATCACTGACGTTTCAATTCATGCAGATCCAGGAACATCTCGAGCAGATCGCCCCGCCCGCATCGGCTTCACAGCGACCGACAGAATTACGCATCGCCATGGGACTTCTTGCCACCACGCAACTGACCGAAATCGAGCAGTTGGTCTCGACCATCACGCGATCACGCCGCACGGCGCTGATTCGCCTGATGACTCAAATGAAAGAGGAACTCGACGCCTTGTCGACTGCACTGACACACACCTATCTCAGTCACGCACAAGCCCCACGCCCTTTGACCCACTTCGGCATGGGTTCGATTTCATGAAGTACCAAATCCGACACCATACTGACTATGCCTATACCGATTCGGTCTTGACGTGCCATAACCTGGCGCATCTCACACCGCGCAACTTGTCCCATCAGCAATGCCTGCGATCCTCTCTGACCATTCAGCCGCCCCCCATGTCGATCTCGCAATTCAATGATTACTTCGGCAATGCCGTCAATCTGTTTTCGATCTTTCAACCGCACACGCGCATGACCATCACGGCCGACAGCGAAGTCGAGATCACCGAACACGCCGCCATCGATCTGGCACAGACCAGCTCTTGGGAAACAGTCCTCACTCAGATTCGTTCCGAACCGCACCCCATCGATGAACTTCAAGCCCTCGATGCCAGCCAGTACTGGGTGAACTCCGACCACATCCAGCTTGCGCCGGAACTTGCCGACTACGCCCGGCCTTCCTTCTTCGAAGGACGCCCGATGGGTGAAGCCGCGATGGACTTGACCACGCAAATCTTTCACGAATTCAAATACGCACCCAATACGACCACGCTCACCACATCCATTCTGGAAGTGCTCCAGGAAAAACGCGGCGTGTGCCAGGATTTTGCGCACCTGATGATCGGCTGCCTGCGTTCAATGGGCTTGCCCGCACGATACGTCAGCGGCTATCTGCGCACCGATCCTCCACCCGGCAAACCACGACTCGTCGGTGCCGATGCCTCGCATGCCTGGGTGAGCGTGTTTTGTCCACCGGTCGGATGGATCGATTTCGATCCGACCAATGGATGCATGACTTCCGAGCGACACATCGTGCTGGCATGGGGTCGCGATTTCGCGGATGTCAGTCCGATCCGCGGCTCCATCCTCGGCGGCAGTCAGCACAAATTGACTGTCAGTGTGGATGTCCAGCCCACCGCCAATGATTGAATCATCTCTCGGCGATAGCAGGAACATCGTACTCAAAGGGCGTCGCTCTATTCAGACGTCGCGAGCGATCCTCTGCCGTATTCAAAAATGCGATAAAGCGCCGGCAACACCATCAGCGTCAATGCCGTGCTGGTGACCAATCCGCCAATCACCACGGTGGCGAGGGGTTGCTGCACTTCGGCTCCGCGCCCGGTGGCAAGCGCCATCGGCACAAAACCGAACGATGCCACCAAGGCCGTCATGAGAACCGGCCGAAGACGCGTTAACGCCCCACGATGAATCGCATCATTCAGATCATCGCCTTCACGCCGAAGTTGATTGATGAAGGTGATCATCACCAATCCATTGAGGACCGCAACACCTGAAAGCGCGATGAAACCGACTGCCGCCGAAATGGAGAATGGCATGCCCCGCAGCCAGAGCGCGATCACACCGCCGGTCAGCGCCATGGGCACGCCCGTGAACACCAGAAACGCGTGCCGTACATTCCCGAATGTGCTGAACAACAAAATCAGAATCAGAAAAAAACAAGCCGGCACCACAATCAAAAGTCGCTGACGCGCCGCGACCATGTTTTCGAACTGACCGCCCCAATCCAGCCAATAACCCGCAGGGACACGAACCTGATCCTGCATGACCTGCTGCGCCTCAGCCACATAGGAGCCAAGATCTCGGCCGCGCACGTTGGCGCCCACCACGATGCGTCGCTTGCCATTTTCGCGACCGATCTGATTGGGCCCTTCCGTCATCCGAATCTCCGCCACCGCTCCCAGTGGAATAAACCCCGGACGGCCGGATCCTGATTTTTCTTCATGCGACGGCAGGGGAATATTCAGATCCCGAATGCTTGCGATATTGTCTCGCAATTCGTCCGGCAAACGCACCATCAGATCGAAGCGGCGATCGCCTTCGAACACCAGTCCCACCGAGCGCCCGCCGACGGCAATGGCGAGCACTTCCTGCACATCCGCAACACTCAGACCATAGCGGGCGATCGCCTCCCGATCGATCTTCACCTCCATCACGGGCAAGCCTTCGGCTTGCTCGACCTTGAGGTCGGCCGTGCCCTGCACACCGGCCAACGCGGCGGCGACCTTGTTCGCCGTCTCGATCAGCATTTCAAAATCATCGCCGTAAATCTTGACAGCCACATCGCTGCGCACACCCGAAATCAATTCATTGAATCGCATCTCAATCGGCTGCGTGAATTCATAGTTGTTACCCGGCAACTGCTGCACAATCATCTGAATCAGTTTGATCAGCTTGCCTTTGTGCGTGGTCGCATCCACCGCATGCTCATGACCATGTTCTTCATGGCGTTCATGCTGCGTCACCGCCACGCCGCGAGCCTCCCATTCATGAATGGTTTCATCCAGATCATGAGGCGATCGCCACTGCTCTTTGGGCTTGAGAATGATGAATGTGTCAGAAACATTCGGAGGCATGGGATCGGCCGCCATCTCTGCGGTGCCTGTCTTGGAATACACCAGCAACACTTCAGGGATGCCGCTGATGACTTTTTCCAGGTCGAGCTGCATCTCGGTGGCCTGCCGGATCCCGGTGCTGGGGATGCGCATCGCATGCATGGCAATGTCACCCTCATCCAACTTCGGAATGAATTCGCTTCCGAGTGTGCCGAACAGCCAGATGGAGCCGCCGAACAGCACAGCCGCGCCCGCCACCACCGGATATCGAAATCGGATGGCCCAACGCAAGATCGGAGCATATGCCGCCTTCGACCAGACGATCAGAATATTTTCCTTTTCCTGCACGCGACCGCGAATACCCAGCGCAATCATCGCCGGTACAAAAGTCACCGAAAGCAAAAATGCACCAACCAGTGCGAGGATGACCGTGAGAGCCATCGGACGAAACATCTTGCCCTCCACGCCGGTGAGAAAAAGAATAGGCAGATACACCGTGATAATGATGGCCTGACCATAGGCGGCGGGCTTGATCACTTCGACCGCGGCCGCCTTCACCTCTGCAAGACGCTCCGTCAGATCCAGAGAGCGACCCAGCGCATGCTGTCGCCCGGCCAATCGGCGCAGTGTGTTTTCGACGGTGATCACAGCGCCATCCACGATTAAACCGAAGTCCACAGCGCCGAGCGACATCAGATTGCCGCTGATTTTCCCCTGCACCATACCGGTGGCGGCAATGAGCATGGAAAGAGGAATCGCCATCGATGTGATCAGTGCGGCCCGAATATTACCCAACATCAAAAACAGAATGACGATGACGAGGATGGCACCTTCAAACAAGTTTCCTTTGACCGTATCGATGGTGGCATCCACCAAAGCCGTTCGGTCATAGACCGTCTTGGCCCTCACCCCCGGCGGAAGCGCGCGATTGATCTCCGCCATTTTTAAATCGACCGAAGCCGCCACCGTCCGGCTGTTCGCACCAATCAGCATCATCGCCGTGCCGATCACCACTTCACGGCCGTTTTCACTGGCCGACCCGGTTCGCAATTCCCGACCGATGCCCACCCCCGCCACATCCCGGATATAAACCGGCGTGCCCTCGTGTTCACCCACCACAATTTGCGTAATCTGATCGACATTCTCAAGCAGACCTGAAGCCCGCACGTTATAAGCTTCGCCCTTGTGCTCGATGTAGCCGGCGCCCGTCGAAACATTGTTGCGCTCCAGCGCTTCGACCACGTCATGAAAGGTCAAACCGTATGACATCAGCTTGATGGGATCGGGCTGAACGTGATACTGCTTTTCAAAACCACCGATCGCATCGACACCCGCCACATGGGCCACACCGCGAAGCTGCGGCGCAATGATCCATTCCTGTACCGTCCGCAAATAGGCGGCGCGTTCGAGATCACTGCGAAGACGCGCGCCCTCCGGCGTCAGATAGCTTCCATCGGATTGCCAACCCGCCTCCCCATCACGAATCTCTGCCATCGCATCGGGATCGAACTCAACCGCCCACATGTAAATTTCACCGAGCCCGGTCGTCATCGCTCCCATCTTGGGATCTGCCCCGACCGGCAGAGAGTCTTTGGCGGCATTGATGCGTTCAAGCACCTGTTGCCGGGCGTAATAGATATCCACCCCGTCAAAAAACACGGCCACTACTTGGGAAAATCCGTTGCGCGACAGCGATCGCGTGTGATCGAGCCCTTCGATTCCGGCAAGCGCCGTTTCCACAGGGAAGGTCACCTGTTTCTCGATCTCTTCAGGTCCGAGCGCGGCATACTCGGTATTAATCTGGACCTGGTTGTTGGTGATGTCCGGCACCGCATCGATCGGCAGCACCATCAGTGACCACCCGCCGATGCAGGCCACCATCACAGTCAACAAAACCACCAACCACCGATGACGGATTGAAAATTGAAGAACAGGTTCAAGCATCGCGACGCCTCTCATCTCATGCGCCGGCCATGACCGGCAACGACAGACTCAGATCCATGGGTTCTTGAAATCAGTGTTCATGGGCGGCCCCGGCTTTGCCGAGATCCGCCTTCAGCATGAAACTGCCATGAACCACATAAGGCTCGCCTTCCTGCAGTCCTCCCAGCACGGGAACCATGCGTCCGATCGGCGCCCCGATTCGGACCACGCGCTTGGCGAAGGTGTTCGGTTCATCCGCCACCGGAACAAACACGCAGGATTCACCTTCCACATGTTGCACCGCCGCTTCAGGAATCGCCGCCACCGGCTCGCCGGCAACATCGCCCACCACAAGCTCCACGCGAGCAAACATTCCCGGTCGCAACATCGCGTCTGAACCCGTGACCTCAATGCGGGCAGGGATGGTTCGCGTGGCTGGATTCAATTGAGCGCCGAGATACGCCACCGTTCCCTTGAAAACATGATCGCGAAAGGCCGGAACGCTCACTGATGCCTGCGACCCAACCCGGACATCACCGATACGGATTTCAGGCACATCGGCAATCACCCACAGTGTGCGGAGATCTGCCAGCACCATCAGCGCATCGCGCTCCGGGCCGACAATCTCGCCCAGCGTGACTTCGCGTTCAATGACTTGCCCTTCAATCGGAGATCGAATCACATGATGTGAATGGATCTCACCGGTTTCACTCAAGGCATCAATCGCTTTCTGATCCATGCCGAGCACGTGCAACGTATTTTCGGCCGATGTGACCTCACTACGCGCCGCCACCAGAGCCCCTTCGGCCACGCGAAGCTCTGCTTCACGCTTCTGGACTTCGCTGAGAGCAATGCCACGACTCTCGTCATGGAGCGCCTTGGCGCCGGCATAAATACTTTGCGACACCTTCACCGACGCTTCAGCCGTGGCAATCGCACTGCGTTTATGCAGATAGTCGCTCTGCGCCCGACCCAGTTCCGGGCTGGCAATCCCCAGCAATGCATCACCGGGTTTCACGGAATCCCCCACGCGAACCTGCATCTGATCGATTCGACCCGAAACCACTGTCCCGACATGAGCGATCGCTTCGCCATTGAATGACACGCGAGCGGGCACCAGCAGCATCTCCGTCAGTACATGACGGGATAAGGGTTCGGTACGAATCGCCCAACGCTTGATCGCTTCGGGCGTGAGCGTCACTTCATCGGCATGTTCAGCATGCTCATCTGATCCCTGTTTTGACGATGGAGCGTCCGGCGTTTCGACATGCGCATGCCCTTCATGCGCCGCATGGCCTTCGGCATCGTGATCATGGCCATGGTGATCGTCTTTGCATCCCATCACAGCCAGTGCGACCCACAGAACGATAAAACACTTGTGATGATTCATGGTTGTTCTTCTTTCAATGGAGAGTGCGGCGGCATGCCCGTTTGAACTTCGGTATCCGGTGCATACACCGGACCTCCAACCGCCCGATGCAATTCAATCCACGCCTGAGACACACGGTGCCTTAAATCGATCAATTGCGTCCGACCCGCCTGTAAGCCTTGTTCCGCAATCATCAAAGACGCGCTGTCGCCATGCCCGGATCGAAACGCCGATTCCACTTCGTTCATCTGCCGCTCCAGCAAGGGCATCAACCGATCATGCACCGATCGGTACAACTCCATCTGGCGGCCGTAGGCCTGATGCGCCCGGCGCACCTCCTGAACCACCTGCCGCCTTGTCGCGGTCAACCCATGCCACGCTTCCAGCAAATCGGCCTCGGCTCTTTCGCGCCGCGCCTGCCCCCAATCAAAGAACGGCAAAGGAATCGCCAGTGACGGTCCGAGCGACCCGTTGCCATCCGAATATTCAAAATCAACACCGGCTTCCAGGGATTCAAACGGCGACCATCGACTCAGACGCACATCGGCCCCCAGCGCCTCCATGGCCCAGACACGCGATTGAATTTCCGGTCGGTGTTGCAGAGCCGCCTGTACCCATTGCGCTTCGCCGGCGATCTCGACTTCCGGAACCGACCATGGCTCAAGTTGCCACGCGAGGTCGCGGGAAGGCTGACCGACCCATCGCCCCAGCACGAGTCGCGCCGCATCGCGATCCAATCGACGGCCGGCCGTTTCAACATCCAATGCGACACGCTGCACTTCGAGCAACGTGACTTCTGCCTGCGTCCCCTCGCCGCCTTTGAGTCGCTGCTGTGCCAACACCACCAGGCGATCCAGCAATTTGCCACGCTCATCGAGCACGGGCATCAGGGCATCCAGCGATTGCACTTCGATGAATCGCGATTGTGTTTCAGCCAGACGATCCAAAACCGTGGTGATCACTTCAACACTTGCGGAGCGAAGTCTATGATCCGCCGCTTCGACTTCACCGGGCTTGCGCAGGATAGAAAGCAAATCAGCGGCGAGACCTGCCTCGACCGTCGGACTGCCTCCACCTTCAGGCCAGCGCAAAACCACGCTGACCACCGGATTGGGGAGCAGTCTTGCTTGATGCGAAACCGCGAGCGCGGCGCGCACTCTGGCCAAGGCCATCTGCACCTCAGGGTCATGCCCCAATGATCGCCTGACCGCTTCGGCCATCGTCAAACGACCTTCAAGCGACTCGTCTACATCGACGGGCTCACCTTCGAATCGCAATTCAATCGCGCCTTCGACACCCGCTGCCGCTTCAGCCCATTGCTCCGAATCCGGCCAAGGAGGACTGACGGCGCAGCCACTCGCAAAAGCCGCTTCGATCAACAGGACAATCCATATCCGTCGCATGATTCACCACCCCACAGATCCATGAATTGCATGAAGACCCATGCAAAAACCTGCCAAGCTGCAAACCGATGGCGCAGCCGGCAAACAAATCTGATGAAAGAGCTGAATCAGACGGTCAGAACGACAGTCCGAATGGCTCGCCACTCTGCCTTGGGGCACAGGGGCGCTTTTGCGAAAATCGATTTTGAAAAGCGATCCGGCTCCGACTGCATCAAGACCCCATGCAGCATTCGTCCGGATGCGAGAATCGACAGAAGGTCGCCGCCACAACCATTGCGCGTATGGATCGAGATCCAGGAAGCCGAATAAACCAGTGTGTCCTGGCACGAAACCGGCTCGATCTCGTTCGACCCGTGAACGTCGACAATGTCCGCTTGAGCCGAACACGCATGCTCGGCCATGGCCACATGCGTATGGCCATCGGCATCCACACAGCGCACCCACGACAAGCCCGTACCTGCCAGAGACTGGGCCATCATCAGACAAATCACGCTGAAACGCAGCAGCAGCATGCCGATCAAAGTAGGACCGCCGGATTACCGTGTCAATTCAAATGCGGACGCGTGAGCCCCGACTTCACCCCGCCCACACGAGCCATCCCTACCCGCAGAATGAGTACAACGCCTGTCCGACTCATGCTTTCTCGAAATCCGCCAATGACTCCACTTTGGTTCGGACCGCAGAACCGCGCACGCGGGCCAGCATTTTGGTGACCACATCCAGATCGTTATCAAATGAGCCATGCGCCAAATCAATCATGGCCCGCCCATTGCTGACTTTGGCTCGTTTTTGATCATGCACACGCCACATGGCATCGCTGCCACCATGAATCTTTCGCCACTGGGCCAGCGATCCACCCGTGCCACCCGCAGACGCATGCCAGAGATCCTGATCATCCGGATTCGACTGCCACACTTTCTCCATCCCGAGCAAGGGCGTTTTGTGCGCCTGTTCCAGAGCGCGGCTCACCAGATACAACAATGATTTGCCGTAAACCGCCACGCTGTCGGAGCGCTCCCGCTCATCACTGAGCAAATCCACATGAAAGGATTTCTTATCCAGTGTTTTCCTTTTGAAAGCACCGCCGTAATATTCCACCGCAAAATCGAGCGTGCAGGCCGGCGCCCACAAGGAGCAGCTCTTGGCTTTGAGTTTTCGCCCGGACATCAACTTGATCAGATGCCCCAACAAAATGGACCCGGCCGAATGCCCGACCAGATGCACTTCCATTTTGGGCTGCTTCTTCTTGAGCGCTGCCAGATGGCCGCACAACAGATGAAGCCCATGCCCCTTGAGCGCCGCGGCTTCGGCATTCTGCTTCATCTGGCTCCAGATGCCTTTGACCAGAATGTGTTCGCAGGCGACCTCAAGCGTTCGGTCGCGCGCTTCGGCGAGTGTGTTGGCCACGTTTTTCAACACATCGACAATCCCTTCGGCCCGCGTGCCCGAAAATGCCGAAAAGCTGTCACCCAAGGCAGAAGACAGGCTCTCCAGAAAACCCGTGCGCCACGTCAGAAAGATCGGATAAATGTCATTCTCTAAAAAATAGGGCGCCATCAATCGCACGCGGCTCACTGACGCGGCCTCATCGTTCAAACCCCCATGCGCATAAATCGCAATGCGCCGATGACCCGACTTCTGCGCCAACCACTGTTCGGGC
>CALOAZ010000088.1:0-26971 GCA_942491355.1 uncultured Phycisphaeraceae bacterium
GAACAGAAGGAAGTGGGGCGCGACCTTGGCTTGCTCCTGGGCGAGTTGAGGCGCCCGACGGCTTTGACCGACGAGTCCCGAGAGGTCGACCCCAGGGTCCTCGAGGCCCTGGAGCGACTGGGCTACGCAGGGAAATAATTTCCGGGCCAGGGGAGGTGGCGATGCCGTCCGGGGGGGGAGTCGGGTTCCCCCTCAAGGCTTCAGGGGGGGAATTCCGACAGGCCTTGGCGGTTCTTGCCACCCCCTTTCGGAGACGAGATCCCTATGGCCGAGTTGGATGTCTTCTTCAAGCGCATGGTCGAGCTCGGTGCCTCCGACCTCCACCTGACCTCTGCCACCGTTCCTCAGTTTCGCCTGCACGGCGACATGGTTCCGGTTCCCGGAGCCAAGGAAATCTATGCGGAGGAGATGAAGCAGCTGCTCTTCGAGATCGCTCCGGAGCAGAACCGCCAGGAATTCGAGCAGGACGGTGATACCGGACTTTGCCTACGAGCTCGAGGGCTTCGGGCGATTCCGTTCCAACCTCTTCGTCGATCACAAGGGCCCCGGAGCCGTCTTCCGCCTGATCCCTTCCAAGATCCTCACCGCGGATGATCTCGGGCTTCCGAAGGCGGTGCTCGACATGTGCTACCTCACGAAGGGCCTGGTCGTGGTTACGGGCCCACGGGTAGCGGCAAGTCGACGACCCTGGCCGCGATGGTCGATCTCATCAACAAGACACGCTCGGATCACATCATCACGATCGAAGATCCGATCGAATTCGTACACCGCAGCCAGAAGTGCCTCATCAACCAGCGCGAGGTCGGCCGTCATACGAAGGGTTTCAAGCGAGCCCTGCGAGCCGCCCTGCGGGAGGATCCGGATATCGTCCTGGTGGGCGAGATGCGCGATCTGGAAACGATCGAGATCGCCATCGAAACCGCGGAGACGGGGCACCTGGTCTTCGGGACGCTGCACACGACAACGGCGGCCACGACGGTGGATCGCATCATCGATCAGTTTCCCACCGAGCGACAAGCTCAGATCCGGACCATGCTCTCCTCATCTCTCAAGGGAGTCGTGGCCCAGACCCTCTGCAAGAAGAAGCCCACGGGACGCGTAGCCGCCCTCGAGATCCTGGTGGTCAACGCAGCCATCTCCGCACAGATCCGAGAGGGCAAGACGCACCAGATCAACTCGCAGATGCAAATGGGGTCCAAGCTTGGAATGAGTCTCTTGAACGACGCGCTCCTGAAGCTCGTCGAGCAGGGCCAGGTCGACCCGGCAGAGGCCTATCTCAAGGCCGTGAACAAGGACGACCTGATCGAGAAGTTCTCTCGCATCGGTATCTCGATCGACCTTTCCAGCTCACGCGAGAACGATCCGCCGCTGGTCAATGCGGGACGTTCCAACCCACAGGTTGCGGACGTCCGGGCACCGCTCCCCGGTCAACCCGCGGCATCACAGCCGGCCCTCGGCCAGCAGCCGACCTTCTCCAAGCCCCAGCCCGTTCCGCAGCAGGCAGCACCGCAGCTGGCTCCCCAGAACAAGCCCCCCGGGGCGGATCCGTTCGAAGAGTTCAAGCGCAACCGCGGGTAGCCGCCCATACCAACGCGGGGGGCCACGAGTCCAGTGGCCCCTCGCGGAGCGCCATTCTCGGGTGCGCCGCGTCTCGCGGGGCAACGTGCGGCGAGGAACTCATCCCCGCGTGGACTCCTTTTCTCCCCGGGCCGCGGATGGGGGCGAGGCGAGCGGGGCCCTGGGCTCGGCCGACCCGGCAGTGGGGGCTAGAGCTCGATCTTCTTCTTGAAGCCCGCGGGGGAGTCGCGGTGCAGCGTCTGGATGCGGACGCCTTCGCGGATCTGATCCCAGTCCACGGCTCCTATCTCGACGAGGGCCTCACCGATCCGTGTGCCGGAAGCGCGCTGCATGCGCAATCCTCGCTGCAGTTGCTCGCGGCTGACGTAGCCGAGCCTGAGCAGGACCTCGCCCAAGAGCATGTCGCTCATGATGCCGAGGTCCGTCATGCGGGATCGACTGCCGCCCTTTCTTCCGGGGGAGGGCGGGGAGCTCGTGTCCGGTTCACCGGAGAGCCGTAGTTCTCTTGGGGGCCCCGACATCCGGATCGTATGGGCACCTCGCATGCGCTCCTTGACTTCCTGTTCGCCCATGGTGCGCTTGGGTAGGGGTGCGCGGGGCTCTTGTTCGATCTCCGGGGCCTTGGTCACGGGGGCCGTGTCCTCGAACTCGGATGGCTCCGATGCCACCTCGGAGAGCTGGGCTTGCCGCTCGAGGGCTTCCTCGACCTTGGATCTGTCCGGGATGTGTGTGCTGCGGCGTCGGCTGGGCGGGCTCTCTTTTCCAGACCGGCTCGGTGAACACCTACGCATTCATCCTCACGATCGGGGTCCTTGTGGTCCTGTTCTCGATCGTCGGATAAGGCACAGACCATGACCGAACTTCTCGCTTCGATGAACTACGGTGCCTGGGCCCTGCACGCCCTGCTCTGGCTGCCGCTTCTGGGAATGGTGGCCGTTCTGGCGCTGCCCCGGGAACGCGCCAAGCAGGTGTCGTTCTGGTGGTCCACCGTGGTCTTTGTTCTGAGCCTGGGCCTCTGGTTCGTCTTCGAGCCGGGGAGCGCCGAAATGCAGCTTTCCTCGTCGATGAACTGGATCGCGTCCTGGGGCGTTCACTACTCGCTCGGCGTGGACGGGATCAGCCTCTTCATGATCCTGCTGACCACCTTCACTACGCCGATCGCGATTCTCGGGTCGTACAACTACATCCACAAGAAGGAGAAGGCGTTCTACGCGCTGATGCTCCTTCTTCAGACGGAGGTGGTGGGTGTCTTTGCGGCCACGGACCTGTTCCTGTTCTACGTTTTCTTTGAGCTGACGCTCGTCCCGATGTACTTCATGATCGGGGTCTGGGGCGGAGAGCGTCGGATCTACGCCGCGGTCAAGTTCTTCCTGTACACGGCCTTTGGATCGCTGCTGATGCTGGTCGCGATCATGTACCTGTACATGCAGGCCAAGGGGCAGTTCGGATACGGCACCTTTGCCTACGAGGATCTGCTGCGGGTACCGCTCACGCTGACTGAGCAGCTCTGGCTGTTCAGTGCCTTTGCGCTGGCCTTCAGCATCAAGGTGCCGATCTTCCCGCTTCATACTTGGCTGCCTGACGCCCACGTCGAGGCGCCAACGCCCGGTTCTGTGGTTCTGGCGGCCGTGCTCCTGAAGATGGGAACCTACGGATTCCTCCGGTTCCTTCTGCCGATGTTCCCGGCGGCCGCCCAGTACCCGACCGTCGTGACCGTCGCGGCGGGTGTTCTGGGGGTGATCGGGATCATCTATGCGGCCTGGGTCGCGGCGGTCCAGCCCGATGCCAAGAAGCTGGTCGCCTACACCTCGGTGGCCCACATGGGCTTCGTCGTGATCGGCATCTTTGCCCTCACCGTCAACGGTCTGCAGGGCGGGCTGATGGTCATGATCTCGCACGGTGTCAGCACGGGCGCCCTCTTTCTTCTGCTGGGCATGCTCTACGAGCGCCGTCACACGCGGAAGATCGAGGACTTCGGCGGTCTGGGCCGTGTGGCCCCGATGCTTGCGACGGCTTTTGTGATCACCGCGCTGGCTTCGATCGGGTTGCCGGGCACCAGTGGATTCGTGGGTGAGTTCCTGGCACTCCTTGGCACCTTCGAGACGCACCCCGGGCTGGCCGTGATCGCCACCACCGGCGTGATCTTCGCCGCGTACTACATGCTGCCGATGGTGCAGAAGATCTTCTTCAACAAGCTCGACAAGCAGGAGAACCGGGAGGTCGTGGATCTGGACCGGCGCGAGATCGCCGTCCTGTCGCCCCTTCTGGTGCTCATGATCGTACTCGGCGTCTTCCCGACTCCGATCCTGAATCGCATGGAGCCTTCGGTTCGTGCGGTACTGGAGCGGGTGGAGAGTGGACGCATGGATCTTTCGGTCGCCCGCGACACGCCGGATGCTCCGGTCGTGGCCGTGAACGAGACCCAGCCGATTGCCGTCGACGAGACGGCGACCGGGGACCAGGACTGACACGATGCAGCTCGACTTCAGTTCTCAGCTTCATTACTTCTGGGCCATGCTGCCCGAGTTCGTCCTCTGTTTCTGGGCGATCGGAGTTCTGCTGGCCGGCGTGTCCGGAAAGCGGGATCAGCGCAAATCCGACGAGGGCGCCGAGGCGCCGTCCATGGATCTGGGGCTGTGGGCGCTTGCCGGCCTGCTGGTCACGGGCGCCATCAACGGCTGGCTCTACGGTACGCACGAGGTCGGCACGGCCGGCCTGGTGACCGTCGACCACTTCCGGCTCTTCGCCAACTGGGTCTTCCTGGGCGCGGCGGCCTTCGGCGTGGTCATGTCCTTCTCGTACGTCTATCGCCAGCGCCTGCAGTCCGGTGAGTACTATGCCCTGATCATGCTGGCCACGGCCGGGATGATGTTCATGTCGGCGGCGCGGGACCTGATGGTTCTGTTCCTGGGGCTCGAGGTCATGTCGATTTCGGTCTACGCCCTGACCGCCTTCAACCGCCGCGATCGTCGCTCGGCCGAAGCCGGGCTCAAGTACTTTCTGCTGGGAGCCTTCTCAACGGGCTTCTTCCTGTATGGGCTGACCCTGGTGTACGGCGCGACCGGAAGCACGAACATCGCCCAGATCGCCGTTGCCATTCAGAGTGGCACGGCCCATACCGGCCTGCTCCTCTTTGGTGTTGGGCTCCTGGGTATCGGCTTTGCGTTCAAGGTCTCGGTGGTCCCGTTCCACATGTGGACGCCGGACGTCTACGAGGGAGCCCCCACGCCGATCACCGCCTTCATGTCGGTGGGTGTGAAGGCGGCCGCCGTGGTGGCCTTCTTCCGGGTCTTTCTGGTCGCCTTCCCGGCGCTCTACGATTCCTGGTACAGCGTCATCTGGTGGATGGCCGCCGCGACCATGGTGGTGGCGAATCTGATTGCGCTGGCGCAGCCCAATGTGAAGCGAATGCTGGCCTACTCCAGCATCGCGCACGCGGGGTACCTGATGGTGGCCCTGACCGCCGCCAACGACATGGCCGCGGCCGGGATGCTCTTCTATCTCCTGGTCTACGGCGTCATGAACATGGGCGCCTTTGCCATCGTCGTGATCGTTTCGCGCCATGGCGAAGAGAACCTGATGCGTCAGGACTACTCGGGCCTCGGGCAGTCGCAGCCTCTCCTGGGTGTATTCCTGACCATTTTCCTGCTCTCGCTGGCCGGCTTCCCCGGCACCGGCGGGTTCATGGGCAAGATCTACCTGCTGCAGGGGGCCGCCGAGGCCCATCTGTGGACGCTGATGGTGATCCTCGTGCTCACCACGGTGCTGTCCTACTTCTACTATCTGCGCCTCGCCTGGTTCGTCTGGATGCGCGAGCCGATTTCGCCTGACCTGCACGAACGGATGTTCATTCCGCTGTCGTTGAAGGTGGCGCTGATCGCGGGAGTGGGGCTGATTCTGTTCCTGGGGGTATTCCCGGGGGGCATGCTCGAGTTCGCGGCCGATTCGGTGGACGGGCTTCAGCGTGCGGGCGGCGTTTTTCTGGGGATGGCGCCCTGATCCGATGAACTGATCGCGCTTGCAGGACCGCGGCGTTTCCCGGATGCTCGGGGAACGCCGCTCTTTATATTGATAGCTGAGACAGACTTTTCCACAGACTGACAGATCGGAATCACGACATGAGTTTTGCTTCGCATATTTTCCGTGAATACGACATCCGCGGCATCGTTGGAATCGACCTCGACGCCGGAGTCGCCGAAGCTGTGGGCCGGGCCTACGGCGCCCGTGCGCTTGCCGCCATCGAAGTCAAGCCAAGTATCGTGGTCGTGCGTGACAACCGCACCACCTCTACCGACCTGACTGAAGGACTGTTGCGGGGGCTGAACGCCGCCGGCGTGGACGTGATCGACATCGGCACCGTTCCCACCCCCATGTCTGGTGGGCCGAGAAGATTTTAAGCTCGATGGTGGGATTCAGGTCACCGGGTCGCACAATCCCCCCGAGTGGAACGGAATCAAGATGACCATGGCCGGTGGTTCGGTCTTCGGCGATGCGATTCAGGAAATGAAGACGGCCATCTTTGCTGACGATATTCCCTCCGTGCCCCAGGCTATGCAGGGAAGCGTGGAGCGTCGTGACATCTATCCAGAGTACACGGAAGACGTATCGGGCCGGTTCAAGCTGGATCGCCCGGTAAAGGTCGTGGTCGACTGCGGCAACGGCAGCGGCGCCCTGGTGGCCGTCGACCTCCTGACGCGGATCGGCGCAGAGGTGATCCCGCTGTTCTGTGAATCCGACGGCACCTTCCCAAATCATCATCCCGATCCCACGGTCGACGAGTATCTGGCCGACCTGATCGAAAAGGTAAAGGAGACCGGAGCCGATCTGGGGATCGCCTTCGATGGGGATGCGGATCGGATCGGCGCGGTCTGGACGGAGAGACGGGAGACGTGGTCCGGGGTGACATCATCCTCCTTCTCTTCGGGCTTGACCTGTTCGAGACGGAAGGGGCCCGGTCAAAAGCTGGTCTTCGACGTGAAGTGCTCTCAGGCTCTCCCCGAGGTGTTCGAGGCAGCCGGCGGAAGCAGTCCCCATCATGTGGATGACGGGCCACTCCCTCATGAAGCAGAAGATGAAGGAGGAGCACGCGCCGATCGCAGGTGAGCTCTCCGGGCACATCTGTGGGTGGCGAGGCCCGGCTATACCTCGGCTTCGACGACGCGCTCTACGATGCCTGCCTACCTGGTCGATATCGTGGCGCGGTCCGATGTGTCGCTCTCGGCCAGCGAGTCGCGGAGTTTCCCCGCTACGTATCAACGCCCGAGCTCCGCATCGAGGTGCCCGAAGAGGAGAAGTTCGAGCGTGATCGTAGAGGCGCTGGAGCACTTCCGCAGCCCTCCACGACGTCATCGATGTGGATGGCGTGCGGATCCTCTTCGGAGATGGATGGGGACTTCTACGGGCCTCCAACACCCAGCCCGTCCTCGTCGCCCGCTTCGAAGCGCGGACCGCAGAGCAGCGGGATCGCTATCGTGCGCGAGGTCGAAGCCTGGCTGGAGGCGCCGCGTCCGGGGTGACAGTCTGACGGTATTGCGCACCGGCCCCGGCTGCGGCGAGCGCCGTGCCCATCATCGTTGCTGGCGTTCGTCCTTATGGGGTTCTCCCGGACGGCGACCGACCTCTGGGTTGACGTGCTCTGGATCGGGAGCGCGGGCTACCTTGCGGTACTGTCTCGCGACATCGTCGGGGCTGGGTCTCCGGATCCGTTGATGTGCCTTCTTGCGGTGGCAGCGGTGTTCTGCGCTGAACCTGCGTATCGTCTGGCGCCGTCTCGGGGCCCTGCAGATCCGGCGTAGGTTCGGAAATCTCGGAGATCCTGAGCAGGTTCTGAAGCAGTGGATCGCAGCAGGTCAATGATGGTTTCAGTCGGTTCTGCTGGGCCTCTGGTTCGGAGGCATGTTCCCCGAGGGTCTCGGTCGGGCGTTCCTTCTCTGGATGTCCTCAGTGTGCAGTGGGGGGTCGCGGATCCGTATCTGGGTCGCGACCTGTCATTCTACGTCTTCGTCGTCCCTCTCCTGTCAGCTTGCCCTGAACTATCTGTCGATCCTGGCCTCTTCTGCTGTTGGCCACTGTGGTCGCCGGGTACGCCGCAACAGGGGCGGTTCATCTCGCGCCCAAGGGTATCACGATAGAGGAAAGCGTCCGAAAGCATCTGGGCACCATCATTGCCACCTTCCTGCTCCTCACGGCGCGGTGCCGGTCGGCCCTGGCTCGTCGTTCCTGCTCATGTGCGAAACCTCCGATGTCCAGAGTATCTTCGGGTTCGCGGATGCCCAGGCCCGGCTTGCCGGCGCTGCGTATCCAGGCGACGCTCTTGGTGCTGGCCGCGATCGGAATGGTCTGGGGCGCGCGGACGACGCCGCTTCCTTCCGATCGTTGCCGGGGTCGGTGGGCTGATTGGGATCGACCGTGGTGGGCCAGCTCTATCCTGCCGTCGTGCAGCGATTTCAGGTGGTGCCCAACGAACTTCGACGCGAGACGCCCTACATCGACGAATCGCTGAAATTCACACGCATGGGCTACGTCCAGGACCAGATGGAGCGGCGGCCGGCGTTCGAAGCCCGCGCCGAGGGCCACGTCGACTGGAGAGAACTACGCGCCCAACGGCTCGCGCAGCCTGCCGATCTGGAGTCAGGGGACCCTGCAGACCACGTTCAAGGAGGTCGACGCCCGGTTCGAGTACTACGCTTTCCCGATCGTGGCGTTCGACCGCTATCCCACGCCGAATGGCCCGGTCCCCGATCGGCGATCTCGGTTCGCGAAGTGGATCCACTCGGCATCGACCATCCCAACTGGCAAAACCTCCACCTGGCGGGAGCGCTACGTGGTCGGCAACGGCGCGGTGGCGGTATCTCCGGCCACTGAGACCGACCAGAACCGCCCGCGAGATGCTCCTCTATGGCATTCCGGTGGAGACCGATCGCAGCCAGCTCGCGAATCGCTTGCTCTGAACCGCGACCCGCATCTTCTTCGGCTCAAGAACCCCGCCCTAAGCCCCGTACGCGGTCATCAACGCCACCGACTCGGCTACACGTCACCTGATGGGTCGCCGAGGCGGCCGGCGTCGACTTCCCGAATGGCATCGCTGTCGGGTGGTTCCTGAACAAGGCCGCTTCTGGCCTGGTCCCTGCAGGAACCAACATCCTCTTTGCTGGCGAAGGGTGCGGCCGACTCGCGTCTGGTGATTCTCAAGCCGGCGTGCTGGCCGAACGTGTGAATCGGCCATCGCTCCATTCCTGCGTTATCCCGAAGCTCCCTATCCGGTGGTAGACGCGGGCAGGGTGGTGTGGGTCTCGGAAGGCTTTACACTGCGACGCGGTTCTTCCCCCTCGCCGTGCCCGTCGCGCTCGATGGTCGGCCCGGACCTTCGGTTTCCTACGCGCGCAACTCGGTCAAGGTGGTCCTGGATGCGGCCGCGGGCAGAAGGTCGACTTCTACCGGCTGCCGGTGGCTGACCCCCTTCTCGACGCCTGGGGCAGCGCCTACCCGGAGTTGTTTCCGCCCCCTGTGCGACATGCCTGAGGTCAGTGCGGTCACACCTGCGCTACGCTCGCAGCCCTGATCGCGCTGTATGGCGGTGCTCCTGCAGTACCATCAGGGCGATGCGCCGGCCTTCATAGCTGGTCAGCAGGACCGAGTGGGCTCGCCCCAGGAGGAGGCCGCCAGGGCGGGAACCCGGTCACCCTACTCGCCCGAGTACCGGTATGTATCGTATGCCGGGCGACACCCAGCCCGATCTTCCAGATCCACCACGGTCTTCGTACCGGCCGGGTCGTCAGAACCTGACCGGCATCCTAGCCGGGCGACTCAGCGGCGACAGCTCCCCGAGACTGCGCCTCTTCGACCTTCCGGTCGTAGAGCAGATGGCGGGGCCGTCGCAGGTTGAGGCCCTCATCGAGCAGGATCCGGCCATTTCGCAGCAGTTCTCCCTCTGGCGCACCGGCGGGAGCCGCGTCTGGACAGGTCACCTGCATATGATTCCGGTCGGGGATCGTCTGGTCTACATGGAGCCAGTATTCCTGGCGGCGAAGGGCGATTCCGGAACTTCGCCGCTTCGTCGTGTCTCTGACGGGCGTCGCGTGGTCATGGAGGAGACGCTTCTCGGAGCGATTCAGGCGCTCGCGCAGGAGGACGGCGGGGCGGTCGGGGGGAGGCCTTCCGAGCCCGGATGGTGCATTGAACGTCGTTGGTCTGGGCGGAATGGACCCGTCTGCGTAGCCCGCCGAAGCGCTGGATCTTCTGGAACAGGCAGAGGCGCGTCTGAGGGAGGGGGACTTCGCCGGCTTCGGTGAGCGCCTCGACCGACTCAGGACGCTGCTGCGGTCACTTTCTTCAGGCGGTGGCGGCTGACGCACGGCCGGGCGGGGGGATTCCGGTTGAATCCCCCTCTCCCGTCCGGTGCCTTCCACGGTCTCGGCTGCGGCCGGATTCCCGATTGTGGTGCATCAAAAATGTCTCGACCATTCGAACGCCGCTTCATCCGGCCCTCTGTCGTTGCCCCGAATCGCGATAGCGTTGCTATCCCTCGTCGTAGCGCCTCACCCAGGAATCCGGCGCTTCGGCGCTTTCGGTGGCACGGGAGTTCTTGATTCACCACACTACAGTTCACATCAAAACCCACGGTTATGGATCTCCACGAATATCAAGCGAAAGAGATCTTCCGCGAGGCCGGAATTCCGGTTCCTCCGGGGGAAATCGCGACCACTGCCGAACAGGCCGAGGCCATTGCCTCTCAGTACGGCGGCATGGTTGTCATCAAGGCTCAGGTTCACTCGGGGAGGCCGTGGTAAGGCCGGCGGCGTGAAGCGGCCAAGACTCCGGCCGAGGCTAAGGAGCACGCCTCGAACATCCTTGGCATGCAGATCAGCGGCCTGACGGTTGAAAAGGTGCTGGTCACGCCCGCCGAGGACATTGAGACCGAGGCCTATGTTGCCGAGGTCATGGACCGGAACGCCCAGCGCCCGATGTTCATGGCTCTCCGCCGAGGGTGGTGTCGACATTGAAGAAGTCCGGGTGCGCACAACAACCCCGATGCGCTGCGCAAGCTGCACATCGACCCGCGCTACGGCCTTCTGCCGCATCAGGCCTACTGGCTGGCCAACTCGCTCTACGACGACCCGGCGCTGATCAAGCAGGCGACCAAGATCATGGGGCAGCTCTACAACGCCTTCATGAAGTCGAACTGCTCGCTGGCCGAGGTCAACCCGCTTATCACCACGCCCTCGGGCGAGGTGAAGGCGATTGACGCGAAGGTTTCCGTCGACGACAACGCGCTGTTCCGCATGCCGAACATCGCGGCCTACCGCGACACCTCCGCCGAGCCACAGGCCGAGACCGAGGCGCGTGACGCCGGGCTGACCTTCATCAAGCTCGACGGCAACGTGGGCTGCTGCGTCAACGGCGCCGGACTGGCCATGGCCACCATGGACCTGGTGAAGTACTACGGCGGTGAGCCCGCCAACTTCCTGGACATCGGCGGTTCGTCGAATCCGCAGAAGGTCGTGGACGCCCTGCGCATCATCACCTCCGATCCGTCGGTAAAGGTGATTCTGTTCAACATCTTCGGCGGCATCACCCGCACCGACGATGTGGCCAACGGAATCGTCGAAGCGACCAGGAACATCGATATCGGTGTCCCGATCGTCATTCGTCTTACCGGGACGAACGAGACCGAGGCGCTCGAAATTCTCAAGAATGCTGGCTTCGATGCTTACACCTCGATGGATGAGGTTGTCTCGAAGGCAGTTGAACTCGCCAAACGGGCTTAGGGGCACGACGATGTCGATTTTCATTGACGAGAGCACTCGTCTGGTCGTGGAGGGGATTACGGGCCGGGATGGCTCGTTCCACACCTACCAGATGATGGAATACGGAACCAACGTCGTGGCCGGTGTAACGCCGGGTAAGGGCGGACAGTTCTTTGACGGACCCGACGGCCGCAAGGAAGGTCCCGATCTTCAACGCCATGGACGAGGCCGTTGCTGCCACGCAGGCCAACACCTCGGTCATCTACGTTCCGCCGGCATTCGCCGCGGGCGCCGTGATGGAAGCCGCCGATTCGGGCGTTTCCTTTGTGGTCGCGATCACGGAGGATTCGGTCCTCGACATGTCCCGGGCACGCGTTTGCACGGGACCGCGGTGTTCGTATTGCTGGGGCCGAACTGCCCCGGCCTGATCACCCCCGGCAAAGCCAAGGTCGGGATTCTTCCCGGTCAGATCGTGACGCCCGGCCCGGTCGGGCTGGTCTCGCGTTCCGGTACGCTGACCTACGAGGCGGTTCATCACCTGACCAATGCCGGCATCGGTCAGACCACCTGTGTTGGAATTGGTGGCGACCAACATCGGCACCAAGTTCATCGACTGCCTGGACGCCTTCAAGGACGATCCGGACACCAAGGCGATCGTCATGATCGGCGAGATCGGTGGCACGGACGAACAGGAAGCTGCCGAGTTCGTGAAGGCGTATGTGAAGGTGCCCGTGGTTGGCTTCATCGCCGGTCAGACGGCCCCTCCCGGACGCACCATGGGGCATGCCGGCGCTATCGTCAGCGGCTCTGCAGGTACGGCCGCCGAGAAGATGGAAGTGTTCGAGCAGAACGGCATCGCCGTGGCCAAGCGCCCGGTTGAGATCGCCGAACTGATTCGAGACGCGCTGAGCGCCTGAGGCTGGGATGGCCTCGGGGCGACCCGGGAGCTGTCCGTCTCATCATGAACCTCGCCGAACTGATCACCGCGGGCGGGATCGCGATCCCGGTCGGCGGAGACACGCTTGAGGCGGTTTTCGCCGAGTTGCTTGGACTGCTGCCCGAAGAGAACGCCCCCGCTGTCCTCTGAGGGCGAAGTGCGCCAGAGATCTGGCCTTTGGTTCGCGGGGCGAAATCGTCCGATTCCCATGACGAAGTCGTGCTGGCCGGGGTGGAGATTGAGGGGCTTGAGGAGCCGCGACTGATGTTGGGGGTCTCGCCCGCCGAGATCGCCATCACCGGAGAGGGCGAGGCGAACCGGGCACCGCGCCGGATCATCTTCCTGTTGATGGCTCCTGAAAAATTTCGGCGCTTCGGGCCAGAGTCGCTCGGTCCTGAGAAGGCTGGTGTCGGACGAGACGGTGCGCGAGGCGCTGCTGGAGGCCGATTGGGTCGCCGATGCCCGGGAATTCACCATCGGCGACATGGGCGTCGGTGAATGCGCGGGTGAAATTGTTTCGCTGTTCGCGATCGAGATCATCAAGGCCGAATCCGAAGTGTTCGATGCGTCGATCGCTCTGGATGAAGGCGATGCCGCAAAGGCCGAAGCCATGGCTTACGGTGCCATGCTTCTTGCTGCCAAGACGTTGGTGCGCACGCGATTCCTTGATGTGGGCGATGACAACGACAACATCATTCGCGAATTCAAGTCGCGTTTTTACGACACCGAACTGTTCTTCGACAAGTATGCCAAGGGCAAGTTTGCGCAGTACCTGCTCGATCGCCACGAAAGCGGTCCGGGCCGGATCGACAAGGACACGGCCCGTCAGCGTATCGAAGAAGCGCAGTTGTTCATCGAGGCCACGCACGCCTGCGAGTCGCGTACCGCGCAACCCGCCGTGATCTGAATCAGGAATACGCCATGACACCGCATCGTATTAGTGTGAAACTGTTTCTCGAAGATCCTTCTGCGGCCGATCTCGCCGCACTGGTCCCGGTTTTTCATCGCTGGATTCGCGACAAACGCCTTGAAGGTCTGCTGATCGACGTGGCCGATTACAAGCATGTGCCGGATGGACCGGGTGTGCTGATCGTCGGTCACGAAGCCGATTACGGCCTGGATGAGCAGGGCGGTCGCGTGGGTCTGCTGGCGGTCTCGAAGCGATTGGCCGACGGTGATCTGAAATCCAACCTGACAACGACGGTGCGTCGCGCTCTTGCGGCCGTCGATGCGCTTGAGTCTGAAAAACTGTCCAAGCCGTTGAAGTTCGACCGCACGGAACTGGAAATCAAATTCCAGGATCGTCTGCGCATCGAAAACAGCGAAGCGGGTTTCAATGCTGTGAAAGCAGATGTGGAAGCGGCGCTGGGCGGCGCGGCAAAGCTATCGCGCACCAGCGATGATCCGCGACAACCGTTGACGCTGCTTGCCACACTCGGAGCCGCGGTGAGCGTGTGACCCTGACGGGGTCCGGATTCGGGAGGAGGAAGTTCGCGTGCAACCGACCGCCACCATCGAAGCCGATGCCATGACGCAGGCGGACCGTCGCCACAGCATCATTCAAGCCGTGGGCAACACGCCTCTGGTGGAGTTGCGGCGCATTGCGGCCGAGGTCGCGCCGGTGCGCCTGTTTGCAAAATGCGAATGGTTCAATCCGGGCGGTTCGGTGAAGGATCGTCCGGCGCTCAATATGCTGCTCGATGGCGAGCGCCGCGGCGCTCTGATGCCGGGCAAAACCATTTTGGATGCCACCAGTGGTAACACCGGCATCGCTTACGCGATGTTCGGGGCAGCCATGGGCTACAAGGTGACGCTGGCGCTGCCGGCGAATGCAGGCAAGCTGCACAAGCGCATTCTCAAGGCGTATGGAGCCACGATTGTTGAGTCGCCGGCGGCCGAAGCGTCGGATGGTGCGATCCGTCTGGCGCAGCAGATTTATGCTGAAAACCCGGATGCGTATTTTTATCCCGATCAATACAACAACGATGCCAACTGGCAGGCGCATTACGAACATACGGCGGTCGAAATTCTTAAGCAGACTGAAGGCGCGATCACGCATTTCGTGGCGGGTCTGGGGACCAGCGGCACGTTTACGGGTAACGCTCGTCGCCTCAAGGAGCATGATTCAAAAATCCGCGTGATCAGTGTGCAGCCCGATACGCCGCTGCATGCCCTCGAAGGGTGGAAGCACATGGCGACCTCGATCAAGCCTGGGTTTTACGATCCGTCACTGGCCGACGAAGACCGCGCGATCACCACCGAAGCTGCTTTCGAAATGGTCAAACGTCTGGCCGCCGAAGAAGGCTTGTTGGTGAGCCCGAGTGGAGCGGCTGCCGTGGCGGCATCACTTGAAGTGGCACGTGAATTGAAATCGGGCACTGTGGTAACGGTTCTGGCCGACAATGCATCGAAATACCTCGACCATCTGAATCTCTGGTGAACCGATGCTGACGCTTGTGCTGCAATCCGAACATGCCCAGACCATTCACCTTCACGGTGAACGCGCATTCCCGAACGAGTGTTGCGGTTTTCTGCTTGGCAAGCAGGATGCGGGTGTGCAGCGCGTCGAAAAAGTGATGCCCGCCGTGAACGAGCACGGCGAGGAAGAGCAGTACCACCGCTTTACGATCACACCGTTTGCCTCGTTCAAGGCTGAGAAAGCGGCGCGGGCGGCAGGGCTTGATATTCTCGGGCACTATCATTCGCATCCTGATGCACCGGCCCGGCCGAGTTCAGGCTTCGCCGACAGTGATCTAGATAACGCCACCTGGCCCGGTTACGCCTTTGCCATCGTTTCAGTGATGGCAGGCAAGGCTGTGGACCTCACCAGCTGGCAGCTTGCCGAGGACCGTTCGAAATTCGAATCGCAACCCGTTACCATCGCCGACTCCTGATTGGGTCGACGTTTTCAAGGAATTGCACGATGGCTGTTACCGTTCAGATCCCGACCGCGCTGCGAAGCTACGCGGACGGCAACGACGAAGTCTCATTGGATGGCGCCAATGTGCGCGAGGTTATGCAGAATCTCGCCGCGGCGCATCCGCAGCTCAAGGCGCATCTGTTTGGTGCCGATGGCGAGCTTCGCAGTTTTGTGAATGTGTTCGTCCGTGATGAAAACATTCGCGATCAGCAGGGGCCGGATACCGCAGTGACCGACGGCGACGAAATCGCCATCGTGCCCGCCGTGGCCGGCGGCACGACCGCCACGTTGCCATCGCTCTCCAAAGAAGAGATGGAACGCTACGCCCGTCATGTCATCCTGCCCGAAGTGGGTGTCGAAGGTCAGAAAAAACTCAAAGCCGCTTCGATTCTGCTGGTGGGTACCGGCGGGCTTGGTTCACCACTCGGTGTTTATCTCGCGGCTGCCGGGATTGGCCGTCTGGGTATCGTTGATTTCGACAATGTTGATTTTTCGAATCTGCAGCGCCAGATCATTCACGGCACGAAAGATGTCGGTCGCCCGAAGGTGGAGTCGGCCGCTGAATCGATCAAAGACATCAATCCGCACGTGCAGGTCGATGTGTACAACGTGCCGTATACCTCGGAAAACGCGATGAAGATCGCCGAGCCGTACGACATCGTGATCGACGGCACCGACAATTTTCCGACGCGCTATCTGGTGAACGATGTGTGCGTGCTGCAGGGCAAACCGAACTGCTACGGTTCGATCTTTCGATTTGACGGTCAGGCTTCGGTGTTCAACTACGAAGGCGGCCCGTGCTATCGCTGCCTGTATCCCGAGCCGCCGGATCCGGGTCTGGTGCCGAGTTGCGCCGAAGGCGGCGTGCTGGGTGTGCTGCCGGGCATCATTGGTCTGATTCAGGCCAATGAGGCGATCAAGATCATCCTCGGCAAAGGCAAAACGCTCAGTGGGCGCCTGCTGCTGTTCGATGCGATGGGCATGAAATTCCGCGAGATGAAGGTCCGTAAGGATCCGAACTGCCCGATCTGCTCGGAAAAACCAACGATCAAGGAATTGATTGACTACAAGGAATTCTGTGGCGTGCCAGACGCCGAGCACGATACGTCCGAAGCGGCGAAGGTGCAGGCACAGAGCCCGTGGGACATCACGCCGCGCCAGCTCAAAGAAAAGATGAATGCCGGTGCCGACTTCTTTCTGCTCGATGTGCGTAATCCAAATGAGTACGAGATCTGCGACATCGGCGGCACGCTGATTCCGCTGCCGGAATTCGGCCAGCGTTTTGTTGAGGTGCCGCGCGACAAAGAAGTGATTGTGCATTGCAAGATAGGGGGGCGCAGCGCCAAGGCGGTGCAGTTCCTGCGTGATCAGGGTTACGACAATGCGTGGAATGTGAATGGCGGCATCATCGCCTGGGCCGAACAGGTGGATCCGTCTTTGCCAAAGTATTGATGCGCGGTGGTGCCCGGCGCAAGCCGCGGGCAGTCTGAATGGCAAGGATTGGGTCGGAAGAGGCGATTTTAGTCCGAGAACCAGCACGAGTTACGTCAATGCCTTGACCGCTGCGATTGATTCTCGTAAAGTTCTCGGCCTGACAATTGAATAGTCATTGGACGCTTTATCAAGAGCGGTGGAGGGACTGGCCCTTTGAAGCCGCGGCAACCGTTTTTCGACTCGTCGAAAAAGCAGGTGCCAATTCCAGCTTCCGAACCCCGTAAGGGGCGGGGGGCAGATAAGGCGGCTTGAGCCGACTCTGTAAGGAACCTCACGCCGTCCATCCCCCGAAGGGATTGACGGCGTTTTTTAATTGGGTGATCGCTCGGTGATCACCCGAAGAGGTAGACCCAGCATGATCGCAACAGATTCCTATTTTCGCGGCCTGATCAGTCGAGAGAGCGGCAATCGCTATCCGGCCGAGGTGCGCTACGTATGTGAGCAGGATTTTCAGTCCGCTCGAAGTCGAATACGACTACGAGAAGATCAAGGGCGTGCTCACGCGTCAGTTGATTGAATCGCGCCAGCCGAACATGTGGCGCTACAAGGAACTGCTGCCGGTCGAAGGTGAAGTCACCGTCGGTCAACACGTGGGTTTTACGCCGTTGATCAAAGCTGATCGTCTGGCCAAGGCGTTGGGTGTGCGCGAGCTTTGGGTCAAGAACGATACCGTCAACTATCCCACGCTCTCATTCAAAGATCGCGTGGTATCGGTGGCGCTCACCCGCGCGAAGGAATTCGGCTACGACACAGTCGGTTGCGCTTCAACCGGCAATCTCGCCAACAGTGTGGCGGCGAATGCAGCGGCCGCAGGGCTGACCAGCTTCGTCATCATTCCGTCGGATCTTGAAATCGGCAAAATCATCGGCTCGCTGGTTTACGGTTCGCATGTGGTGTGCGTCGACGGCACCTACGACCAGGTCAATCGCCTTTGCTCCGAAGTGGCCGGTCGCTACGGCTGGGCCTTTGTGAACGTCAACCTTCGTCCGTATTACGCCGAAGGTTCAAAGACCATGGGCTTCGAGATCGCCGAACAACTCGGCTGGCAGTTGCCCGACCATGTGGTCAGTCCGATGGCCGGTGGTTCGCTGATCTGCAAGATCAAAAAAGCCTTTGATGAATTCACCAAACTGGGATTGATCGAAGGCAAGAAGGTCGCCATTCACGGGGCTCAGCCCGAGGGTTGTTCACCCATCGTCACGATGGTGAAAGACAAGGCCGATTGGGTGAAGCCGGTCAAGACGCCGAACACCATTGTGAAATCACTGGCGATTGGCGATCCGGCCGATGCGTATTACGCGGCAGAGACCATTCGCTCAACGGGCGGCTGGGGTGAGAATCCCTCTGATGCCGAAACGGTGGCGGGTATCCGTCTGCTGGCCGAGACCGAAGGCGTCTTTGCCGAGACTGCCGGTGGTGTGACGGTTGCGGCCACGAAGCGTCTGATCAAAGACGGCCATATCAAGCCTGATTCAAGTGTGGTGCTTTGCATCACCGGCAACGGCCTCAAAACGCAAGAGGCCGTCTCGGGTGAGTTTGCGAAGCGCATCGCCATCAAGCCGACCCTGAAGGATTTCGACGCTCATTTGCAGACCGTCGATTACACCCCACGAGAGGATTCCTGATGTCTGTGAGTGTTCTGATTCCCACGCCGATGCGCACGCTGACCGATGGCGCCGAGACAGTCTCTGCCGATGGCGCCACCGTGACCGCGCTGATCGATAATCTGCAGACGCAGTTTCCCGGTATGAAAGAGAAGCTGTGTGATGATGACGGGCGGATTCGCCGCTTCGTCAATGTCTACATCAATGGCGAAGATGCACGTTTTCTGGATGGGCCGCAGACGGCGCTGAAAGACGGCGATGAAGTGTCTTTCGTACCGGCCGTGGCCGGAGGCCGCGCCTGAAACGTCCCACGGACGGCGGTCATCGAAGATCGGGAGTTCTGTGATGATGAATGCGACCCACCCACCGAATCGACAGCTCGTGCGCTGTCAGTGTTGTGGTTGAGAATTGCTTCTTCGTCGCGCCTGTCCCGATTGATTGCGTATCACATCCCCGGAGTGGGGATTGCCGGGCCGGGCCTTGCCGGACTGCTTTTTCCGCTCGAATTGGGATTCGGATACGATGACCACGCTCATGCCGATCACGCCCAACCCCACACTGGCTCAAGAGCCCGCAGAACGCCAGGCTGAGATTCTGGCCGAGGCGAATGCGAAGCTTGAACAGGCGCACCCCGCAGAAATTCTGCGCTGGGCGGCTGAAAGTTATCCCGAAGGGCTGGCCATGGCTTGCAGTTTCGGGATGCAGTCGGTGGTGATGCTCGACATGTTGCATCGCGAGGGGTTGATCAAAAAGGCCGAGGTCTTTTATCTCGATACCGGTGTGCTGTTTCAGCAGACGCATGCCACGCGTCTGCGCCTGCAGGAGAAATACGGCTTTCGCGCCGTGCGCGTGGCGGCCAATGAAAGTTGGGACGATCAACTTAGGCGTCGGAAGTCATCTCTACGAACAGGGTGAGCAGGGCGTCGATCAGTGCTGCCATTTGCGCAAGGTCGAGCCGCAGCGCCGCTATCTGCAAGATAAAAAAGCATGGATCACCGGCATGCGCCGCGGTCACTCGGCCAAGCGGGCGAACATGCCTGTGATCCTTTGGGATCAGGTCAATCAGCTCGCCAAGTTCAATCCGGTTGCACTGTGGGGTGATAAGGAAATCTGGAAATACGTCCACGCCAACGATGTGCCCTATAACCCGCTCTACGAGCAGGGCTATCCCTCGATCGGTTGCGATACGCCGGTCTGCACGCGACCGGTCAAGCCCGGTGATGATCCGCGATCAGGTCGCTGGGCGGGTTTGGGTAAGACCGAATGCGGCATTCATCTCGATGGCAATCAGATTCAGTCGCTGGATTCGTCCGGTCTCTGATTATCAGGACGTCCTGCGGCGTTATCGGCAGAAGCCACGGATGGTTTTCGGGCGTTGTGTTTTACTTCTCGAAAAATCGACTCCGGTGCCGATGGTTGAGTTTGGGTATTGAAGACTCAACTTGTTCGAGGAGGAAGATCAAATGGTTCGTGACCAGGCAATCACCGTCGTGCCAGTTCTGGAAAGTAAAAAAGCCGATCGCCGCGCTCTGTGGTCGGAAATCAAGGGTTCTTACGAACGCCTGAGGCGCGACCGCGCCCGATTCGAAAATTACAAGCGCCAGCGCACCGCCGAATACGGCGTGGATCTGGCGACCGACTGATACGCCGCAAGTCGGCAGCAGACTTTATAAGCAGAAGACCCCTGTTCGGAGGAGGGCAGGGGTTTTTTGCTGCGCACCGGGTCTGTCCCCGCACGGGGACTGACCCGTTCCCGGTTTCAAATTCTCACTCACTCATATGATGCCGGTCATCCACCGGGCGCACCATGAGGTTGGCAAAGAACGCCAGCACCAGCAAGCCCGCCATCATGTACATCGTGGTGTCATAGAGTCCCGGCGTGGGGTCGATGGTGCCTTCCGGGGCAATCTTCATCAGACTGGCGATGGTGACGGTTTTGGCCTGCATCAGTTCCGACAACTGGTTGAGCGGCGCACCGAATGTTTTTTCGAAGAGCGATGGGTCGACCGATTGCGCCAGATCTCGAATCGCGATGTTGGATGACCACGCTCGCAACGAAGTAATGGCCAGCGGGCCGAGCACGCCGGCGGTACTCCATGCGGTCAGCAGTCGGCCGTGAATACCGCCCACGAATCGCGAACCAAAAATATCAGCCAGGTAGGCGGGGATCGTTGCAAAACCGCCGCCGTACATGGTGAAGATCACCATGGTCACCGCGCAAAACGTCGTGAGCCATAAAATCGAAGGTTCAAGACTGACAGCTTGTGCCATGAACGGAATCGAAAAATACAGAAGCGTGCCCAGCACGAAAAAGCAGTGATACGTATTTTTACGCCCGAGATAATCCGAAGCGCTGGCCCAGATGAATCGACCCACCATGTTGAACACGCCGATCATGGCCACGTAGTTGATCGCGAACCAGATGGCGATATGCGTCAGGCTGTTGGCTTCGGCATTGCCTTGAGCTTGTGCGATGGTGGGGCCGAAGATTTCGTTGATCATGGTCTTGGCCACGCCCAACACGCCGATGCCCGCCGTCACATTGAAGCAGAGTACGATCCAAAGCAGATAAAATTGCGGCGTTTTCAAGACTTGATCGATATGTACATGATTTCTGGAAATCATCTTCTTTGACGCGGCATCTTCGGCCGGCGGTTGCCATCCCTCAGGTTTCCATCCTTCAGCAGGCACGCGATATGAAAACGCGGCAATGATCATCACCACGAAATAGGCGATGCCCAGCGTCAGGAAAGCCATGGCGGCGCCGGTGTTGCCGGTGCCCACGGCAAAAGCTTCCTGGCCTGAAACGACGACTTCGCGCAGTGCGCCTCCGGCATCCACAAATCGACGTCCGCCTTCGGTGATCAATTTGATCGTCGAAACATCGCCGAGTGATTCGGGTGCCGTGGCAAAAACATCCAACAACCATTTTTTTATCGGGGCGGCGATGATTGCGCCGCCGCCGAAGCCCATGATGGCCATGCCTGTGGCCATGCCGCGCCGATCCGGAAACCATTTGATCAATGTGCTGACGGGTGACACATATCCAAGGCCGAGTCCGCAGCCACCCAGTACGCCGTAGCCTAGATACAGAAGCCAGATCTGATGCGTGGCCACGCCGAGACTGCCGAGTAAAAAGCCGCCGCCCCAGAGGAAGGCTGCGGTCACACCCACGCATCGCGGGCCGACGCGTTCGAGCCATTTGCCGGCGATGGCCGCAGAAAGACCCAGAAAGACAATGGCGACAGAGAAGATCCAAGTGACCGATGTGAGCGACCAGTCGTCGGCGGCGCTACCTGCGACACCCAGTTCTCGAATCAGCGCCGGACTGAAGTTGCTCCAGGCATACACCGACCCGATGCAAAGATGAATCGCGATCGAAGCCGGAGGAACGCGCCAGCGGTTGAAGCCTTCCGGGGCGACAATGGCTTCTTTCAATAGAAATTTTGGAAGGGACATGAATGAGTATCCTTCGGGAAGTGGAGCTGCGGCGAAAGAAGCGGGCATTATATGGATTGCGGATCGCGCTGCAGCCCTTTTAAATAGGCGTGAAAAGATTGAATAAATCTTTGATTCGATGAGACAGAATCCGCAATGTCGACACGATAAAAAGGTTGGTCGTCGGCATCCGTCGAGCGATCTTTTTAGAAGCTGTTTCAAAACCTATGCGTCGGCCCGAGATCAGCGACCTTGGGCTTCTGGATAGGAGGTTGAAGCAGCCGTATTGCCGGTGATACGGCGATAGAAACCGACGCCCCCAGAAGCACAAGGGCGCCGATCGAAGCCAGAAGAGGTTTTGAAACAGCTTCTAGTTTAAACGGAAGGGTGTCATGGCTTCAGGTGATTCAAAAACGCCTCTCATCAGCATGCCGGGGGTTGGGGCGCGTTGCTGGCCAGTGTTCAACACGTGGCCAAGGAGCGTGCGGCCACGCGATCGATTCGATCTTTGCTGCGCGTGAATCAGCCCGATGGTTTTGATTGCCCAGGTTGTGCCTGGCCTGAGCCGGATCGACCGGGACGTTTTGAGTTTTGCGAAAACGGCGTAAAAGCGGTGGCGTTTGAGGCCACTTCCAAGCGCGTGACCTCCGAATTCTTTGCGCAACACACACTCCGTGAATTGCAACAACAAACAGATCACTGGCTCGAAGCGCAGGGGCGTCTGACGCATCCCATGCGGTACGACGTTGAGTCAGATCGATACCTGCCCATCACCTGGGATGAAGCCTTCGAATGGATGGGCGGCATGCTTCGGTCGTTGGATGATCCGAATCAGGCCGTGTTTTACACCTCAGGTCGGACCAGCAACGAGGCGGCGTTTTTGTATCAACTGTTCGGACGCATGCTGGGGACGAATAATTTTCCGGATTGCTCCAACATGTGTCATGAGTCCAGTGGTTGCGCGATGACCGAATCGATCGGCATCGGCAAAGGCACCGTGACGCTGGAGGATTTCGAGAAGGCCGATGCGATTTTCGTGATCGGTCAGAATCCCGGCACGAATCACCCGCGCATGCTCGGTGTGCTGCTAGAGGCCAGTGTGCGCGGCGCGAAGATTGTTTCGATCAATCCACTGCGCGAACGCGGTTTGTCGCACTTTCTTCATCCGCAGCATGTGGGTGCGATGCTGACGAACCGCGCCACGCCCATTGCCGGTTTGCATCTGCCGGTGTCGGTGGGCGGCGATCTCGCCGCGCTCAAGGGTTTGGTGAAATGGGTATTGGAGGCTGAAGTGCAGCGGCCGGGCGAAGTGCTCGATCGCGATTTCATCGATCAACACACGGATGGTTTTGAGGTGATGGCTGATGAGGCGCGGCAGACCCTTTGGGTCGACATCGAATCACAATCCGGGTTGAGTCGCGAGCAATTAAAACAAGCGGCTGATATTTATCTGAACGCCGAACGCGTGATCGTGTGCTGGGCCATGGGGATCACACAGCAGAAGCATGCGGTGGCCACCATTCAATATGTGCTGAACTGGTTGATGATGCGCGGGCATTTGGGGCAGCCCGGTGCAGGCGCTTGTCCGGTGCGCGGGCACAGCAATGTGCAGGGCGATCGGACGGTGGGGATCACTGAAAAACCCGGCGATCTGTTTTTGGACAGGCTTGGCAAGGCCTTTGGTTTTGAACCGCCGCGCGAACACGGATTCGACACAGTGCATGCGATTCGTGCGATGGCGGAAGGGCGCGTTCGATTTTTCATGGGGATGGGCGGTAATTTTGTTTCAGCCACGCCGGATACCGATCGCACGGCTGAAGCACTTCGGCGCTGCGCGATGACGGTACATGTGAGCACAAAGCTCAATCGCAGTCATCTGGTGGTCGGGGCTGCGGCCTTGATTCTGCCGTGTCTCGGACGTACCGAACGCGATGTGCAATCTTCGGGCTTGCAGCGTGTGACGGTGGAAGATTCGATGAGCAATGTACATGCATCGGTCGGGCGCAATGCGCCGGCTTCCGAGCATTTGATGTCCGAGCCCGCCATTGTGGCGGGACTGGCATTGGCGGCTTTGGAGCCATCCTCCGTGGATTGGGTCGGGTTGGTCGGACATTACGATCGCATTCGCGACAAGATGGCCGAAGTGATGCCTGAATTGTTTTCGGATTACAACACGCGCATTCAGAAACCGGGCGGGTTTTATCTGGGCAACCCTGCGCGTGATCGTAACTGGCAGACGCCATCGGGTCGGGCGCAATTCAAAACCCATCCACTGCCCGATTTGAATCTGCCTGAAGGTCAGCTTCGATTGATGACGTTGCGGTCGCACGATCAATACAACACCACGGTATATGGTTTGGATGATCGGTATCGCGGTATTCAAGGCACACGCCATGTGCTGTTCATGAATGTTGAAGATCTTGCGGCCAGAGGCCTCGCAGATGGCGATGTGCTGGAGATCCAGAGCCAGTACGGCGATGGTATCGATCGGCGCGTTCAGGGGTTTCAGGCGGTGGCTTACGATATTCCTGTCGGGTGTTGTGCGGGGTATTTCCCCGAATTGAATGTGCTGGTGTCGTTGGATGTGTTTGCGGATAAAAGTCACACGCCTGCTTCGAAGTTCGTGCCGATTGTGGTGCGACGCTCAGAGACTCAGGCGTCCACTGTGCGAGGTGGCTCATGATTCAAATGAACCGTGATCGGGATGCTGTGGAAGTCGTGGACGTCTGGCGCTGGCAAGCCGATCGTTCTTGCTCGCAGTCATATGATGCGTTGGCCGAGGAATCGCCGTTGGAAATTCGCGTGCGCGGCCAGGCTTTAAGTGTGACCATGCGCACGCCCGGCCACGATGCCGATCTTGCTCTGGGATTTTTGTTGAGCGAAGGATTGATTCGGCATCCGCGTGATGTCAGTCATGCGGCACATTGTCGAAAGCATCCGGAAGGCAACGTGGTCAATGTGTTTCTTCGTGATCACGTTGAATTCGATATCAACAAGTTTTCGCGCCATGTGTTTGCGTCTTCCAGTTGCGGCTTGTGCGGCAAGGCCACCATCGATTCGATATGCACGCAGTTTGATGCCGTGACTTCGGATGTGGTCTTTGCGCCCGACGCGTTGGTCGCCATGGCCGATCGCTTGCGCGCCGAGCAGGCTGTGTTCAATCAAACGGGTGGGCTGCATGCGGCGGCCTTGTTTGATGAATCAGGCGCGTTGCAGGTGGCGCGTGAAGACATCGGGCGTCACAATGCGGTCGACAAGGTGCTCGGATATGCCCTTCGTGAAGGGCTTTTGCCGCTGAGTCGTTCGGTGTTGCTGGTGAGCGGGCGAGCCTCTTTTGAAATCATGCAGAAGGCGCTTTCGGGTGGTGTGGCTGTGGTGGCAGCGGTATCGGCGCCCTCATCGCTCGCAGTGGATTTTGCGCGCGACAGCGGCCAGACACTGGTCGGATTTCTTCGTGATCGCCGGATGAACGTCTACACGTTTCCCGAGCGTATTCAGATGCGACAGGCTTGATGGAATCGTTCGGTGGCGATGTGGCGTTCAGCCGCCCAGATAAGACATTTCTTTGCGATGGGTGAGGTGGGTAAATTCGGCGCGTTTTTCTGAATAACGATCGTTGCGCTGATGCCAGATATTTTCAATCAGTGTCTTCAGATCGTCATCAGAAATGCCGTCACGCAGCGGTTGTCGCAGATCGTGACCGGTTTCAGCAAACAGGCAGTTGAAAAACTGGCCATCGGTCGAAAGTCGGCCGCGCGTGCATCCATTGCAGAAGGGTTCGCTCACCGAGGCAATCACGCCGATTTCGCCTGCTCCGTCGAGATAGCGCCAGCGTTTGGCCACACGTCCGAGAGCGGGGTCATCGACGGGTTCGAGCGGGTGGGCTGCGTGAATGGTCTCGATCATCTGACGGGCTGAAAGCACGTCGTCGTGCTGCCAACCATTGGTATTGCCGACATCCATATATTCAATGAAGCGCACGGTGTGGCCTGTGCCGCGAAAGTGCTCGGCCAGCGGCAGGATGGCGTGAGCATTGAGCTTGTGCTGAACGACGCAGTTGATTTTTAGGTGCGTGAAGCCCGCGTCTTCAGCGGCCTGAATACCTTCCAGCACGCGGGCAACCGAAGCCTCGGTATCAGCGCATTTGCGAAAGGTCGGATCGTCCAGGGCGTCCATGCTGACGGTCAATCGTCCGAGGCCGGCATCGGCAAGATCTCGGACATGGTGAGCCAGTTGCATGCCATTGGTCGTGAGAGCCAGATCCTCGACCGCCGTTTGTTGTCTGATCGCTCGAATCAACTCCGGTAGATTTTTGCGGAGCAGGGGTTCGCCGCCGGTCAGACGGATATGGCGCACCCCCAAGTCGGTAAAGATTCCGGCGAGGCGTGTGATTTCTTCGAAAGTCAGAATGGCCTGGCGGGGCAAGAAGACGTGGTGGCTGCCGAATACTTCACGCGGCATGCAGTAAGTGCAGCGCAGGTTGCACCGGTCGGTCACGGAGATCCGCAGGGTGTCCAAGGGGCGGTTAAAAGCGTCGAGAAGCGGCATGACGGGCACGATAACCCCCGTGGGGGCGAATGGCCACTGAGGGTTTTATTTGTCAGCCATTGCGTGTGGGCGCGGGGTGAGCATGGATTCAGTGTTCCGTTTCAGATTAGGCAGTGGTGATTTTGTGAAAATCGAGACAAATTCCGGACTCCGGCAACGAGTCAAGAGGTACGCAATTCTGCGCCGCATACCCCAATGGGTGTACTGCGGATCGCATGAGATGGCGTCATGCTCGCTGAGCGTGTGAAAACCGTGGGTTGGTCTCTTTTACGCACACGATTCGAAGAAGGAAATGTTCTATGCACCATCGATCGCTTTGCTGGGGCGCAGTCGGTTCGGTCGCCATCATGCTTGCTCTGACGGCTGTGGATGCCCGGGCTGATCACGGGGTCACACAGCCCGGTGGCAAGTTGACGGGCAATGTCGGCATCCAACTGGTGCAGGTGGCCGACGGTTTTGTCGATCCGGTAAACGTGGCCATCCCCAACGACGGCACGGGGCGCCTGTTCGTGGTGGAGCGGCCCGGTATCGTGCGCATCGTGCAGGACGGAAAGGTGCTGCCGCGCCCGTTTCTGGATATCCATCGCACCGTGGTGAGCTCGTTTCTGGAGCAGGGTCTGTACGACCTGGAGTTTCATCCGAAATTCAAAGTAAACGGTTTGTTCTACGTGCACTATTCAGACATGTGGTTCAACGGTGATTCGTT
>CALOAZ010000089.1:0-12088 GCA_942491355.1 uncultured Phycisphaeraceae bacterium
GACCATTCAGGCCAAATTGTTGCGTGTGCTTCAGGAGCGACAGTTTGAGCGTGTGGGTTCGAGTGTGACGCTCTCCGTGGATGTCCGCATTCTGGCCACCACGAACCGCGATCTTGAGGCGGCTGTGTTCGAAGGCGATTTTCGGCAGGATCTGTTCTATCGCCTGAATGTCTTGCCGGTGCGCCTGCCGCCGTTGCGTGATCGTAATGAAGATGTTCCGGCGCTGGCTGAGCATTTTCTGGCCGTGCAAGCCGCTCGCGACGGACGCCCTGCCAAAATTTTCGAACCCGAGGCGGTGGGACTTCTGCGGGGTTATGCCTGGCCGGGCAATGTGCGTGAGTTGGAAAATATATGCGAACGGGCGGCCGTGCTGACGCCCGGTCAGCGGATCATGGCGCAGACGATCGCGCCCTGGATTTCGAACGGGTTGCCGGCTTCCGGAAATACGACCGCGTTGCCGAAAGCCGGTCAGACGCTTGAAGAGGTTGAGCGTCAGGTCATCGTGCAGACCCTCAACCGATTCAATGGTCATCGTCAGCGCACCGCGCGAGCGCTGGGCATCGGCGTGCGAACGCTCGGTTTGAAGCTCAAAAAATGGAAGGAGCACAATCTTGTGGCAGCAACACTTTGAATGTGGACTCCTGCGCAATTCTTGCGCCAGGGCCGCGCAAAAAAGGCCGGATCGGCAGAGTCGGGCGATGGGTGTGGCAAAACCCGAACCCCGCAAGTGGGTTGGGTTGGGCGGGTTGTATCGAAACCCCGGTCAGTGGGTGGCGCGGCACAGGGGTTGCGCCACATCGGCCCAGGTGATGGAGCAAGCAACGTGATTAAGGGACTGTTCGATCATGGGGCGACACCGGTTCTGGAGCGGTTGGTGCAGTTCACCGCCGCCCGGCAACGTGTGATATCGCACAACATCGCGAACATGTCGACGCCGCGCTTCCGCCCGAGCGATGTGTCGGTGGAGGGGTTTCAGCACCAACTGGCCCAGGCCATCGATCACCGCCGCGCCACGCGGGGCGTGTTCAATGGGCCGCTTGAACTCAAAGACACCCGCGAGGTGGCTGCGCGTGAAGATCGACTGGAATTGAGTATGGAAGCCACGAATGACAACGTGTTGTTTCATGATCAGAACAATCGCAGCATGGAACATCAGATGAAGGCGCTGGCTGAGAATGCGATGACGCACAATATGGCCATGGAACTGCTCAAAAGTGAATTCGACATTCTGCGCTCGGCCATTCGCGAGCAGGCGTGATCGAACTTGATCAAGGAGAGCTGACTTGTTTGGTGTTCTGGACATTCCGACTTCGGCGATGGTGGCAAACCGCCAGCGCCTTGAAACGACGGCTGCGAATCTGGCGAATTTTAATTCGATTCTGGATGCGCAGGGCAATTACAGCCCGTACCGTCGTCGTGTGCCGGTACTCGCCACGGGGGATCCTTCCACGGGATCCAGCATGGGCGTGCATCTGGATCGCGTGATCAATGATCCGGCACCGTTTCGCAAGGTGTATGAGCCCGGCAGTCCGTATGCGGATGCCGATGGCTACGTGGAATATCCGAATATCGATCCGTCGGTCGAGATGATCAACGCACTTGAGGCCAGCCGGGCTTATGAGGCGAATGTGACGTCGGTCGAGGCCACCAAGAGCATGCTTAACGCGGCACTTCGCCTGTTGGCCTGAGTGTGATGAAGGAGTGATGTGATGTCTGATCCTCTGGGACTTGTCAGCAATCAGGGTGGGGTCAATGCCCCACAGTTCATCTAGGGTCCTGCTGGCGGCGGAGCCGCCAGCGGGCCTGGTTTCAAGGATTTGCTGATGGAGAATCTCGAAGAGGTGAACCGTCTGCAGCAGGATGCTGAGAAGGCCATTGAAGATCTGTCGACCGGTCGTCGGGATGATGTGGCGAATGTCATGACGGCCAAAGCAAAGGCGGATCTGGCCTTCAAAATGTTGTTGCAGGTGCGCAACAAACTGATGGATGCGTACAACGAAGTCAAGGAAATGCGGGTCTGATCAAGGCGCGCAGGTGTCGATGGGCATTAGGGCAAGGAGGCCCTGATTCATGGATTGGATTCAGAAATCACTACAGGAAATCAGCCGTCGGCTTGGCGGATTGACCGTCAGTCAAAAGCTGCTGATCGGCACCTTATTAATCACCGTGCCCATGGTGCTGTGGGTGGTGGGGCAATACGCCGCAAAGCCTCAGATGGTGCCGGTACTCGACCAGGCGCTTGAGGCGAGCCAGCGCGCCCGCATCATCGAATACATGGACATGCATCGCGTGCCCTATCAGATGATCGGCGATCGCATCGTGGTGCCTTCGGATCAGCGTCATGCGGTGGTGGCCCGTCTCTCGCTGCAACATCTTCTTCCGGAAGATACCAGCGAAGGTTTCAAATCCTTTCTCAAGGATCGCACTTGGTGGACCACGACGACACAGAATCAGCAACTGTTCGATATCGCCCTTCAGAGTGAATTGAACCGTGTGGTCAGCGCCTTTCCGTGGGTTCAGAAGGCGACCATCATCATTTCGCGGCCTCAAAAATTGGACTTCGGCGCGAATTACACGCGGCCGACCGCTTCAATCAATGTCGTGATGGCCGACGGGCGTCTCGATCAGAAGAAGGTGGATGCCGTCGCCGGCCTGGTCAGCGGTTCAGTGGCAGGCATGAAGCCCGAAGATGTCAGTGTGATCGATGCGGTGGCCGGTCGGCCATGGAAGGTGCGCGGCGACACCGATGTGGCTTCGGGGGATTACCTCGAAACCATTCAAAGTTATGAGCGGCAATATTACGAAAAGATTTCGAATGTGCTGCGCTACATTCCCGATGTGATTGTGGCCGTGAATGTCGAAGTGAACATGACGCGCCAACAGATCGATAGCAAGGCGGTCAGCGGCGACGACCCGAAAACGCTGGTTAAGCGTGAAAACACCAACAACACCGAAAACAAAGGGCCGGGCACCGGCGGTGAACCCGGAGTGCGGTCCAACACCGGCGAAGTGATCGTGGGGGCCGAATCCAACGGCACGCTCTCCACTTCCGAGCAGGCGGAAGTGGATTACATCGCGACACCTTTTTACGTGCATACGGCTTCGTCGCAGCCGGCCGGGGCGCCCAAACGCATCAGCGCCACGGTCAATGTGCCGCGCAGTTACTTCATCAAGATCTTTCAGCGCGGGCAGAACGCCGAAGCCCAGCCGACCGATGAGCAACTCAAGCCGGTGGTGGATGAGCATCTGCCGCGCATTCGCACGCAGATCGAAACACTGGTGAAGCTCAAGGATGATCCGGGCAGCGTTGTGGTGGACATGTATGCCGATGGCGGCGGTATGGCCGCCGGGACCGCCATGGCGGCGGCGGGCAGCGAAGGTTGGGGAACTTCCGGTAGCGGCCCTTGGCAGACCGGCGTGTTGATCGCGTTGGCGGTGTTGAGTCTGGGCATGATGCTGCTGATGGTGCGTAAGGCATCGCAGCGCCCGCCGGTGCCGACGATGTCGGAGCTTGCGGGTGTGGAGCTGGATGAATTGCGCACGATGGCCCGAGATCGCGACGGCAACCTCCTGCCTGAAATCGCTGTGGATGAACAAGCGGCGAAGCACGAGCAGATCGTCGATCAGGTTTCTGAAATGGCCAAGAACCAGCCGCAGGATCTGGCCAACATGGTGCGCTGGTGGATGACGCAGGAAGCCTCTGAATAGACGGTGGTGTGAAAACGCAAATGGGAACGACACGGAAATATTCAATCGAGAATGCCAAGCAGCTCACCGGGTTGCAGAAGGTGGCTGTTTTGATTTTGTCGTTGGGGCGTGAACTCGGCGGCAGGATTCTGCGCGAGCTGGATCTCGACAATGTCGAAGAAGTGACGCGTGCGGTGGCCTCGATGGGAAGTGTGGCACCCGGGGTCAAGTTCGAGGTGGTCGAGGAGTTCTACCACTTGGTGATGGCCAAGTCGTGGGCAGATGTCGGCGGTGTGGATTTTGCCGACAAACTGCTGCGAGTCTGTGCCGGATCACATTCGTGAGCGAATCATTTCACAGGTCACCCATCAGATTCAGCGGGCGCCGTTCGCCTTTTTGCAGAAGGCTGAAACCGAAAATCTTCTGACCTTCATCGTGGATGAACATCCTCAAACCATCGCCGTCATTCTGAGTCATCTTTCGCATCACAAGTCGGCGGAACTGCTGGCCGGACTGCCTTCTGAAAAACAGATGGAAGTCGTGCGTCGCGTGGCCACGATGGACCAAACCAATCCGGAAGTGATTCACGAAGTGGAAGAAGGGCTCAAGACGCGCCTCAGCAATCTGCTTCAGCAGAATTTCGAGAAAGCCGGCGGCATCGAGTCGGTGGCCGAAATGCTCAACTTGGTCGACCGAAGCACTGAGAAGTCCGTACTCGAAGGCCTCGAACCGGACGACCCGGAATTGGTGGAAAACATTCGACGGCGCATGTTCGTGTTCGAGGACATCAACCGCGTCAACGATCGCGGAATTCAGGTGGTGCTTAAGGAAGTCGACAACCAGGAATTGTCGCTTGCTCTCAAGACAGCCAGCGCCGAACTGCAAACCAAAATTTTCAAGAACATGTCGGAGCGTGCGGTGCAGCTGGTCAAGGAAGAAATGGAATTCATGGGTCCGGTGCGTGTCAGCGATGTCGAGTCGGCCCAGCAGCGGATCGTCGATATCGTCCGGCGTTTGGAAGATGCGGGCGAAATCATCATCTCGGGTCGCGGTGGCGAGTCGGACATGATTGTGTGAGTGAATTGATATGGCCTTGATCAAAAGTCATCTCGCCGCACCGCTGACGCACGATGCCATCGTGCTCGATCTTGGCGACCTGAGTCGTCAGGCTGCGGAGATCAAGGCGCGGGCTCGCGCCGAAGCGGATCAGATTCTGGCTGACGCACGCGCTGAAGTGGATCGCTGTCGTGTCGAGGCGGCTGAGCGCGGGCGTGCGGAAGGCTTGGTGGCCGGGCATGCCGAAGGCTTGAAAGCCGGGCGCGCCGAAGGTCTCGCCGCCGCTCAGGCGGAACATGCGGAACAATTGCAGGCCATCGCCACGCAGTGGACGTCCACTGTGGAGCGATGGGAAGCGGATTATCGCCAAATGACGCTTGATGCCCGGCGCTCGTTGTTGCAATTGGCGCTGGCGATGACTCAAAAGATCGTGCGGCGCGTGCCGAAGCTCGATTCGACCGTGGTGGTGGATCAAGTGGCTTGCGCTATTGATCATGTGACGCGTCCGTGCCAGATTGCGGTGTGTGTGCATCCGGAAGATCGTGCGCTGATCGAATCGGCGCTGCCATCTCTGACCGAGCGTCTGGGGGGCACGGAGCATGTGAAACTTGAAGAAGACAGCGGCATCGAGCGTGGCGGCTGTGTGTTGCGACACGGTCAGGGTCGCATCGATGCCACTTTGCAGACGCAACTGGATCGCATCACTGAAGCCTTGTTGCCTGATGATCAGGAGAAAAGCGCATGAGCTTTCTCCTGGATGCCGTACAGAATGTCGATCATGCACAGTCACTCGAACTGACCGGGACCGTGGCGCGCGTCAGCGGTCTGACTTTGCGCGTGGATGACTTGGCGCTTCCGGTGGGTGCGATGGTGCGTGTGGACAGTGATTATGCATCGGTGGAAGGTGAAGTGGTGGGGTTTGATGAAGATCAGACCATCGTCATGTTGCTTGGAGATACGGCCGGGATTCGAAGAGGTGATCGCGTGACCGGCACGCAGGCGTGGCCGGTGGCGCGCGTGGGGCATGGTCTGATCGGTCGTGTCATCGATGCCATGGGTCGTCCCATCGATGGCAAGGGACCCATTCATGAAACCGTGGGGCGTCCGCTGCGCCCGCGCCCGGTAGATCCGATGGGGCGCGTGCCGATTGATACGCCGTTGGGCACAGGCGTGCGAGCCATTGATGCGATGGAGCCGGTGGGGCGTGGACAGCGTATCGGTATTTTTTCGGGTCCCGGTGTCGGCAAGAGCACATTGTTGGGCATGATCGCTCGGCAGACTCAGGCCGATGTTTCGGTGGTGGCTTTGATCGGTGAACGTGGTCGTGAAGTCCAGGATTTCGTGAAACATGTTCTTGGTCCCGAAGGCATGGCCCGCACAGTGGTGGTGGTGGCCACAGGGGATGAGCCGGCGCTGGTGCGCATTCGTGCCGCGCTGATGGCCACGGCGGTGGCGGAGTTTTTCAGGCAGGAAGGTATGGACGCCGTGCTGCTGATGGATTCGGTCACGCGATTTTGTCAGGCGTTGCGCCAGGTCGGTCTTGCCGCAGGTGAGCCGCCGGCGACCAAGGGATACACGCCGAGTGTTTTTGCCGCGTTGCCATCGCTGCTGGAGCGCACCGGTCGTACCGAAGCGGGATCCATCACGGGTTTTTACACCGTGCTGGTTGAAGGCGATGACCTGAGTGATCCGATTGCCGATGCGGCGCGAGCGATTCTCGACGGGCATGTGGTACTCGATCGGGATCTGGCTGATCGCGGTCAGTGGCCGGCGATTGATGTGCCGGCTTCGATCAGTCGCGTGGCAGTGGATGTGATTGATGAGGCGCATCAGGCGGCTCGTCTATCGATTCGAAGTCTGATCGCCGCGTGGCGTGAAGTCGAGGATCTGGTGAATATCGGTGCTTATGCACGCGGGCGCCAATCCGCGTTTTGACATGGCGATTGCGATGCGTGATTTGATCGAAGCTTTGTTGCGTCAGCGGCCCAATGAAACCATGACGTTTATGCAGGCCCGTGCTGAATTGCTGGCCCTTGCAGAGCGGGCGCGATTGGCAGGACGTGGCCCAGGTGGACGCGCGGGAGCCCCGGCAGCCTGAAAGGGCACAGGGATGAATCGTGGCACGATTTGAATTCAAACTTGAACCTGTCCTCAAACATCGGCGCGTGGTCGAGGAAGCCCGCCGTCGCGCGCTGGCGGAGGCCAGTCGTGTCATGCTGGACGGTCAGCATGAATTGGCGGTAACCCAGGAAAATTTAAGCCGTGACAAGAAGAACCTGGCTGAATCGCTGACCGGAAAAGTGGATGTGGACCGGATTGCGCAGCATGCCGCCCATGCTCTTCGGGCTGAGCGAAGAGCCCGTCAAGTCGCTGTCATGATCGAAGGGTCACGACAACAGATGGAGCGCGCTCAGTTCGCATTGGTGGAAGCATCCCGGCAGCGCCGGGCCATTGAGATTCTTCGCGAACGCAAGTTTCGAAGCTGGCAATTCGACATGGAGCGCCAGGAGCGCCTGGCCCTGGATGAATTGGCGACGATTGCTTATGCACGCCGGTCGCAGGAAGAGGATGAATCATGAAGCGCACGCTGTGGCAGGTGATCTCAATTCTCGCGATCCTGCATTTGCTGATGCTCGGTGTGGGTGTGGCATGGCTGTCCGGTTCAGGTCGTTTGAATGGCGATCGTGTGGATCAAGTGGTCGCATTGTTTGACCAGACCATCGAGGCGGATGATGCAGAAGATGCGGCGGAGGCCGTGCGTCAGAAAAAACTGGCGGCGGCCGAAGCAGAAGCACAGCGTCGACGGCCGGATGCCGAAGCCCGGCGCGAGGCGGATCGCTGGGCGATCGAACAGCACAGCCTTCGTCTGGAGCGCTTGCGGGATGAAATCAAACAGCTGGATGACACCCGTCGTCGGGCTGAAGCGAATCTCGAGCGTCAGCGCCAGCAACTGGCCGAAGAGCGCCGCTTGCTGGACGAGCGTGTCGAAAAAATCACTTCGAAAACCGACGACGAAGGTTTCAAGCAGGCGGTCGGATTGTACGAGTCGCTTCCGGCGAAACAGGTCAAGCAGCAATTCATGAAGATGCTCGAAAATCAAGTGGTCGTCGGTCAGGCCGACTCGTTGGATCAAGTGGTTGGGTACCTGAAGGCCATGGAGCCACGGAAGGCTGCTTCGGTACTCAAGGAATTCAAGGCTGATCAGGAAATCGTCTGGGCGGTGAAGCTGATGGAGCGGCTTCGCGGGCTCGGCCAGGCGCCGGCAGGCGCGGAGGCCTCAGGATGATTCGTAAAACGGATCTCAATTTGTTTGCACTCGAACCCGCGCACTTGCCGCGATCATCGCGTGCGGATGCCGCAAAATCGGCATCGGATGATTTCGATCGCTTGATGTCCGATGCCGTGGGGCGTCAGTCGGTGGTATCCACCGATCGGCGTCAGCAGACTTCAGACGAAGATGGCGCGATCAAGGCCGAAGTGGGCGATCGTTCGGCAGATCAGGCCGTGAAGGAATCGGAAGAAGACCGCGACGCGCCGACTTCCGAAGGACAGTCGGCCGACGGGGCTTCACGCGTTTCAGGAACCACGCCTGTTCCGGAAACCGAGTACGCTTCGGAAACCACGCACGATACGGAGACGCCGCATGACACCACCGCCTCCGAATTCACCGGTGAGGCGACTGCCCCATCCAATCTGGAGGCCATCGCGTCGGCGGAAGTCGATGCCGGTGCCGCGCCGAAGACGAGCGGTGTTTTGGCGCCGGTGACCGAAGGCGAAGCATCCTCTTCAGAATCAAAGGCCCCCGCAAAACCTGCAGGGCCCGGAGGATTATGGCAGACGCGTGCGATGCCTGAATCGTCGGAAGGCCGTGTGGTGCCGACAGATGACAAGGCGCAGGTTGATGTGACGGGGAAGGAACGGGTTAAAGAAATTCCGGTGGGGCAATCCTCGATCAGTGATCCAAGCAAGCCCGCTGAATCCGATATCGAACATCAAGCCATCTCATCAAACACCTCGACGTACGTTAAGCACGGGTTGAACACAGGTTCGACGTCTGAAAATGGGGCGACATCGATTTCTTCGGCTTCGCCTGCAACGGGAACATCGCCTGGGCAAACCGATGCGTTTTCGGGCAACGGGTCTGAGGCGCAGTCTGGATCGCAGGATCGTTCCACGTCGATGCAATCTCCGGATCCATTGCGCGAGGGCAAGGATTCGAATTCAGACGCTAAAACAGAAACCCCGACTTTTGTGACAGGGCAGGGGAGTGCGACATCACCGCAATCATCGGTGTCGCTGGATCCGTCACTCGGTGAAATCGAATCAGTGCGTGAACACGGGCAGACCATGGGCAAAGCCGAAGCGCAACCCGGTGGATCCACCACGCACACAAATACGGCAGGTGCCCGGTCAGAAACCGGAACGCCTTTCCACGAGGCTGATACGACGCGCGTGGGTGATCAGGCGGTTCGGGCTTTGCGCAGTGTGGTGAGTCAGCGCGGCGGCAGCGTCACATTGCGATTGACGCCTGCTGAACTCGGTGCCATGCGTGTGCGCATTGAAATGAATGCGAATGTGGTCAGCGCTCGATTCGAAGTGACTTCCGAAGTGGCGCGCGAGGCGCTGCAGAAGCAGATTGGGTCGCTCAAGTCGGCGCTCGAAAGTCACGGGTTAAAAGTCGATCAATTGCAGATTCAAAATCCTTCGGCTTTTCCGGGTCAAGAATCGCAAGCCGAAGCGGATGTGCCGGATGACGGTCGCAGTCGCGGGCGTTTTGATGAACCCTCGGCCCATGATGCGCCCGATGACCAGAAACAGGATGGAACCTCCCGGCGAAATGCCTTTGAGCAGGAATTGATGGATCTCATCGCCTGAGGCGAATGAGGCTGCGTCAGAAACGCAGCATGAAAAGGAGTCTTGATTATGTCGACGATTGGTTCAGGAATTTCATCTGCCGTGGGTGCAGCACCGGCCAACACGCCCAACCGCTTTTCGGAACTCACCAGTGAGGAGTTCATGCGTGTGCTGTTCACCGAACTGAGTAATCAGGATCCGCTGGATCCGCAGGATTCATCGAAAATGCTGGAGCAGCTTTCGAGCATTCGGAACATTGAAAGCCAGTTGAAGCTTCAGCAGAAAATCGAAGATCTCGTGGCGCAGAACAAGGTGGCCTCCGCCGGCAACCTGATCGGCAAAGTGGTCAGTGGCCGTGATGAATATCTGAATGAAGCCAGCGGGAAAGTCATGGCGGTGCGCGTCGCGGGTGACAAGATTCACCTTGAACTGAACAACGGCAAGCGGGTCAACATGGCAAGCGTGACCTCGATCGCCCCCGCGCCGGCCAACTGAGTTTGAAGCGAGAATCGCAGTGTCGACCTCGGATCAACTTTTACGTCTGCTCGAACCCGCCGTCCGGCCGACCGGTGCGCCCGGGCCGGCGGCGCGCCCCCGGCCGTCGGTGGAGCACAGCAGTTTCGAGCAACTGTTGGATTCGGCGCGTGGGCCATTGCGCATTTCAGCCCATGCACAGACGCGTCTGACGCAGCAGGGTGTGGCCTTGGAAGGTCCTCGAATGGCGGCAATCAGTGATGCGGTGATGCGGGCCGAAGCCAAGGGGGCTCGCGACGCATTGGTCATGATGGGCGATCTGGGACTGATTGTGAACGTGCCCAATCGCACGGTGGTGACGGCGATGACATCGCAGCGCATGCGCGAGGGCGTGGTCACCGACATTGATTCCGCCATTGTGGTGGCGGATCCCGAGCTGAACAGAACTTCGGAGAAAAAGACAGACCCGCTGGGTCTGCTGTGAACGAAACACACCCATGGGCTTGGACCCCACGAACGGGGAGAGCCCGGGACGACCGAACGACTGACGTCGTCCCACGGCAACAAAGGAGCGCAGGCTTATGTCATTGAGCGCAGCATTGTCGATCGGTCTGACGGGGATGGATGCTAATTCCAAGAACCTGGACGTGATCGGTAACAACATCGTCAACACCAACACGGTGGGGTACAAATCGAGTCGCGGCATCTTTCAGACTCAGTTGTCTCAAAATCTGAGTTTCGGCACGGGCCCCGACGCTGATTTCGGTGGCACCAATCCGAGTCAGATCGGGATGGGTGTTCGATTTGCAGGGACCATGAAGAATTTCAACAACGGCACCATTGCTTCGACGGGGATCAGTACGGATCTTGCGATCGAAGGTGACGGTTTATTTATCGTGCGGCAGGCCGATCAGAACTTCTACACGCGCGATGGCCAGTTCAACTTGGATGCGACGCGCAACCTCGTGTCGCACGGCGGTGGCATCGTCCAGGGTTACGGCGTGGACGACAACTTCAATGTGGTGGCTGTTGCGGATGACATCAATATTCCGCTGGGCACACTGACGATTGCCGAAGCCACACGCAACGTGAACATGGCCGGCAACCTGAATGCCTCCGGCACGGTGGCGCTCAATGGCACTCAAATCACTTCGCAGGCTCTGGTGGATGGTGGCGCGGTACCGGTGACTGCGGGTACGGCCTTGACGGATGTGCGTAGTGCGACGGCACCCGCCACGCTGCTGTTTTCAGCAGGTGAAGTGGTCACGTTGTCAGGTGCGGAAAAAGGCGGCAAGTCGGTTGGTGTCTTCACTTTTGAAGTGGGAGCAGTCAACACCACCGGATCCGACGATTTCGGGACGACCATGGCTGATTTCATGGATTTCATGAACAACGTGATCGGCATTCATGAATCCGTACTCAATGGTTCGGGTATCACGCCTGGCATTACCGTCAATGCGGGCGGCCAGATGGTGATTGAAGGCAATCACGGCACGGTCAACGATATCGTTTTGCAGACCGGAGATCTGACCAAATCGACCGGTGTCACTCAGCCCTTGATCTTCACCACCAACCGGAGTGCCGACGGCGAATCGGTCCGCACCAGCTTTGCCGTGTTCGACAGTCTCGGCACACCGATCGCGGTGGATTTGAACATGGTGCTTGAAAGTCAGACCGTCAACGGGACGACTTGGCGTTATTACGCCGAGAGTCAGGATGATACGGATCTGGATCGTGTGCTCGAAGTCGGACCGGGTGTCGGCGGCAACTCGACTGTTACTTTTGATAACTTCGGTCAGTTGTTGGCAGTGGCTGAGCCGAACATCACGATTCATCGTACCAATACCGGTGCGCTCGACCCTTTGGTGGTTCAGCTTCAGTTCACCAGTGCCGGTGAGTCTGTTTCATCCTTGAGTGATGTGTCGAGCACGCTTGCCGCGGTGTACCAGGATGGTTCGGCGATCGGTACGCTGGATTCCTTCAGCATCGGTGAAGATGGCCTCATCTCCGGAGCCTT
>CALOAZ010000090.1:0-31239 GCA_942491355.1 uncultured Phycisphaeraceae bacterium
GTCGGGCATCAACCACGGATGGGGATACGAACATAGGCCGCCGCCGGGATGCAGTTCGCGGCGGAAGTTATCCAGTTGCTGATTGTTCAAACGGCCTTCGACGAAGGCGCGTGCGTAGGGTCCGGGTGAGGCATGGCCCTGAAAATAAACCGCATCACCACCGCAGGCATGATCCTTGCCGCGGAAGAAGTGATTCTGACCCACTTCATACAGCGTGGCTGCCGAAGCGAAGGTCGAGATGTGGCCGCCGACGAAGCCCGGCAGACGATTGGCTTTCACCACCATAGCCATCGCGTTCCATCGGATGATGGACTTGATGCGTCGTTCGAGTTCGCGGTTGCCGGGATAGGGCGGCTGGCGATCGGGCTGAATGGTGTTGAGATAAGGCGTCTGGCTGGTGACCGGAAGCACGACACCCTGTTTTTGCGCATGGATCTGGAGATTGCGAAGCAGCGCTCGCACATAGTCCGGACCATGGGTCATCAGGGCATCATCAAGGGACTCCAGCCAGTCGGCGGCGCCGTCGTTCAAAGCTTGCGGATCGTATGAAGAGGGACTGATCGAGCTCATGACGGGCGACATTCCTGATCAGGCTGTACAAGAGCCGGGCCGAGATACGGAGCGGTCCGGAAACGCCCATGATAGTGGCCGCTGCGCTGCCTGTCACATCGTCTAAGCCGCTGTGCAGGCGTGTTTAGCGACGTGGCGCTGGAACCCAGCGGCGTCGGTAGGCCTCGATTTGCGGATCGAGTTCCCACGGGCTCGACAGAGCGACATTCCCCTGGAGATACAGCACGTTGCATCGCCCCTCGTGGCGGGCAAAGGAAGCCTGGCCGGTTTCGGTGGTCCAGCGATTCCAGTCATCGCCGAAGCGCTCCGCCGGATTCACATTCGCGCGGATCATGGGGTAGTCGAGCAGGAAGACCATCGGCTCGTCATAAAGCTCATTGGGCATGCCGTCGGTTTCACGGTTCATGCCGTAGCTGGATTGGCCGCCTTCAAGTTCGAGGGTGATGGCAGCGGTGGGCAGTTGTCGGTAGAGCACCACGCCGCGCGGGTCGATCAGGTCATAAGTGCGTGGGCCGGCTTCGGCGCGGGCTTCGAGGCGATGGCGTTTGCCCGGCAGTTCAGTGATGCGAATGGTCACGTCGTCGTAGTCATCGGGTCGGTCTCCATCGTCGAAACCGTTTTCGAACCACAGTTCGTAAGTGCGCTGTCCTTCGGCATCCAGCGCCGGAGCTTCGCCCAGGCGTTTTTGATCGGTCGGTCGCGGTGTGCCGCCCATCAAGGTCATGGCATTGGGTCGCAGCGGCATGGTTTGCAAGGGTGGTTTGTTCGCTGTGCGATTCGCGGGATGCACTTCGAGCGAAGCGCGCGGGGGTTCGGAACGTCCCGGATCGGAATCCGTGGGGCAGACGAGCGATTCGTAGGCGCCTTGCAGATACGGTGCGAGTTGTTCGGGCCAGACGCCGCTGTTCAACGGAGCTTTCGATTCAATTTTGTGTTGGACGGCGGCGGTACTTAGGCGGTGCAGCCGATTGGCGCACACGGCGGTTTCTGCTGCGATGCGAGCCGAACTCATCGTGGGGATAAGAAGGGCGAGCAGGATCGTCACGAGCGTGACAGCCGTGAGGACTTCAATCAGCGATAAACCGCGGGCGCGCCGATTCACAGTCGCGCCTCCGCTTCGAGGCGTTTGAGCCACGCGATGTGATGTTCATAGCGTGTGGGCCAGATGGACTCGATGTGTCGGGCGGCTGCTTCGCGTTTTTCAGGCGAATCTTCGGGGCGATAGCCGAGATCCACACCGAGAATGCGCCGCACCGAATCGGCAGCGGCCGTGCGCACGCTGCGATCTTCGTCACGCAATGCCCGCGAAAGTTCAGGCATCGCTTCCCAGAGCAGGATCGAGCCGGCTGCGCGTGCTGCGGCGGTGCGCACCATGGCGGCGGGGTCATTTTGAAGTGCGGCCAGAATGAGGCCCGGATCCACATGTTTTCGATGATGTCGCCCGATGGCGATCATGGCCGCTTCGCGAATTTCCGGGCGCGGATCCAGGCGCGCGGTGGCGCGATGGCCGATGGCGCGCGGCCAGTCGCGACGCCCGAGAGCGAGCATGGCGCGACGCGCCACGGCCAGCTCTTCGTCGCGCATGTACGTCACCAATGTTTCAAGGGCGCGCTGCGAACCGGACATGGCCAGACGGTCCACCGCGACCAGGCGTTCTTCGAGTCGTCCGTGCTGCAGGCGCTCGATGGCATAGCCATCGCTGGCACCGATCCATTGCAGGGTCAGGAGCAGCAGGCCCAGCAAAATACAGACAGCCATGGCCGTCCGACGCATGCGAACCCAGGCGGGTGAATGTGGCCAGAGTCCCGCCTTGTGGCGCGGACGGTGCGGCGCATGTTCACCGCTGCGCAGCGCCGCTGCCAGAGCGGGCAGGGGTGTGTTTTCAGCGAGTTCGGCGTGGAGGTCGGCGTATTCGAGATACAGACGTGTGGCGGCCGGTTCTTCAAGCAGCAGCAATTCGAGTCGGGCCAGGCCGATGTCGTCGAGGGTGCCGTTGCAGAGTTCGCTGATCAGATCAGCGGCTTCGGCCAGAATGTGTTCCTGCGCCGGGTTCACGTCGCACCTTCGGTGTGGAGATGGCGGTCGACGCAGTGCATCAAGGCCATCCGGATGCGTTTGAGCGCTTTGTAGACTGACGGGGCTGAACGGCCGAGATCTTCGGCTGCGGATTTGAAAGTGGTTTCGGGCTGATAGCAATGGCGCAGCAGATGGCGGTCATCTGCGTCAAGTTCCTCCACGCAGCGATCGAGAAGAGCCCGGCGCGTTTCAAGTGTGTCGGTGTGTTCCTGCCGGCTCCAGGCCAGATGTTCGAGTAACTCATCGCTGAAGCCCATCGGAAGTCGACCACGGATGCGCCGTTAACGGCGCACCTGATTCAAAGCCACGCCGCAGGCCCAACGGACAAAATCACGCTGCGGATCAAATTGATCGAATTGTCGCCAGAGGACCAGACTGGTTTCCTGCATGACTTCATCGGCTTCGCTCCGGTTGGGCAGGAGCGTGAGAATGAAGGCATAAATCCGCCGATGGGCCACGGTGAACTGGCTGACGAATCGTTCTGTTTCAGTGGGCTGCATCATTGGGACGGCGGATCACCGGTCTGTGGCTCGGACGAGTTTCCGAGAAGTATGGCGCTTTGATTCGAAATTTCACCCTGCGGGGTCTCGAAAAACTTTCAGAAAATGAAAAAGGGACGCCCCAAGTGTTGAACTTCAGGGCGCCCCCGGGTGTGGGGATCGATTGATAACCATTGCAATCACCAGGAGATGTGGTGATTGCAATCGCATTGCACCTCAGGTGCCGCGTGATGGGACCGGGTTAAAAAAACAAAAGACCGCGTGGCAGCGAGCCTGGAGTAGTCCATTTTTCAGGACTGAAGCTCGCGGGCCTGGCAGCCGGTTTGCGATGGATCTTAAGAATAGATCGCATCGATTCCGTCGGCCGGGTGTGACGCGGTCCAAAAGCTGATTTTTCATCAACGGCTCCACGGTTACAAAAGGTATGAATGATGCCGGTTCGTGGTGGAAGCCGCAGGTTAAATCAGATTTTGGGTGGGCGCGTATGTCTCCGGTCGACGGTTCTGAAATGGATCGGCAAAACGCATTGAGCCGATCGAGCCATCCTAGGGCGGCGATGAAAAGATTTTCAACTGCTCGGATCGTTTTTTTGGATGCTGTTCGGGCCGGCAAAACGGTCTTCGGCATGTCGGGCTATAATCGCGGTTTTCATCCATGAATCATGAGGTGAGGGTTCGATGACAATGCAACGCATGGTGCTGGGGATGGCGGCGGTGATGGTGCTTGGGGCCGGTCTGGGTTGTTCAGACGTCAAGTACCGAACGGTGGTGCAGTGGCATTACGAATTTTTCAATGACAAGGACAACACGCGGGCGATTCTTCAGATGGATGGTGTGGTCATCGTGTTTGAAGATCAGCCGCGCAACAGTTCTTCGCGCGGCGAGGCGACGGTATCGGGCCAGATAGAAACCAGCCGTAGTGTGGGAGCGGGTCCGGGCGTGTTCACCAATGGATACGATCCAATCACCGGCGTGAACACCATGAATTACGGCGGGCGCACCTTCATGATCACTGAAGGAGGGGGCAAGCTCGAAGTGGGCTCTCAACAGTTCGATTTGAGTGCCGGCGCGGTGACCGTCATCATCAAGAAAGACGGCACGGCGCGCATCGGGCCGCAAGGAGCCGGTGATGCCAGCGTCGATGAACCTGCTTACAAGAAACTCATGGGTGGCGCCTGAGGCGCTATTCTCGAACCCGAGTCATTTTGGCTCGCTTTTTACCTGAACCATTGTGAATCAAAGGAGCCGATGATGGCCAGTGCCAGCGCACGTCACATTCTCGTTTCGACCGAAGCCAAGGCCTTCGATCTCAAGAAGCAGATTGAGGCCGGTGAGGATTTCGCCGCTTGTGCGAAGCAGCATTCGTCCTGCCCCTCCGGGAAGCAGGGGGGTGACCTGGGCACGTTCGGCCCCGGTGAAATGGTGCCCGAATTCGATACGGTGGTTTTCAATGAAGCCGTGGGCGTGGTTCATGGACCGGTCAAGACGCAGTTCGGTTTTCACCTGCTTGAAATCACCAAGCGCACCGACTGATCGCATTTAAAATTAAAGACAAATCAAAAGTGTGGCCGCACTTCTGAGTCGCTTATCCACCCAGTGTGGCCAGGTAGCGGCGCGCCTTCGCCACGTCCTCGTGGGTTGGATGCTCATCAATGAATTGCTTGTAAGCGGCTTTGGCTTCGGCATCCTGCCCCAGTTCGTCCTGGCATCGTGCGATGCGATATTGGGCACGGACGGCATGAGAGTTCTTCGGGTCTTCGCGCAAAGCAGTCTGGTATTGATTCATCGCTTCGGAGAATTGCTGCGCGGTGAAAAACGTATCGGCCTTGTCATAGGGATTGACCTTCAGATCGGCTTGAAGCTTCGCCTCGTTGAAGCCTTCCGAATCAAGATAGCCCGTGAAATACAGGGCGCCGCCGCCGATTAGGCCGATCACGATCACGTAACCCAGAATCTGTTGCAATGTCATGCGGTGGCTCCATCAAAGATGGGATGAGCAAAGATGGGATGAGAACTTTCGCGATTTATTTTAGGTGGCCGCAGGTTCGTGTGCGTTTCAGCGTTTTTTCGGCGCTCCGCCCGCAAGCTGATTCACAAGAGAGGCGAGCTGTTCAATATTGCGATCCGCCAGGGTTTTGGTCATCCAGGCCTTGTCGTCGCAGCATTTTTCCAGCAGTTGTTCGGCTTTTTTCCAGAGGCCATCGGCCTTCTTGGCGGTGGTGGCCAGATACAGCTCCGTGACCAGTTCGCTGAGCCGCTGGACCTGGGCCGTATCGAAATGCTCGTAATACCGCTTGATAATGTTCTGTTGGTAAGCGTTGTATCCGCCGCTTTTAGCCATGGTTACGACTCCTGGAATAACCTTTGCCATCTTGGGCACTTCGTTGAGTCAGGTCAAACTCTCGCATCGGGAGAGAACGAAAAATGATCGGCCTGCGTACGAATCTTCGTTGTCAGAGTCCGTGAACTGGTGATACACTAACGAACTGAACGTGGAGGCTGAAAAGGCAATCCTCCGGGCCGCGTGGCCCAACGCCTGAACCCATCAGCTCCCAATTCTCACAAGGGAACAAATATGAAAAGCTGGATGCTTGTACTCGTAGGTGCTTTGGCGCTGACCCTTACCGGAGTCGCCTCGGCAGAACCCATCAATGACACGTGCCCCATCAAGGGCAAGGCTGTCGACGGCAGCAAGGTTGTCTCAGTGGAAGTCAAATTCTGCTGCGAAAACTGCAAGGGCAAGTTTGACAAGAACCCCGGCGCCTACCTGAAGAACGTCGCCAAGGCCAAAGACGGTCAGTGCCCCATGAGCGGTAAGGCGGCTGCCGATGCTTCGTCTACCGTTGAAATCGCCGTCTGCTGCGGTGGTTGCAAGGGCAAGGTTGAGGCCGATCCCAAGAAGTTCCTCGGCTCGATCAAGGCCAAGAAGGCTGCCTGAATTCGGTTTATTCGGCGATTTTGCTGATATCTGATCGTCAAACCCCGGCCGTAAGCGGCCGGGGTTTTTCGTGCGCAGGGTTGGGCCACGACCACTTTGTGAAAAAAAATGACGAAGGGTGCCACACAGGAGGCACCGGGGTGTCGGGAGACCGGCCTAAAGTCCTGTCCCGCCTGAAGGTGTGGATGAGGAGTGTGACCCCGAAGGACCAAAGCCTCCGACCGGAGTCGAACCGGTAACCTCTCGATTACAAATCGAGTGCTCTGCCAATTGAGCTACGGAGGCCTGTCGGGAGTCAGTATATCACGGGGAAAATAACCAGGAGCCCACTCGAAGCTCCTGCCTAGGATGTGTCATGATCCGTGCCCGCAGGGTCAAATATGGGTGCCCTTGTTGTAATCGCCACCTCGTGGTGCCGGTTACTCATAGTGGTCACTGGGTCAAGTGCAATCACTGCCAGGGCAAGTTCCAGCTACCCAATTTTGAACAGACCTATGAGCAGATGGTAGATGGCTGGTTGGGCGACCAACCGGTGATGCGCGATAACCAGGTTCGTTTTACGGACGATCATCAGAAACCCGGCGCGACACCGATGCGTCCGATGCTGGAGCGACCGCAGGCGGATGATCCCATCGAATCCATGATGGAATCCGATGATCTGGGAGCGCCGCCTTCCCTGGATGAAGTCTGTCCGGATGTGCCCTTGATGGCAGAAATGGATCATGCGGCTCTGGATGACGTGGATCTCGGGGACGTTGAGCAGGAACTGGCCCGGATTGGCCTGAAGCCCGATGGTTTGCGAAAACGCATGCGCCGTACAGCGTCGCAACAGCCACAGCCTGCAGCGACGGGTGTTGCAATGGGAGCCGCCCGCCCGGCACCGGTATCAGAGCCTGAGGATGCCATCGAATCGATGATGGAATCCGACGAGTTGATGTTGCCCCCCTCTCTGGATGACGTTTGTCCGGATATGCCGCTGATGGCCGAACTTGACCATGATTCTCTGGATGATGTGGATCTTTCCTCCGTCGAGCGAGAGTTGGACAAGCTGGATCTGAGCAACATGAAGCCGAATCGCCAGCGTTCGCGGAATCGGTAGAAAATCTCCCCGCTTCACCCCAATTGAAATCTTTATTTTCCGCACATGTGGGCTTTAGCATTGCTAAGTGCTTTATCGATCAGTCATTACGGAAAAACGCCTCTCGGATCGATGTAAGTCATGTAAAATAAATCAGTTAGGCCATTTCGTCGTTTTCTTTTCAAAAACGTAGTGTCAACTCGGTGTGTGGACACAAATCAAAGGTGTGGGCCGCCCTGTCGGAGTCACCGGTTCCGGTGCAGCGGGGAGTTGGGCGGCTCGGGTCCTTTCGTGTCCCGGAACGGGAGTTGAATCATGTCGCATCGAACCGCACGCGGTTTCAGTCTCGTGGAAATTCTCACGGTGCTGACTCTGATTCTGATCCTGATTGCCTTGCTGATGCCCACGCACAACCATGTGCGCGAAGCGGGTCATCAGGCGATCTGTGCCAGCAATCTTCATCAGGTCGGGATCGCTGTGGCCCACCAGCGCACGGAATCAAAATTCAGCTTGCGCAGCGGTTCATGGCCGAGCATGCTGGCCCCGAGTCTTGGTGGACAGTTAAAGCTGTTTATTTGCCCATCGGATACAGATCCGACGCGCAAAGGTCCGCCCATGGCCGCCATTGATGTGTACGGGTACAGGGGGGAACTGCTTCAGACCATGATGTTTCAGGAAGGCCCGATGGTGAAGCGGGTGGATATCGAAGAGGATCACTATCGCCTGGAGTTCGAAGATATCCCGGGTGGCGGCGATCGCGATTTTGACGACTTTTTTGCCGAAGTCTGGGAACTGGAAAACAACCGTCACAAGATTCGCGCCTACAAGGGGTCGGCGGGCTATTCCTTCGACGTCTCGGATCAGGACGGCAATGTCATTGCCAAAAACGTGCAACATGGCGGTGTGGAATTCGAACTTTACGGCAGCACGACCAGCTACGGCATGAACAAGCAGGTCGATGACCTGCCCAACAGCGCTTATGCGAGTTCTGTGGCGCTGATTCTGGATTACCAGAAGATCAGTGCCGTGGTGAACGATGAATCCTGGTTTCGTGATGACTGGTCCGAATGGCTCGATGAGCAGGGCTGGCCGAAATTTGCACGTCACCGCGGCAGTTGCAACGTGCTTCAGCTCAACGGCTCGGTCACCGCGATTCACCACAACGAGTTGGATCCCGAAGTCGAATCCAATTTGGTGCGCTGGATGCCGGGATTTGTGCCAAAATATTGAGTCTTGGGAAGCCATGGCTTTCGCTTAAGGTGGTTTCGTGACTCTGGATGAACAAATTCATCTGATCCGGCTGGTTCGCTCAGGCGACACGCGTGCCTTCGGGCAGATCGTGCTGGCACATCAGGATGATGTGCGCGCGATGCTGGCGGTGCGCGTGCGCGATTTTCACGAAGCCGAAGATCTGGCCCAGGAAGTCTTTCTTGTGGCGTATCGGCGATTATTCGATTTTGATCCGACGCGTCCGCTTGGCCCGTGGTTGCGCGGCATCGCGATGAACTTGGTACGCAACCATCTGCGCAAGCGACGGGCTTCGGCAGTGGAATCTCCCGATGGCTTGTCCGCCATGGTGGAAGCCGCGATCGAACGCATGACCGAAGCGCGTCCGCTCGAACTTGTGGTGGGTGCCATGCGTCAGTGTCTGGCCAAGCTGGGCGGCGAGGCCCGGCAGATGATCGACTGGCGCTATGAGCAGGGGATGAGTCTTTCGGATCTGGCTGATCGACTCGGCAAAAAACATTCGGCGGTCACGATGCGGTTGCATCGGTTGCGTGAAAAGATTCGCAGTTGCGTGGAATCGCGTTTGGTGCGGGAGCGGACATCGTGAATTCGACTTACGTCGAAAAATTGATTGCCGAGTATCTCGCTGACGATATGTCGTCTGCGCGTGAGGCGGATCTTCGTGCTGCCTGCGAACAGGATCCGGCCTTGCTGGATCGACTGGCCGGCGCCGTCATGACCGATCGTCTGTTGCGTCATGAAGGCAGCGGTAGTGAGGCGCATCATTTTGCCGATGAAGTGGTTTATCGCATCGATCAAAAGCCCGCCGGTCGTGAATTGGCGGATCGCGTGACCGGTCGGATTGAAGCGGAGCGACTGGCTCAGGCGCCGGTCTTGCGTGCGCTGGCCGCCGCAGCGAACACACCTCTGGCCGAGTCGGCTTCGAATCTGCCCTCGCAGCGGTCGATGCGGATCGGCATGGGACTCGCCGCTGCCGCATGTCTGATTCTGAGCGTGACGGTCTTCATGATGATCCGACTCCATCTGGCCCGCCATGAAATCGAGCTGGCCAAACAGCCGTCCCCCCGGCTTTCGGAGCCGATGGTGGCGGTGGCACTCCCTGAAATTCAGCAGGCGAATCAAACGCCGGCATCCGCAACACCTGCCGTGGCGACCCCCGAAACCGCATCGGTTGAGCCTTTTCGCATCGCGCTGGCCCGTCTGCATTCAATCGCTCCGGGCATGACGGTGATTCGCCAGGGGCAGGCGGCCGAAGCTGTGCTTGGTCAGGAGCGTATGAAGGAGATCGCATCACCACGCGCCCTTCTGGAATTGTTCGATCCGAATGCGATCACCGTGACGGGCCCTTCGCCGATTGTCGAAGTGCGGTTTGACTCTCTGAGAGCAACCGACGATTCGTCTGGGTGCCGGTACGCAGATCGCCTGGATCGAGAAACCGGTGCGAAGCACATCGAATTGATCAGTGGCAGTGCGCTCTGTCGCGTGTCGAAGCAGATGCCGGATCGTCCGCTGACGTTGAACACCGCGCTGGCAAGTTACACCGTTCTCGGGACCACATTTGCCGTGCGTTCCGGAGAAGCGATGTCGCGATTGGAAGTCACTGAAGGCCGCGTGCGCGTGAAGGGTTCGGGTGACGCAGCGTCGGTGGTCGCCACGGCAGGCCAGTTTATGGTGGCATTGCCCGGTACGGATCTGATTCATGGATCACTGCCGCCAGTGCCGGTGGTGCGTGTGTATTCGGCGCCGAATGTGCTTTCGCATGTTTTACCTGCAGAGCCCGGACCGATGGTGCGGCTGGTGGATTCGGAGTCCGGCGTGCAGCGGCTTGCGTTTGAAGATGCCGCCAACCTTGGTGATGGTGACTACGACGACTTCTTTATTGAAGTCCGTGAAGTCAACGGACTGCGAAAGTATCGAGCCTGGAAGGGGTCGGCAGGCTTTCGTTTCGACGTGGTTGCCCCGGACGGCACGGTGATCGCCCGGGACATCAATAGTGCCGGCGTGGAATTCGAAATGCCCATCGATATTGCTGCTCCAGCTGCAGATCCGCGAGCAGCCGGGTACGAACGGCGCGATCGTGAGTTTCGAGCGTTAAGCCAGATCATGACCGTGCCCGAATGACGATGTGAGGGATTTCCCCAATTCCTCGCTGATGGTTGTGCGCAAAAAAACCGAAAAATGCATCGATCCTCCCGGCCGAAAATATTTTTTCGGAAATATGTCTAAAGAGGCGTAACGAAGGACGTGTTAAGGGCGGATACCCAATAAGCCCGCCCGGCCACGCCGAACCTCAGTGGGCCTCGACATAACCCAACCCCCTTGTGGGGAGAATTTCGGATGTATGAGTTGAAAACGCCCATGGTATGTGGTGCGAGTCTTGGAGCCGTGTTCGGTCTCCTGGCTTGGATGGTGATCTACAACAGCAGCACGCTGCTGTTTGCGATGCCTTGACCCTCAGCGGGAAGGCATTGTCGGGTGTCGACCGGGCCCTACCCCGCGTGGGCCTGCGTCCGACAAGTTCCGGGGATGAACCGTTTGCCAATCCAACCCCGATCGTCTTCCCTTTAGGAGGGGAGAGACGATCGGGTTTTCATGCGCGGGTGAATCACAGACAATGGCTTGCGTGATATGGTCTGGTTCCGGGGTTTGCATTTCATCGTGAGTTGAGGTGATCGGGATGAATATCTTTCGTGATGCAATGATCGTGATGCTGTTGTGGGCATGTTCGGCACATGCCGGGCTGACTTGGGAGACCACGACACAGGAGATTCACGCCAAGCCGCTCGACACCGAGGCAGTGGCGATTTACCGATTCACCAACAAGAGTGATCGCACGGTGCGCATCCACGACGTGAAAACATCCTGCGGCTGTACGGCGGCGACACCCGACAAGAAAATCTACGAACCCGGTGAGTCGGGTGAAATTCGTGCCGTCTTTCGTTTCGGCGGGCGCCAGGGTGTGCAGGCCAAGACGATTACAGTTGAAACGTCGGATGACCGTCAGGCGGGTTCCGAACCGCTCAAGCTTTTGGTGAAAATCCCGACGCTGGTTCAGTTCGCGACCAGTTATGTCATATTCAAGCCCGAAGAACTCGGCCAGCCGAAAACCGTGCGTGTTCATATCGCGCATACCGAACCGATTCATGTGATTGAAGTTCGTGCCAGTGGTTCGGATCCGGCGGTGACTGCCAGCGTGCAGGCGTTGAAGGCGGGAACGGATTACACGATCACCGTGTCGGCATCGCGGGAGGCAAAACCGGGCTTGTCGTTGATCTCGATCGCGACGGATTATCCCGCCGATGCGCCGCGCACCTTCACGATCTACGCCCGCGTGAACGAGGCCGAAACGCCCTGAGCCGATTCGGTATCGAGCGTGACCGGCTGAATACCTGTTGAACTTGTGACCCGATTCGCCCGGTGGAATCACCGGGCTGTTCATACAATGACGGCATGAGCATCAGCGTTTTTGATCTGTTCACCATCGGGATCGGACCGTCCAGTTCGCATACGGTCGGGCCGATGCGTGCTGCATGTCGCTTCGTCGAGCGATTGCGCGAACAGAATGTCTTGGATCGTGTGAAAGGTGTGACCGCCGAATTCTTCGGTTCGCTGGGAGCCACCGGGCGCGGTCATGGTACGGATCGTGCCGCGATGCTTGGTTTGATGGGGCACACGCCGGAGTCGATTGATCCGGACATCATTCCCGAAGTGGTCGAACAGGTGCGAGCCTCTGGATCGCTGGCGTTGTCCCAAGGGCCGGTGGTGGCTTTTGCCGATCGCACGCATCTGGTGTTTCATCGGGATCTGAGTCTCCCCGGACATCCCAACGGCATGCGGTTTTCGGCGCTGGATGATTCGGATCAACTGATCACCGATGCCGTTTTCTATTCAGTCGGCGGCGGCTTCATTGTGGATGAAACCGCAATCGGCGCTGAGCGTGTCGTCGAGGATGACACCGTTGTTCCATTTCCTTTTGACAGTGCCGATCGTCTGATGGCGATCTGTGCCGAAAAGAACTGGCCGATCTGGCAGGTGGCTCTTGAAAATGAAAAGGCGCGCCGGTCCGAATCTGAAATCGAATCACGTCTGTCTTCGATTTGGGCGGCCATGTGCCGTTGTGTGGAACGCGGCCGTGTGCGCGAAGGGGTTTTGCCCGGCGGCTTGAAGGTGCCGCGTCGTTCGCCGGAACTGTTTCGAAAACTTGAAAAGATGCAGGCGATCAATGATCCGCTGGTGGCGCTCGACTGGGTGGATGCCTATGCGCTGGCGGTGAGCGAAGAAAATGCCGCCGGCGGGCGCGTGGTGACGGCACCGACCAATGGTGCGGCGGGCATCATGCCGGCGGTCATGCATTATGCCCTGAATTTTCGCCCTGATTTCGATGATCGGGCTGCGGGGCACTTTTTACTGACGGCGGGTGCGATCGCAGGGCTTTATAAAACCAATGCATCCATCAGCGGTGCGGATGTCGGATGCCAGGGTGAAGTGGGCGTGGCCTGTTCGATGGCGGCAGGCGCGCTGGCTGAATTTCTCGGAGGCACGCCCGCGCAGGTTGAGAATGCGGCCGAGATCGGCATGGAGCATAACCTCGGGCTCACCTGCGATCCGATCGGTGGTTTGGTGCAGGTGCCCTGCATCGAACGCAACGCCATGGGGGCAGTGAAGGCAATCAACGCGGCGCGCATCGCACTGCGCGGCGATGGCCGTCATATTGTTTCGCTCGACAAAGTGATTCGGGTGATGCGCGACACCGGCGCCGACATGCAGGAAAAATACAAGGAAACTTCGCGCGGCGGCTTGGCAGTGAATGTGATCGAGTGCTGAGGATTTATTCCTCGATCGGATCCGGCGGGCAGAATACGGCTTCTTTCACACAGACAAGCGCCGGTTCCGCATTGCCCGGACCGTCTCCTGAATGGGTGTGCGCGACCTTGACCAGATAACGATCGAGCCCGGATTCAGCGCCTTCCACGTATCCGGCAAGGAACGAGGCATCGACGGTCACGGTTTCGCCGCGTTCAACGATCACATCCACAGTTTCGGGATGTTTCAGCGTGACGCCGGTGGTGCCATCGGTATGCAGCACGTGGGCTTCGGTCGTGATGGAGAGTTTGATGCGGTTACGCGGGCCGTGGTTGGTGATATGTACGAGGCAACCTACATTCGTGCCGAAGAAATACAACGGAAATTCGCCCCAGTATTCGGGCTGATAAATCTTGTTTTCGTAGCGCGTCTGGCCCCAGTAGTTGTAGAACGTTCCCTGGTCATTGGTGGCCGTGGTGCCGTAAGCGCCGAAGAATTCCACACTGACATCCAGTTGTTTCTTTTCACCCTCATGCTTGCCGGCTTTCTGTGCGTGCGAAACAGGCGCGGCCCACAACATCAAGGCGATAGCCAAGGGTGTTGAGGCTCGAAGGATGTCTTTGGCGTGATGCAATGCCATAGCAGGATATCTCCAGGGGTTGGATGACTTGCCATGGTATGGAGGCTCGAAGACCTCCCGCGATACGGGTCAACCCGTATATCCGAATGGGACAGGATTAGAGAGTGGCATGGCCGATTGCGCATCATGCGCTGCAGGCACCGGTGGATATCGCAGATGCCTTTCGATGGTATTGGGTCGGGCGGGCTGCCCGCGTTTTACGGCGCTCCCGGATACCCCAGATAGCGAATCAAATCGGCAAGATCCTGATCGTTCAAACCGCCTTCGAGGCCGTCGGGCATGAGGGAACGCCCGAGGCTTTGTATCGATTTGAGATCACCGCGTCGGATCGATTGCGATTTGCCGTCGAGGCCGACGAGCGTGATCGTTTCGCCCGATTGCCCCGTGATCAGACCGAACAACGTTTCGCCACCGTTGAGTTGTGCGACGTAGCCGACGTAGCGCGGTTCCACATTTCGATTCGGATCCAGAATCGCCACAAGAAGTCCGTCAGCCGATCGATCGGTGACCGATCGCAGATCCGGACCGATGGCATGGCCCACGCCATCCATCTGATGGCAGGCGGCGCAGATTCGGGCGAAGATCGCCTTGCCGCTCGCGGTGTCACCGGCGAGATCCTGGGCGGCTCGGTGTTGTTCCACGACTTTGGCGCGGTTGGCCGAAGCGGGATCTTCAAGCAGTTTTTCGGCGCGGGCGCGAATGGCATTGTCACTGTGCTGGGCCAGGCGTCGTCGGCGTGCTGCATCAATGTCGAAGCGGGCAATGGCACCCGATTCGATTTGGTCAAGCAGGGCGATCGTCCATGTCTTGCGCGAGGATAGCAGCATGTCCACCACGGTGCCGCGCAAATCCGGCAGCATGGCGGGCCATGCGGCGAGCAGCGCTTCGGGTGTGCGCGCATCGCCCAGTCGTCTGAGGACCTGAAGGGTTTGTGCTTGAACACCGTCGGGTGTTTTCGGATGAATCAGCGGAAAAAGAGCGGCCGCGTCTTCTGCACGTTGGCTTGGGTTGTATCCCAGCAGGCGGATGGCAGCGATGCGTCCGGCTTCAGACAGATGGGTATCTGCCGCATGCACACGAGCGGCCTGCATGACGATCGGTAAATGCTGAATCATGCGCGCTAGTGCGTCGTCATGGCTTTTCGCAAGCGACTCAAGGCTGAGTTTCTGGCGCGGCAGTGCTTCAAGCCAGTCAGCCAGCGCCTGGGTTTGCCAGTCGGCCAACTGGCCACCCTCGGATTTCAATGCGGCTTCAAGCAGTTGTGCCATGACATCGCGATGGCCTTCACCCAGCGCCGTGATCAGCAGTTGTCCGAACAGTCCCGCATGCGGCGCATGATCGGATTGCGTGATCGCATCGACCACCGCTTTGAAATGGGCCGGAGCTGAAGACGCCACCACCGCAGCCATGATGGGGTCGTTGACTTGCTGTGCGAGCAATCCCAGGGCCTGACCGGCCTGCGGTTGCGGCCAGAGTGCCAGTGAGCCGGCGAGTTGAAGCCGGACTTCCAGATCAGGGTCAGCCGTCAGGCGTGTGGCCGCACTCAGCAACGCACTCTGGTTGGCGGCATACGGCTCCGCCAGTCGGAGGGCATGGGATCGAACGCCGGCATCCGCATCTTTCAGAGCAAACGCGATCTGATCAATCTCGAGCGATTTCAAGCCATCGAGTGTGTAGAGCGCATGCAGGCGGGCAAGAGATCGATCGCTTTTTTGTGCCAGAGTTTTCAGGGGTGCGATGGCGGTGGCATCCTGTCGCCAGATCAAGACCTGTTGAACCATGTCGCGCAGTTCGCCATTGGGCGATTCCAATTGCGCGATCAGGTCGGCGGTGTTCATCTTGGCGAGGGCAGGCGCCTGTCGCGGCGCGGCATCCTTGCGATACACGCGGTAGATCCGTCCACGATCGTGACCGGCGCGCATGTCGACTTTGTCCTTCCATTTTTCCCATTGCTCCTTGGGCACCCAGTGCGGGTGTTCGACCATGAAGCGGTACATGTCGACGATCCAGAGCGCGCCGTCGGGTCCGGTGCGTGCCATGACCGGTCGTGACCAGTGGTCTTCGGAGGCAAAAAACTCGGAAGTGGCTTCGCCCGGTGCGCGGCGCGCGGTGAAACTGGCGCCTTCGCGGCTCAGCAGGCGGCGGCTGACCACGTTGTGTACCGGTTCGCAAGTGAAGGATTCCATGTCGTTGAAAAGCAGTGTGTCGCGATAAATCGCCACGCCGCAGGCCGAGGTGAATCGGTTGGCCATGTAATCAGCGTGAAAGCGTTCGCGCAACTGACTGCGCGGATAAACCGGCGGATTCTTCGGCAGCACGAGTTGTTGTTTGGGATCGGGCGCTACGGCGTGCGGATTGCGGCGCAGCACGCGGTCTTCGAGGACGAAGTGAAAAGCCAGGTGCGAGTTGTCACAGCCGAACCAGTGACCCCAGTCGTCGCGACTGCGTCCGTATTGCGTGGTCCCCGATTCGGGTTCGATGGCACCGGTATCGGGTTGAATGCGAAAGTCAGGTCCGCCGCGCCCGCCCAGATCAAGAATCGCGCCGGATTGCGTGGACGTGACTTTGCCGCCGGACCAACCGTTGGCACCGTACAACCAGCCATCGAGGCCATAGCGCAGGCCGTTGGCGCGCAATTGCTGATTGCCTTCGCCGAAGCCGTGATACATCACGCGGCGCACATCGGCTTTGCCGTCGCCGTCGGTGTCTTCCAGATAAAGAATGTCGGGTGCGGCGGTGACCAGTACGCCCTTGCGCCACGTCTTCACGCCATTGGGAAACGGAAGATTCTCGGCAAAAACAGTGGCGCTGTCGTAACGGCCGTCGCCATTGGTGTCGCTCAGCACGCGGATGCGCCCGCCGGGCTTGCCCATGTCGTCGATGCCCATCGGATAGTCGAGCATTTCGGCCACCCAGAGTCGGCCGTCGGCGTCCCAGTCGATCGCGACAGGATCATTCACCAGCGGTTCGGCCGCCACCTGTTCGACGACGAAACCGTCGGGCACGTGGATGACTTTGAGAGAGTCTTCGGGCGAGCGCGGCGGCGTGTTGATGTCAGCCAGCACAACACCGGCGCATCCCAATACGCACAGCCATGAAAGTAAACGCATGATCATCACCTCTTGCGAACTGCTCCAAGCAATTCGACCAGTGTTTGTGTGACCTTCGGAGAGGCGTCGGTCGCAAGATAGCTGCTGCGCGCCCGCCAGGTTTCATATCCGCCCAGTTCATGTTGTTGCGGCGTGGGCAGATAGCCGTTGTAACCATTGGCCAGTTCGATGAACAATTGATTTTTGAAAGACGATTGTTTTTTGACGTCGAGGCCGATTTCAACAAACGTTTCGCACGGTGTGGCCACGATGCCGACTTCGCCGATGCGCAATGCCTGAAGTTTGACGTGAACGGTCGGCGGGTATTCGTGCATGAGTATTGTTTCGCGGGCGTAGATGGCTTCGCGTGGTTTGAATTGTCCCGCAAACGGCCCGGTGGCGATGCGCGGCGTTTCGGCCAGCAGTTTGTGTGCGGCGGCGACTTCTTCAAGCGTGGGCTTGCGCACACCCAGTTCGATCTCACGCTCGACCATGGCCAGGTCAATATCGCTTTGATGCTGGATGGTGCGATAGGCTTTCATGGTGGCGTCGGTCACCGATTCAGTGACGATGCGGATTTGTTCAAACAATGCCTGTGATGCCGGGCGCTGCTTGAGACTGAAGTTGACGTTGTTGATGTCACCGCTGGCACCGTTGGAGAGAATGCCGACGAAAGGCGGCTTGCCCGCGACGGTTTTGGTGCCGACCTTCTCGGCGATCACCCGCGAGAATTCGCCGAAATAATCGCCGGAGATGGGTTGTACACCGCCCACGTAGTGCAACGCGTAATTGGCCAGCAGAGCGATGGGGCGACCATCGCGAGCCTGGACGGAGAGCATGGGGATGGATGGATCAGTCGGTCCAACTGATTCGGTGACCTTGTCGTTGTTGTATCCGGGGTTCATCCACGCGCGATCGGTCGTGCCGCCGAAAGGGTTGGTGTAAGACGCGCCATCCTTCACGCGCCATCGCCGATTGAAGACCTGTGTGGGATCCGAACCGGTGGCCCATCCTGCCTGGGCTGGTTCGAGATTGGCATGGGCATGGACGATGCCGTCGGCAATTTTTTCTGCGAGAAACAAACGGTACGACGGATCAGGATGTGTCTGGAACAAAGGCACTGCGGCCGGTGCGGTGTGCGAATGAGTGGCCGCGATCAGCATGTGGCTCACGGGGATACCTGTTCGAACATGGGCGACGGCCTTGGCGCGATCAAACAGTTCGCGGTCAATCATGCAACTGTCGACGATGGCGATGGCCAGCGAAGTTTTGCCGTCGTCCAAAACAAGGCATCGCGCGTAGAGCTGGTCATTCACGCCTTTGGCGATGATTTCCGACATCGCACCGTTGGTGGCGATCGTCGGAATCGCAGGTGTGACGTTTTCAGCATGAGCGCCCGCGCGAAATTCGCCTGCCAAGACAGGGTGGAGCATGGCGCCGATGAGAAACAGGATGAAAGCGGGTCGAAAGATTTTCATGGCTTGAGCTCATTTAGCAGTGTGATGGCGGCATCGACGAGTTTTTCACCGCTGCCGGGTTGTGTGATGGAGTTGATGACTTCGTAGCCGCCGCCGCGATAGGCTTCGCGCGTGGGCACGTAGATGATGTCATCGGCGTCGGCCAGTTCGATGACCAGTGTGCGCGGGAAGGGTGATCGCTGTTTAACGGCCATGCCCAGTTCAACGAACACTTCGCCCGGCAGCGTGACGATGGCCGTCTCGGTATCCAGGCGAAAGGCGTGAATCGGAATCGACAGTGATTCAATCGTGGCGTTTTTGGTTTTGGCTTCAGCGTTGGGATCGGTGTTTTGATTCACGAACAAACGTCGATGACCTTTTTTGCCTGTGCGAAAGCCTTCGACCGCCAGCATTTTGTAGGCTTTGACTTCATTGAGGAACGGGATCTTCTTGCCGGCGCGATCGTCGGCCACGATTTGCCGCGCCCAGGTCAGATCTTCTTCGGTGACATCCTGCAAGGGGAGATCCACCGAGGCGGTGCGCACGGCCAGATTGGGCGCCTCGGTGGATGGCTTGAGCGTTTGCCAGGTTTGTCGCACGGTTTGTGCCAGTGCGCCGCCGATGAACGGTGTTTTATTGCGTTCTTTGCGGCGCGGATCCGAATGGTTGATGTCGCCGCAGGTGCCGGCGCCGAACACGCTCACGAATTCAGGGCCGTGATCTTCCTGAAGCGCCTGGGCGATGAAATAAGGATAGTCGGCGCTGAACTTGATGCCGCCCACCGTATCCAGATGCAGTGCGAAGACCGAAAGAGCGCCGAAGGGCTTGCCGGTTTGCGCGTGATCAAAAGCAATGACCGGCACTTCGGGGTCGATCGGTCCCGCCGAACGAATCACATTCGGATCGCGGAAGTTGGCCCAGGTCTTTGTTTCGCCGTCGCGCATCACGAATCGCCGATTGAAAGCCACCACCGGGTCAAGCTGATGGCCGACGCCGGTGCGCAGGCGAGCGTCTTGAAGGTTCATTTTTGCGGTTTCAAATGCGCCGACCATGCCTTGAATCAGATGGGCAGGATACGGGTCATCCGGCAAGGCGGTGCCGGATTCAAGGGCTTCGAGATAGAGATAAACGCTCTTGTGATAAGAAGGCCCGGTGTGCGAGTGCGTGGCCGTGATGGCGATGTTCTGCGCAGGAATACCCGTTTGTTTTTCAATCAACTGTTTGACATGGTTGGATAAACCCAGGCCGATGCCGATCAAATCGCAGGCCATCATCGCGGCGCGCTGGCCATCTTGTTCGAACACGATGGCTTTGGCATACAGCGGATCGATGGCGCCTTCGCTGAGGCGCGCGTGGTAATAACCGCTCATGGCATAGGGTTGCTGCGGCGTGATATCGACCTGCGCCATACCCACGCGCAGTGGGCCGGCGTGCAGTGTGCCGGCCATGCAAATCATCAGGCATGACAGAATCGTAAGAAACCGGTTCATGGTTTGAGTTCCGTGAGCAGTTCGATGGCGCGGTCTGCCATCTTCTCGCCCCAGCCGGATTGAATGCGCGAATTCACGGCTTCGTAATCCCCGTTTGTGAATCCCTTGACCGTGGGCACATAGGCAATGCTGTCATTGGCCAGTTCGATCACCAAGGTCGTGGCGAAGGGCGATGCCTTCTTGATCGCCAGGCCGAGTTCGACGAAGACTTCGCCCGGCAACGTGACCACGGCGGTGTCGGGGCCGAGTCGGAAAGCATGGATATCCAGAGCAATATTCGCGCCCCATTTGGCGTGCAGTCTTTCGAGTGAAAGAATTTTGGCACGGCGGCGCGCGATTAGAAAGGCGCGGTCGCGTGTGGGTTCACCGTCGATTTCGCCGCGCGCCCAAGCCAGATCTTTTTCGGTATAGGTCTGCAATGGTGTTTGCAGTATGGCATGTCGCACGGCCAGATCGCCCGGCGAAGATGTGAGTTTTGAAATATGTTCAGTCACGGTGGCCGCCAGAGCCCGGCCGATGGTTTGCGTGGTCTGATGGCCATCGATATGACCGCGCTGCGGGCCCGGTTGCGTGACATCCAGGTGATTGAGATCGCCGCAGGTGCCGGTGCCGAACAGCGAGACATGGTTATCACCGAACTGCTGTTTCAAAGCCTGATGCAGATAGAGCGGGTAATCGACGCTGTACAGATTGCCGCCCACCGTATCCAGATGAAGGGCGAAATTGGTGAGCGATGCCGCTGCAGGCTGACCATTCGCCGGTGTGAACAGCACGATGCTCACACCGGGATCAATGGGCCCTTCGGGGCGCACGATGTTCGGATTCTTCAAGCCGGGATTCATTCGGACGCTGCCGTCGGTCATATAAAACCGTCGGTTGAATGAGATCACCGGGGATTGCGTGGCTGTCCCGTGGCGCAGTGTGACCGCTTGCGCGTTGGCTTTGGCTTTGACGACGGCTTGGACGATCGCATCGCGCACACGCGCGGCGTAGGTGTTGTCATCGCCAGGCGTGAGATCGTTGTGATGACGCGGCCCGGTGTGCGTGTGCGTGGCGGTGATCGAAACGTGACCGGCGGGAATGCCGATTTCCTTTTCGATTTTCTGTCGGGCCGGCTGGGTCAGATCGACCGATACCGTCAGCACATCGCAGACAATCAGAGCTGCGGTGGTGTCGCCCTGTTCCAGATACAGGGCGCGGGCGAACAGCGGATCGTGGGCTCCCTCGGAGGTGCCGCGGTAGTGGGGTTCGCCCGCGGTCGGAGTGATTTCCACCTGGGCGGTTCCCGCGCGAAGCGGCGTTTGAGCCTGCAGAGGGGCGACGGTCAGGGCCATCAGGCCGAACAGGGGCAGTAAAAAAGATGCTCGCATGCGGGGCCTCCATCTCAACGGGGGGAAACGAGCAGGTAGGGCAATGAACAAAAGAGCGTAGCCCGGTCAGTGGCCGGAGGCATCGCGGTTCGCGTATGATCCATGCGTGATTGCGTATCCCGCTCGACCCCGGCTGTGGAACCGCCAAGCATGCCCCCGTTGAGACGCGTAGCTTTACTGATCGAAACATCCTCGGCTTACGGTCGCGAAGTGCTGGCCGGCATCAATCAGTATGCGCGCCTCAATGGCCCGTGGGCTTTCTATCTGGAACCCGGTGGTTTGGAGCAGGCCCCGCCGCTGCTCGAAGGCTGGGGCGCCGAAGGCATCATCGCTCGCATCCATACCGAAGAGCAGGCCGATCTGATCGAGCGCCTCGGATTGCCGACGGTGGATCTGGAATACGCATTCACTCAGCGGTTCCCGAAATGGGTGAGCAACAACGATTTAAAAATCGGTCGCGCCTGTGCGCGTCATCTGATCGACTGCGGTTTGGAATCGTTCGCTTTTTGCGGTTGGGGTGCCACGCCGGAACAAGCGATGCCTTGGGAGCGTCGGCGCGCCGAAGCGTTTACGGAGCTGATTGCTTCCAAAGGATTTCCTGCGGCACAATACATCTGGCCCAAGCGCAAGGCCGATCACGTTTGGGCCAAAGAACAGGCTTTTTTAAGCCGCTGGCTTGAGAAGCTCCCCAAGCCTGTGGGCATCATGGCCAGTGACGATCAGCGCGGTCGCCACATTCTGACCGTGGCGCAGATTGCAGGTTTGCGCGTGCCGCACGATGTGGCGGTGGTGGGTGTCGACAACGACGAACTGCTTTGCGAATTGTCGTGTCCGCCCTTGAGTAGCATCGCGCTGCGCACCGAAAAGGTGGGCTACGAAGCGGCGCGCATCCTGGATGGTTTGATGCAGGGTGATGGGCAAACGCCCAAGCCCGTGGTGGTGGATCCGATCGGTCTGGTGCCGCGCCAGTCGACCGATACGTTGGCGCTGGCCGACGAACACACCTGCGCCGCGATTCGCTGGATTCGCTCCAACGCGCACAAAGGTATTCGTGTGTTGGATGTACTCGATGTGGTGCCCATCTCACGCAAAACACTCGAAGTCGGCATCAAGAAAGCCATCGGCCGCACGCCGCACGAAGAGATCCAGCGCGTGCGCATCGAGCGCATCAAGCAACTGCTGGTGCAGACCGACTGGCCCCTGAAACGGATCGCTGCCGATTGCGGTTTTGCGAATCCCGAGCACATGCACGCGGTTTTCCGCCGGGATACCGGGCACACCCCCAAGAAATACCGTGTGATGCGGCGTGGCGGCTGATTCGGGGCATCTCTCCCGCGTGATTCCGAACGAATTCTATGCGAATGCGTCAACGGCCCGGTATGCACCGTGCGGTCGACTTATGCTGCAGGCGTCAATCGAAAACCACGAGGACATCATCCCATGGCACGACGACAAAAAACCCTCGGCATCGGCGTGATCGGCACCGGTTGGGTGGCCGGCGCGCACATCGATACGTTCAAGAAAATCGACGGCTGCGAAATCGTTGCGGTCTGTTCGCGCAAGCTCGCTTCGGCCGAGGCCAAGATTGCGGCGCATGGTTTGACCGGCGCCACACCCTATGGCGATCAGAAAAAATTCCTCAAGCACGACGGTCTGGATGTGGTGGTGATCTGCACGCCGCATCCGAATCATCCGGCCGAAACCATTGCCGCCGCGAAATCCGGCAAGCATGTGGTGATCGAAAAACCGGTGGCGATGAACCGCGCTGATCTGCGCAAGATGGTCGCGGCAGTCAAAGCCGCGAAGGTCAAAACCAGTGTGTGTTTCGAACTGCGCTGGCTGGGCTTGTTCCGGAACATCAAGGCCATCGTCAATCAGGGCCTGTTGGGTAATTTGTTTTACGGCGAATGCAGTTACTTCCACGGCATCGGTCCGTGGTATCCGCAGTACGGCTGGAACATCAAGAAGGAAATCGGCGGCAGTGCTCTGCTCACGGCCGGTTGCCACGCGCTTGATGCGCTGATCTGGATCATGGGGTCGCGCGTCAAGGAAGTCTCGGCCATTGCGAACATCAGTCCGAAAAATCCGCTCAAGTACGAATACGATCCGAACTCCATCGCACTGCTGACCTTTGAAAACGGCGCGATCGGCAAAGTGGCCACGAGTGTCGAATGCCGCCAGCCGTATCTGTTCCCGGTGCTTTTGCAGGGTGAAAAGGGATCGGTGTGGAACGATCAGCTTTCGACGACGCAGTGGCCGGGTCTGCACGGCTGGGCCAAGCTGCCCGCCGCACTGCCTGATTCGGGCGATGTCGACGATCATCCGTATGAAGGTCAGTTGCGCCACTTCGTGGACTGCATCCGCAACAACACCAAGCCGGTGAACGATTTGGCCAATGCGTCGCACATTCACGAAGTGATGTTCGCGATTGATGAGGCCATCAAGAAACGCAAGACGATTCGCGTGGCGAAGACGCCCGGAACCTGAATGGGAGAACATGCTGTGAGTCATGCTCGCGACCGAACCGTGGCCCTCGCCTTCATGGCGCATCCGGACGATGCCGAAATTCTCTGCGGCGGCACGCTGATTCGCCTGGCCGATCTGGGCTGGGAAGTGCACATCGCCACATCGACGGCAGGCGACTGCGGTTCGCTGGATCAGAACGCGCGCACCATTGCCGCGATCCGTCGCGAAGAAGGCCGTGCCGCGGCGGCATCGATCGGTGCCCATTATCACTGTCTCGATGAACTCGACGGCCGCGTGGCCTATGACCGGCCGACCATTCAGAAAACATTCGATCTGTTTCGCGTCGTCACACCGTCACTGGTGATCACGCACTGTCGGCACGATTACCACTTGGATCACGAACAGACGCATCTGCTCGGTCGCGCGCAAGCTTCATGCATGCCTGCCCGAATGCCTCCGCGCTGCCGATGAAACCCGGCACGACGATTCCGTATCTGTATTACGCCGACCCGGTCGACGCCAAAGGACCTCTGGGCGAACCGGCCGATGCCACGGTGCGCATCGATGTGTCATCGGTGATCGAACGCAAGGCCGCCATGCTCGCACTGCACGCCTCGCAACGCGAATGGTTGCGTGCGCATCACGGTGTGGACGAATACATCGATGCCATGAAACGCCACAGCGCGCGGCGCGCGCCGAATGCGGGCGCCGCCTATGGCGAAGCCTTTGTGCAGCATCGGGGCCATGCCTATCCGCCCGATGATCTTCTGGCCGAATTGCTTGGATGAACATGCCTGCTGTCTTCTGCTTTCTCGCGTGGCAGAAGCTTTGCAGATTCGGAGTGACCGATGGCCCGCAAGATTGATTTCATATCGACACTCAAGGGATCGCTGCTCGAAGGGTTTTACCCGCAAGGGTGGAATCTCAAGAAGATCGATCGCTGCTGCGATTTGGGCTTGCGCGGCGTCACGCGCCGTGCGAAGTTCTGGTCAGAAGGTTTCAAGCCGGTCGCGGTGAAGGATGTCGCCGAGATGGACGGGCGCATGGGCGATGCGATGGCCGATCGCATCGAGAAAACCCGTCGCGCCGGCAAATCGCTCGCCATGATTTTGCCCGTCGGGCCGATGGGCATGTACAAGCAGGTGGTCAAACGATTGAAAGCCAGTCGCACGTCGTGCGATCACGTCCACACGTTCAACATGGACGAATGGTCCGATCGCACCGGGCGCACATTTCCCGGTGATCAACCTGGTGGCTTTGAACACGCGATGGGCGAAGCGCTGTTCAGCCCGCTCGGCAAATTGGCGGTGCCCAAGGCGCAGCGCAACTTCGCGACGAAAAAGAATCTGCCGACCTATGCCAGGAAAATCGCCGCCATCAAAAAAGCCGGCGGCGAGTTGGTGACGGTGTACGGCATCGGTCGCGCGTGTCACATCGCCTTCTGGGAACCGCAGATCGGCGGCGAATACAAAACCGATGCGGCCTGGCGCACGCAGACGCATCGCGTCGGTCAGGCGCTGCACCCATTGACCATCGAGCAAAACGCGATCACCAGCTTCAACAGCCGGTTCACGCTGATTCCGTGCTTTGCCAATACCATCGGGCCGGGCCTGTTCTTGCAGAGCGATTTCTGTATCGGTGGTGCTGACGGCGCTTATCCGGAGCGCGGCGCGATGTGGCAGGGCATGAGTCTGTGCGTCACGTTGCAGCACGGGCCGACGCGCTGGATTCCCTCCACGTGGATGCCCACGATGCCCGGTCGTCTGTTCTTCATGAAACCGCTGGCAGGCCCGCTGCTGCCCGATGCGCACTAAGGAGACCTGCCATGTCCTATCAACCGACGCGCCGCACGTTGTTGCGCACGTTTTCAGCCATGGGCCTCGCCGCGCCGGTGATGTGGCCTTCGCTCGTGCGCGCGGTTTCGCCCAACGGCAAACTGAATCACGCGTCGATCGGCGTGGGGGGGATGCAGGGCCCGGCCGATCTGGGCAACTTCCTCAAGCACCCGCGTTTGAATCTTGCGGCGCTTTGCGATGTGGACAGTGGCCATCTCGCCGCCGCTGCGCCCGATCACAAAGATGCCAAGCGCGTGCGCGATTGGCGCGAATTGATTCAGACCGCAGGCGATACGATCGATTCGGTCAGCGTGACCGTGCCCGATCACATGCATGCGGCGATCGCGGCCACGGCCCTGCGCGCCGGCAAGCATGTCTACGGTCAGAAGCCGATGTGCCACGAAGTGGCCGAAGTGCGTGCGCTGGTCGGCATTGCCAAAGCTTCGGGTCGTGTCACGCAGTTGGGCACACAGGGCGCGGCGACTGTCGGCAATCGTTTGATGATCGATTTTCTGAAGCGCGGCGTCGTCGGCAAGATCAAGAAAATCGTGATCTGGTCGAACCGGCGCGGCGCGGTCGATCGCTATCGCCTGGAAGGCCCGCGCCCGGAGATGTCGACCACGCCGCCCGAAACACTCGACTGGGATCTCTGGCTCGGTACAGCGCAAGCGCGCCCGTTTGCGCCTGAGGTCTATCACCCGATCATGTGGCGCAGTTGGCAGCATTTCGGCACCGGCTGGCTGGGCGACATGGGTTGCCACATCTTTCATTCGCCCTGGGCCGGTCTCGGATTAACAGCCCCGAAGCGCGTGCGCGCCGACGTGCAAGAATCGTGGTTGAACAGTCCGGCGCGCCGCGCCGAAACCTGGCCGCAGGTGCAGAAGATCAGTTGGGTCTTCCCCGGCAATGCATTGACCGCCGAAAGCGAATTGCTCGTCGAATGGTACGACGGCGATCATTTCCCGCCGGATGAAATCCAGAAGCTCAATGAAAGCCCGAACTTCCCGCCGCAAGGTTCGATGGCCATCGGCACCGATGGCGCGATTGTTTTGCCGCACATGGGTTCGGCGCAATTGTCTCCGCGTGAAAAGTTCGCGCAGTTCGAATACCCGAAGCTGCCGGCGCGTAATCACTATCACCACTTCGTCGATGCGTGTCTGGGCGGCGAACCGACTGAATCGAGCTTCGTCGCCACCGGCGGCATGAACGAAGCAATCCTCCTCGGCGGCACCGTGGCCACACGTCTGCCCGGCGAATGGCTCGACTGGGATGCAGCCGCGATGAAGATCACCAACAAGCCCGAAGCGAATAAGCTGTTGAGCCGGACCTATCGCGCAGGTTGGTCGGTGGAAGGGTTGAGTTGAAAACCCCTCTCCCGGCGGGAGAGGTTGGGCAAGCAAGATCAAAGACACTCGCCCATCTTAATTCGCCGCTTCTAGGCGGATTCAGTGGTGTGGCCTTACTTAATCTTATCGCGCATCCAAACAGTCAATTCTTCTTTGCTGGATTGACTGCTCGCCATTTTCATCGTTTTTGCTTCAAGCTCGGCAGGCTTGGGTCGCTTCTTGGCTCCGTTGGCATCGAGAAACACCAGCATCGACATTGCGGCGGTTCTCTTATTGCCATCTTCAAATGGATGGTTTTGTGCAATATGAAATAAGTATGCCGCAGCCATGGCAGCAAGGTCGCCATGCAGCCATTCGCCATGATATTGTTGCTGCGGCATGGCCACGGCCGACTCAAGCAGTCCCAGGTTCAAGATGCCTGGAGAACCACCTTCGTTTTCGATGGTGTCTTGATGGATAAATAAGACATCGTCGACGCTCAGGAATTGAACACGCGCAGGCATCGGATTACTTCGCGAGGTTCTTGAGCATCTTGCCGTACTTGGGCCGCAATGCCTTGATGGATTTTGCAACGGCATCTCGGCCGATGCCCACGTGCACAGGTGTGACGATCATTGAGTTGCCACTGACGGTGATCTGAAGCTCAGACGCCGCATCAATCCCCATGGCTTCCATCAGCGTCTTGTCGATCACCAGGGCCTGGCTGTTGCCGTGCTTTTGGAGCGTCTTGATCATTGTTATCCCTAATGGGGCTGAAGGGTCGTATGTTGGAATCCTCGACGAGTTCAAACAATGTTAGAACGGTCGAGGGGTCATTTCAAGGAAATATCTGATATCAGTCCGGGTCGTCGCCCTGCCCGCACGGATTCACATAGGCACCCTTGGTGGTACCTAAGTGAAGGTGTCGCCATTGGTTGCATTATCATGCTGCAGGGTGTTGAGAATCTCTGGAGTCGGACCCTGACTGATGCTTTATCCCCACCATCGCCACTGAGCGCCCCCCGCGTCGGACAGTCCCAATCTCACTTCAACGACCGCAAAAACGCCACCAGATCGGCCAACTTCTCCGGCCCGAGTACGCGGTCCAGTCCCAGCGGCATCATCGACATCGTGCCCGGTTCGATGGCGCGAATGTTCGCGCGCGGCAGGCGCACTTCGCCTGCTTGCGAACGCACGACGATAGCGTCGGCGGCTTCGCGAATGATGCTGCCGTAGTGCGGCTGGCCGTTGGTGAGTGTGATGACGAATGGTTCGTAGCCGCGCGCGAAGGTCGAGCTCGGTAATACGATGGCTTCGAGCAGGTCTTCGGCCGAGCGCGATTTGCCGATGGTGCTTAGATCCGGCCCCACGGTGCCGCCTTTGCCGGCCACGCGGTGGCAGGCCACGCATGTGGCTTCGGGCGCAAAGAACAGACGGCGACCGCGCGCGACATCGCCTGATCCCAGAACATTGGCATAGGCCGCAAGGGCTGATCGGCGCTCGCGCTCGGCAGCGCTCAGTCGTTCGATCAGCGTGTCGGCTTCGGTCTGTGATTCTTGCGGATAGTGCTTGGCCAATTGCGTCACGCGGCGCACACCAAGACTGGCCGACGCTGGATTGTCATTGAGATGGCGAAACAGTGCCTGGCCGGTGGCGGCATCGCCCGGATGATCAAAGGCGGTGATGACGGCCGCCAGTTCGATCGGGCCGACGCGGTGCATGTGCGATGCGAGCGTTTGGCACTGCGCTGCATTCAGCGGAATGGAACCCAGTGCCCGCGCGGCATTCAGGCGATCCATGGCCGGCGCATCGGCATCGACGAGCGATTCGATCAGCAGAGCGAATGCGGTATTGTTGATTTGTTTGGCGTGCGGGGCTGCGGCACGCCAGGCGGCCAGGCGCAGTGTGCGCGAGCGGTCGGCATCGTGTGCAAGAGTAAGCAGATCGTCTTGCAATGCGCCCTTGGCGATGGCCTCCACCGTCAGGATGGTTTGGAGTGCCACGGTGCGGTCAGCATTTGTCAGTTGCGTGCGCAGCGCCTGGGCGAGCTGCGGTTCGAGTTGTTCCACGCCCGCGCGCGGCAGTGCTTCGAGCAATGCGGCCTGCAAAGTCGGTGGGGCTGCGGGCAGGCGCTCAGCGAGTGAACGCTGAACGGCGGGCTTGCCGCCGAATGCGGTCACGATGCCGATGGCCAATGATTCGTCGCCCGCATCAAGTGTGTGACTCAGTGCGGTATCGAGCCCCTCAGACCAACCGCGCCGTTGGAATACATCGAGTGCGGCGCGGCGCAGATCGTTGTTTTCACTTTGCAGCAGATTCAGAACAAGCGTCGGTGTGAGGCCGTCGCTCTTGGCATCGAGTGCGAGCAGCGCCGCGCTGCGCACACCGGCATGTTCATCCTGCAGCAGCGGGGTGAGTGCATCGACCGGCGCGGCTTCGATCAGGGCATAAGTCACCGCATGATTCAAAGGGCGATCAGTGCCGGCGCGCAGCGTGGCGATCAGATCCGGCACAGAAGTGGGGCTTTGCAATCGACCGATGGCTTCGGCGGCCGCGCGTTGGACAGGCGCGATGTCATTGTCGACCACGTCATTGAGCGCGGCGACGGCATCGACATCCCGGCGCAAACCCGCTGCGGTGGCGGCGGCCTGGCGCACGGCGGCATCGGTATTCACGATGGCTTCGCGCAAAGCGCGGTCGGCTTCGACGCCTTCGATTCGGCTCAATGTCCAGACGGCATGCGTCTTGCCTCGCACCGAAGCGGTTTTCAGTGCGGCCTGTAAGGTTGGTACGGCGGCGATGCCGCGCGCCGCGAGCGTTGCAACGGCGCGATCGCGCACGGCAGGGCGGTCGTCGTCGAGGCGAGCAATCAATGTTTCGGCAGCGGCTTGCCAATCCAATTTCAGACCACGCGGATCAGTCATGCGCGGCAGATCATCGCGGCGAATGCGGTAGATGCCGCCGGTGTGCTGCGGCCGCGCTTCGCCTGAGACCGGGCAGCCGATGCGGAACCAGCCGCCGGTGTCGAGCACCAGCACGCTGCCGTCGGCGTCTTCGAGCACGTCGGTCGGATGAAAGAACGGGTCATCGCGCTTCAGAAAAGGCGCGGCGGTCGCGCGAAACGTCGAACCTTCGCGTTCGAGTGTCACGCGCACCATTTCGTGCGTGTTGAACAGGGCGACAAGCAATTCGTATCGGTCGTCGTTTTTTTGACCGACGCGCAGCAGATCCAGATCCGATACCGCCACATGGCCGAAAGAGTGAATCGGCTGGAGCAAGTCGCCGGTGGGTTTCATCTCTTTGCCGAACTGTTCGGCAAAATCCTTGCGCGGGTACACGCCGCCTCGCTGCCAGTGCACGAGCGTGTCCTGTCGCGGGTCGGCTTCCATCAGGTTGACCGTGCCGATCGCTTCGCCGGTGGGCAAGAAACACAGGCCGACCGGGTTATCCATGCCACCTGCGGCATAGCGCTCGAAGCGCGTGCCGTCGGGTTGCATGGCGAAGATGCCCGCCGCCTTGCCTTCTGAAATCAATTTGCCGCCAGAATCCACAACGCGATGGCCATGGCCGTCGGTCCACCACAGCCGACCGGACGGGCCGACCACCGGCCCGTGAATCGATGCCGCATTGCCGCTGTAACCGAAGCCCGTGACCAACTCGGTGCGCTCATCGGCGATGCCGTCGTCGTCGGTATCGCGCAAGCGCCATAGGCTCGGCGGCGATGCGACATACAGCGCGCCGCTGAGCCACGCCGCGCCCATCGGCAGCGTCATGCCGTCGGCGAAGACCGTGCGTTTCTCGAAACGCCCGTCGCCGTCGACATCTTCCAGGCGGATGATGCGATTGGGTTTCTGCTTTTCCAGATCAGCGCGTTTGAGATTCAATCCCGCTGCATCGGCCACGTACAAACGGCCTTGTTCATCAAAGCAGGCGAACATCGGCCGCTCGATCAGCGGCGCGCCCGCCGCTAGTTCGACGCTGTAACCGGTCGGCACCTGAATCGGCGCAGGCTCGGCCACCGCAGGCCACGCGGCGGCAAGAAGCAAAATGGCAGTCAAGCGTAATGTCATGGCGAAATCGTAGGTCGGTACGCCGCGCGCGCCCACATGCGGCTTCGCGCATTGATCCGTGCGGATCAGCGTACCGCATGGCTTGGATGGTTGTCTGTCGTGGAAGACGTGATGATGCCAGTGGACAGATCAGGATTTTCGGCTTCGTGGCTCAATAAGGCTTGGCAACGTAGCATGGTACTCACACAGCTGTCCCCCCAATTGGAGTGACGCCATGGCCGACATCGAATCTTTCAAAAGTGGTATCCGTCGTATTTCAATGCCATGCGCGCTGCCGATCAGGAT
>CALOAZ010000091.1:0-9609 GCA_942491355.1 uncultured Phycisphaeraceae bacterium
GCCAAGCGAACTCTTGGGAAGCATGCGCTTGACGGCCAGTTCGATCAGGCGTTCGGGCTTTTCAGCCAGCAGCTTTCCATAAGGAATCTGCTTCAAGCCACCCGGATAACCGGTAAATCGCTTGTGAACCTTCTGCTCGGCCTTGCGACCGGTCAACACGATCCCTTTGGCATTGATGACCACGATAAAATCACCGGTATCAATGAAAGGGGTGTATTGCGGCTTGTGCTTGCCCTGCAGAATCGTGGCCAAACGGGTCGCCAGACGGCCAAGGACTTGTCCTTCGGCGTCGATGACGTGCCATTTCTGGTCCACGGTCGAGGGCTTTGCAAATGTCGTCTGGCGTTCCATGACGGGGTCATCCCATGAAGCCTGCTATGCAGCGAGCGGAGTAGTGTATCGGCGACCATGGGCGTGTCAAGCCTTCGGAGAGGCAATTCCCGTTGACTCCGCCGTCGCGGTCGTTAGACTACCCAACCGCTTCCAAGAGTGGGGCCGACCGTGACGAGCCACTTTGGCCAGGCACGGACATGAGCGGACATGCGGCGTAAACAACTGCCCGTTCAGCCCCTGGAAGATGCCGCGGATCCCGTCCACTCCGGCGCTCATTTCCTGAGCCCAAAGGCCGGCCCGCGAACAATTGAAGATGAACACGCCACACGCCAGGTGCTGCAAAGCTCCTGTTGTGTTTGGGTTAGGCCCATAGTGTAACGGCAGCACCCCAGTTTTTGGTACTGGTAGTCCTGGTTCGAATCCAGGTGGGCCTGTTTCGGAGAAGCGATGATCGAACCGACCCGGACATCTCAACGCGCACTCGAGTCTGTCGTGCTTGCAGCCGGCAAAGGGACGCGCATGGGTGGCGATCGGGCCAAGGTCCTCTACCCGACTGCGGATCGCCCCATGATCGACTGGGTGATCGACGCCATCGAGCAAGCCGGCTGCAATCGCTCGATCATTGTGGTGGGCCATCAGGCCGACGATGTCAAAAAAGCATTGGCCGATCGCACCGGCATTGCCTTTGCCCTTCAAAATGAACAACTGGGTACAGGCCACGCCGTCATGATCGCACGTGCCGCACTGGGCGATCTGAAAAACAAAGATGTGCTGGTGCTTTGCGGCGATGGCCCGTTGATCCGCGCTCAAACCATCCGCACCCTGATTGACCGCCATCGCGCCACCGGCGCCGCCGCCACGCTTGCCACCGCCATCATTGATGATCCCACTGGCTATGGCCGCATTGTGCGTGATGCCGAAGGCCGCCTTGCCGGTATCGTTGAACACAAAGATGCCGACGATACACAGCGAGCGATCCTCGAAATCAATCCAAGCTATTACTGCTTCGATGCCCAGGCACTTTTCAGCGCCCTGGATCGCATCGATAACCAAAATGCCAAGGGTGAATACTATCTGACCGATGTGTTCGCTCTACTGCGTGCAGACGGCCTCCGTGTCGAAGTGGTCGATGCCGTGCCTGCTGAAGACATTCTGAGCATCAACACTCCCGACCAGCTGGCCACGGTCGACGCAATTCTGCGTCACCGCGCCAACCAGGAGGCGGCGACGTGAGTCGAGAAGACGCAAACGAAATCAAAATTTTTGCGGGACGCGCCGGACGCGAGCTGGCCGAAGGCATCGGTCGACACCTCGACTTGCCGCTCGGTCAGGGACATACCGAAATGTTCCCCGATGGCGAAATCATCGTGAAGCTCGAAGAGGATGTGCGCGGACGCGATTGCTTTGTCGTCCAGTCCACCTGCCATCCGGTGAACGCCAACCTGATGGAGCTGCTGATCTTCATTGACTGCTTGCGGCGCGCCTCGGCCCGACGCATCACCGCAGTGATCCCCTACTACGGCTACGCACGACAGGATCGCAAAGACGAAGGTCGCACGCCGATCACCGCCAAACTTGTGGCCAACCTGATCACCGAAGCCGGCGCCGATCGCGTTGTGGCGATCGACCTGCATGCCGCCCAACTTCAGGGATTCTTCGACATTCCGGTGGACCACCTGCTGGCCGTACCGGTCTTTGTGAATTATTTCGAATCCATCCGCCACGAGCTGGGCGATATTGTGCTGGTCAGTCCTGATGTCGGCAACGTCAAGACCGCCAACATGTACGCCAACATTCTTGGTGGCGACCTGGCCATCGTCGACAAGCGTCGACAAAGCGGTTCAGAAGTCGTTTCGGCCAACATCATCGGTGATGTCAAAAACAAATCCGCACTGATGTTTGACGACATGATCACCTCCGCCGGCACGGTCTGTAACGCAGCCCGACTGGTCATGGACCAAGGCGCGAATGATGTCATGGTCTGTGCCACGCACCCCGTACTTGTTGGGCTGGCCATCGAACGGTTGTCCGAAGCGCCGATCAGCCGCGTGGTGGTTTCAGACACCATTCCCACCAGCGGCCGCTGCGATCAACTGGCGAACAAACTCGTCACCCGTTCAGTGGCCGGACTGCTGGGCGATGCCATCCACCGCATTCATCATGATCAGTCCGTCAGCGCACTGTTCCGCAGTGGCACGGCTGGCAAGCGTTAAACCTTTAAGTAAGACACCACCCTCCATCGGGAGACATCGAACATGTCACAACAACGTCCCCAACTCCAGGCCGAAGCCCGCGAACGGCTTGGCACCCGTTACACCCGGCGGCTGCGTCGCGCCGGCAAACTGCCCGCCGTGATCTACGGCCACGGTGAAGCCCCTGCCCACGTGACCATCAACCAAGAAGAGTTGGTGCATCACCTGGAACACGGTGCCCACTTGCTCGACATCACCACCAATGGCACCAACGAAACCTGCCTGATCAAGGATCTGCAGTTCGATCACCTGGGTACCGATGTGATTCACATCGATCTCACCCGCGTGAGCCTCTCCGAGCGCGTCGAAGTGACCGTGCCCCTGCTGACCAAGGGTCGCGACGACAATGCCGCACTCAAGGGCGCCAACACGATTCTCGAAGAACCGGTCACCGATATCACCATCACATGCCGCGCCGACTCCATCCCCGATCACATCGAGGTGGATATTCGCGACTTGCCGCTGGGCGAATCGATTCACGCCGGTGATCTGAAACTCCCGGAAGGCATCGAACTCGAAATCGACGAAGAAACCGTGATCCTCGCCATCCACGAGGTCAAGGAAGAAGTCGAGGTCGAAGCCGACGCCGCCGCAACGCAACCTGAAGTCATCACCGAAAAACCCGATGCGGAGAAATCCAAGGAGGATTGATCTTCCTTGCACCCCCTCATGAAACTGATTGTCGGCCTGGGCAACCCGACCTCCCGATACGATCGCACCCGGCACAATGCGGGATTCCATGGCGCTGGATCGGTTGATCGAAAGACACTGCCCCGGATCCGGACGAGAACGCTTTCATGGACTGGCCTGGGAAGGCCACATCGGTGAACACAAAGTCATGATGCTGAAACCCGCCACATACATGAACCTGAGTGGAACCGCCGTATCCGAAGCGGCGACCTTCCATAAAGTGGTTCCGTCGAACCTGCTGGTCCTGGTCGACGATACGGCTCTGCCGGTGGGTTCGATCCGCCTGCGACCCGGCGGCTCAAGCGGTGGCCACAACGGACTGGCAGACATCGAACGCCGAATCGGCACGCGCATCTATCCGCGCTTGCGTATCGGTGTCGGCGCACCCGAAATCGACGGCCAGCGCATCAACCTTTCGGATTACGTTCTGGGACGGTTCACCGACGAAGACATGCACGCGGTAGAACCCGCCCTTGATCGATCGGCCGACACCGCCGAATGCTGGCTCGCCGAAGGACTCGACGCAGCCATGAAACACGCCAATACCCAGAACCGCACGCGACGATGGCACCCGGCCATCCTGAACCTTTTTAAAACACACGAAACAGACACCGAGCTAAACGAGGTACGACCCATGAGCACCAAAGAAAAACCCCTTTACGAAGCCATGTTTCTCTTCGACCCGGCCAATATCTCTTCGAGCCTGGCCACCGCGATCGAAACCACTCAGCAGATTCTGAGTCGCGCCGATGCCGAAGTGCTGAGCATCTTCAAGTGGGATGACCGCAAACTGGCCTACGACATCCGCACCCAGAAGCGCGGCCTGTATATCCTGGCCTACTTCCGCACCAATGGCGAGAAGATCGCCAGCATCGAACGCGATGTCAGCCTTTCCGAGCAGGTCGCCCGCGCGATGGTGCTTCGCGCCGAACACATCGGCGAAACCGAACTGAACGAAGCCATTGAGAAACAAGCCGCCAGCCTGACCGAAGCCGCCCTTCAGGCCGAACGCGCCAAGGCCAAACAGGAAGCTGCCGAGGCTGAAGCTGCCGCCGCCGGAAATACCGACGCCACAGACGATGCCGAAGCCGAAGCCCAGGGCACCGCTGCCGAATAAGCGATACAAGCCGATCTCTTCGACATTCACGACACTTTTGTATTAAAGGACAATGCCCCGATGGCCAATTTCAACAAGATCATGCTGATGGGCAATCTCACCCGTGACCCCCAGCTGTCCTATCTGCCTTCGAACACACCCGTGGTCGAATTCGGCCTCGCGGTCAACCGGCGATTCAAGAAACAGGACGGGGAACAGGGCGAAGAAACCCTTTACATCGACTGTCGCGCTTTCGGCCGCATGGCTGAGTTACTGAATCAGTATTGCACCAAAGGCAAACCTCTGTTCGTCGAAGGCCGCCTGCAACTGGATCGCTGGCAGGACAAAGACGGCAACAACCGCTCCAAGCATCGCGTGTTCATCGAGAACTTCCAGTTCGTCGATGGGCGTGGTGGCGGCGGAGGCGGTGGCGAAAACCCCGGCAACAGCGCCGGCTATCGCCAATCAGAAGGCGGCGATGAAGGTCCGTCGCGCAGCGGTGAACCCATGATCGATGATCCCGGAGATGACATCCCTTTCTAACGGAAATCTCCGTCAGTCTGAATGGATATGACACACGAATGCACAAGGAGGATGACGGCCCACCCTCGGCCCGCAGACCTCCCCAACCCAAGAGAAACAGCCATGAGCTCTAAAAAGAACATCGAACTGCTTCTGACCGACAACATCGACAACCTCGGCATTGTCGGCGACGTGGTCAAGGTCAAGGCCGGCTACGCGCGCAACTATCTGCTTCCCACCGGTCTCGCCGATGCCCCCACGCCCGGCAACAAGAAACGTGTCGAAGCGCGTCGCCTCGAAGTGCAGAAGGAAATCAAGGACAAGCGCAACAAGATCGAAGCGATCTTCGCCAAACTCGAAGACGTGGAAATCACACTGGCACGCGCAGCCAACGAAGACGGGCTTTTGTACGGCTCGGTTTCACAGCATGACATCGCCGAAGCGCTTCACGCCGAAGGCTTCACCGGCATCACCGACCGCGATGTTCGCATCGGCGAACTGATCAAGCACCTGGATTCGTATGAAATTCCGGTCCAGCTTGCGGCCGACCTGAAAACCACGATCAAACTCTGGGTGGTCTCCGACAAGCCTTCCGAAGAATTGCGAGCCGAAATGGAACGCACCGAAGAAGATACCGCCAAGACCGAAGATGCCTGATCTCGAACAGGCTCATCGTTTTATTTCAAAAAACCCCGGCCCATGGCCGGGGTTTTTTCATGCTGTCGTTCACAATATGAATTCGATCACACTTCTTGCGGCTCCCACACCAAATGCGGGCCACGCACAGAAGCCCGATCCGGCGATTGCAGACGATCTTCCACATAGCGCACCATCGTCTGGACCAGACTGCCTGTCGCCACGGCCAGGCGCTGTAAACGATCGAACGTTTCGGCATCCAGATGCCCTTGATCGAGTGCGGCATAAAGATCAGATCGCACAGAAGCCGCCGATCCACGAGCGGCATCCAGACATCGCAACATCGCAGAATCATCACGATGCTCGAAACCATCGGCAATGGCCGCCATCACCGAGAGGCTGTGCCGACACAAACGCTGTCGAAGCGGCAGGTCCTCACCCCACCGACGACGCGCCGCAGCTTCATGCACTTCATTCGAAAGCCGTCGCGCCATGCGCCACGCCAATACATCTTCAAAACAGTCATACCCCTGCATGTGAATACCCCGGAAGGATGACAAGGCCGCACCCAAGCCCCCGTAGCTCGATTGCGACATCCTGCCTCATCCCGAAAAGCAGGATAAAGACTATATATGTAGCCTTATATGACCCGTCAACCCTGGCCGCCGCCCAATCATGGCTCAGGCCAGTATTTCCCGGATCACACGAGCCTCTTCAACCGTGGTCAGACGATAATCCAGGCCATGATGCCGATAGGTCAGCGTTTCGTGATCCATCCCCAGCAGGTGCAGAATCGTGGCGTGCAAGTCACGCACAGCCACACGATCCACCACGGCCCTGTGCCCCAATTCGTCGGTCTGGCCGTAACTCACGCCGCCTTTCGCCCCTCCCCCCGCAAACCAGGTGGTGAACGCGTGCGGATTGTGATCACGCCCGGGTTTCGCCGCCTTTTGAGAGACCGGCAACCGTCCGAATTCTCCTCCCCAGATCACCAGCGTTTCGTCCAACAGGCCGCGCTGTTCCAAATCGCTGAGCAGACCTGCGATGGGTGTATCGGTTTCGGCTGCAAAACCGCCGTGGTTACCGGCAATATCATTGTGACCATCCCAACTGCGCTGATTTTCCATCCCCCCGGAATAAATCTGAACAAAGCGCACGCCCCGCTCCACCATGCGACGGGCAATCAGACACTGACGGCCGAAGTGCGCACATCGATCATCGTTCAGACCGTAAAGGCGATGAACCGATTCCGGCTCAGCAGCCACATCCAGCGCCTCGGGCGCGGCAGCCTGCATTCGGAATGCCAACTCGAAACTCTCGATACGCGCCGCCAAATCCGGCGCATCATCACGCTGTTCCAAATGACGATGATTCAAGGACGCCAGCAGATCCAACTGACTGCGCTGCCGATCACGATTCATCCCCTGCACCAGACGCAAGTTGTCGATCGGATCTCCCGCCGGACGAAAATGCGTTCCCTGATACACGCTGGGCAGAAAACCCGAACCCCAGTTCGACGCATGTCCTTTGGGCAAACCGCGTCCCTTCGGATCACTCATCACCACGAAAGCCGGCAGATCACTGCTGTCAGACCCCAGACCGTAGGTCACCCACGACCCCACGCAAGGATGCCCCATCTTGGCCTCGCCCGTGTTGATCTTGAACAGCGCCGGTGAATGATTGTTCGAATCCGTATGGCATGAATGCACAAACGCCATCTTGTCGACATGCTCACCCAATCGCGGAAATAAATCTGAGATGTGCTTGCCGCATTGACCGCGCGGCCTGAAGTTAAATGGCGAACCCATCAAAGGACCCACCGCATCGGAAAAGAACCCCGTGAACTTATCGAAACCTTCATAGGTCTGACCGTCTTTGCGCGTCAGTTCCGGCTTGTGATCCCACGTATCGACATGGCTCGGACCACCGTTGATAAATAACCAGATGACCGATTTAGCCCGTGCCGGCCGATTGGCCACGCGCGGCGCCAGGGGATTGATCGGCGATGCCGCACCGAGCAACTTTTGATCCTGAAGCAGTCCGGCCAATGCCAGCAAACCGAATCCGTTGCCGGCTCGGGCCAGCAGATCACGACGCGATAATGATGAAAGCATTGCCATAACCGTTAATCCAGATAGATGAATTCATTCATCGCCAGCAGACTCTGGCACAAATCAACCAGCGCATCCGATTCCGAAGCGCCGCCACGCACCTGCCGTTCCCAGAACTGCAGCACAGCCTGTCGCTCTTCCGGATCAGGCTCGCGAAACAGCGCCGTGCGATACACCGCATCAAGCGTCTTGGCGCGATCCGCTTGGTGCGACGCGCGACGCGCTAATCCCTCTGCATAGTGCCGCACATGTGGACTGTTCAGAAACATCAGCGCCTGAGGCGCGATGGTGGTGCTGCTCCGATATCCCTGTCCCGAAAGCGGCTCGGGCAAATCAAACAGCGTCAACGACGGAATCATCTTGGATCGCTTCAGAAAAAAGTACAGACTGCGACGGTGCATCCCCTCATTCATGGTTCCGGGGCCTCCCCTCGTCGGATCCAACTGGCCGCTGACCGCAAGCATGGCATCACGGATGGCCTCAGCTTCAAGCCGGTGCCGCTCCATCCGCCACCAGAGATGGTTGTCGGGATCCACACGTTGAGCCGCAGCAAGATGATTGGCTGAACGTCGATACGCCTCGCTGGTCACGATCAATCGATGAATGGGCTTGAGTTTCCACCCGCCACGAATAAGTTCACCCGCAAGCCAGTCGATCAATTCCGGATGAGTGGGCGCGGTGCCCTGCACACCGAAATCACTCGGCGTGGCCACCAGCCCCCGACCGAAATGCCAATGCCAGAGCCGGTTGACGATCACCCGCGCGGCCAATCGCCCCGCACCGCGATCCACATCCGTCATCCAGTCTGCGAGTGCATGGCGCCGCTGACTGAGTTTTCCATCCATCGATGGCGGCACATGCCACGCCGACTCATCAATGTTTGCCGACATCAATACCGGTAAGAATCCAGCCGGCGCCACTTCTTTTTTCTGTTTCACATCCCCACGGCGCAGATGATGCACCTGCGGATAAAAATGCGGAAACCCTCGCCCATCAGCGTGATGCGGAATCGGCTTCACGCCCTCACTGGTGATCATCGCAAACACATGGCCTTCTGCCGGCTGCGCGGCCACAGCGTTAGCAAGATTCTGATACTGCTTGTCCTGCTTCTTGAACCAATCTAACAGTTGTCCGCGCTCACCCTCTGATCGGCTCGCATTTTCGAGTGCCGCATGAAGTTCTTTCGGCAAATTTCCTGTCTTTTTCGCCTCTAGCCATGATTCAAATTGCTTGACCAACGCGCCTTGTTCGTATTTTTCAAGTGCCTCACGCTGCTGTCGCCACTTTCCGCCGTCATGCGACTCCGCACGCTTTCGCGTTTCATCTCCAAGATCCAGCGACACATTCGACCGGATGGCCGTCGCGAACACTGCAGCCATTCGGTAGTAATCATCCTGACGAATGGGATCGTATTTGTGATCGTGACAACGCGCGCAACCGACCGTGAGCCCTAAAAATGCCGTCGTCGTGGTCGAAAGCATGTCATCCAGTTCTTCATAGCGAGCCGACTCAAATTCGTTTTCAGTCAACTGCGTGGGAAACACGCCGGCCCCCAGAAAGCCGGTCGCCGCCACGGCCCACCCGTTTTCAGGCGCAATCTCATCACCGGCGATCTGATATCTCAAAAAATCGCGATAAGACAGATCTTCATTGAAGGCACGCACCAGAAAATCGCGATAAGTCCACGCATTCGGCCGATCATAATCCTGCTCGAAGCCGAAGCTCTCTGCATACCGCGCCACATCCAGCCAGTGTCGCGCCCACCGCTCGCCGAACGCCGGTGACGCCAGCAACTGATCCACCAACTTCCCATAAGCACCTTGCGATGCATCAGCGAGAAATGCATCGGCCTGCTGCGGCTCCGGCGGCAACCCCGTCAGACCAAAGCTCAACCGGCGAAGTAAAGTACGACGATCCGCCTCAACCTGCGGCGCAATGCCCGCCTCATCCAACTTCGTTTGAATAAAGA
>CALOAZ010000092.1:0-3863 GCA_942491355.1 uncultured Phycisphaeraceae bacterium
GGCGTGGTCGCCTGCGCCATCGCCGTTGGCATTGGCTTTGTCGTGCGCCAGGCCGGACATCACCAGGATGTCGTTCTTGTAAGGCTCGAGCGGCTTGAGCGTGGGGGTGAAAGCGAAGCGTCCTTCAGTCTTCGGAAACCACTGCTCGTTGTTCACACCGTTGGGGACCATTCACAAAGGCCATGCGCACCGGCGGGCCCGAACGTCGCGCGGCCATGGCTTTGGAGGGTTCCATGGCCTCGAAAAGCGGCAGGGCCATGACGGCACCGGCACCGCGAAGGAGGGCGCGTCGATCGATCTTCCAGGACTTGCTCATGATTGTTCCTCCGAACCTTGGTCGGGGGTGAGCACCGGGGGGCGGTGCAGGGTGTGTGCCTGCCGAGGGTGCAGGCTCATCCGGTGGAGGTCACCGTGTCGCGCTTTGGTCCAAAGCGCTGTAAACATGATATTCGGGTGAGACGGGCGGTGTAAAGGTCGATTCAGACCGGATTTTACGGATATCGCCCGGAAAATCAGTTTTTGCGGTACTGGAACGGAAAACTCCGGGCGATGGCAATCACCATGGCCGAAAACTGATCGTTGTTTTTATCCAGAGCGTCGAGAATGTCCTTGGTGGCGCAGGCATCGTAGTAGTCTAGGCCACGGCCCAGAGCATAGGTCAGCATCTTCTCGGCCATGTTGCGTTTGAACTGATCCTTGCGATCCATCAGGATTTTTAGTGCTTCAGGCCCTTCGAATTTCTGGCCACCGGGCAGCACGCCCGAGGCATCGACGGTGTGCTCGCCGCTCTTGGTGCGCCAGCGTCCGAGCGGATCGTAATTTTCGAGACCGAAGCCCAGTGGGTCGATCTTGGCGTGGCAAGAGGCGCAGACGGGATCTTTGCGATGCACTTCGAGCAATTCGCGCAGTGATGCGTTTTTCTTGGCGCCGTCTTTCGAATCTTCCAGAGCAGGCACGACCGGCGGCGGCGGTGGCGGCGGTGTACCGAGGATGGCTTCGGCCACATACTTGCCGCGTTTGGGCACGTTGGTGCGTTCGGGGTCGGACGTCAGCGTGAGAACGCTGGCCATCGTCATCACGCCACCGCGCTTGCGATCCTTGAGTTTGACGCGCCGCATCTGCTGGCCCTTGATGCCTTTGATTTCGTAGAGTTCAGCCAAGGGTTCGTTGAGGTAGGTGTAATCGGCATCGATGAGATCCGTCACGGGGCGGTCTTCGCGAATCACCTCATCGATGAACATCGCGACTTCTTCAGTCATCGCATGACGCAGATCAGAGGTGTATTCGGGGTATTTTTTTCGATCGGGCCGGTGGCCGGCGAGACTGCGGATCTGAAACCACTGGCCGGCGAAGTTTTCAGCCAGTGCGCGGCTTTTTGGATCGGCCAGCATGCGCTTCACTTGTTTTTCAAGCGTGGCCGGATTTGAAAGTTTTTTTGCAGACGCCAGTTCGAGCAACGCGTCATCGGGTGTGGTCGACCAGATGAAGTAGCTCAGTCGCGCGGCCAGATCGAATTCATCCACGCGGTAAGGGCCGGTGGCTTTGGTGTCTTCCTGTTCGATGCGAAACAGAAATCGCGGTGAAAGCAATGTGGCCTCGATCATCGGCCGCACGGCATTGGCATAACCGGCCTTCTGGCTTTTGGCTTTGTCGTACAGCGTCATCAGTTTGTCGACGGTGCCGGAATCGATCGGGCGTCGGAAGGCACGCGACGCAAAGTGTTCGATGACCTTGGCGGCAGCCTGTCGCTCGTCGAGTCCCTTGCCGGCTTCGGCGATGAATATCTGCTGGTGCGCCTGTTTTTGGGCGGCGGTGGGTGTGACGATCGGGCCGGAGATCTCGATCCAGTCGACTTTGAGTTTGCGATCCTTTTTTGCCGGATCGAGGGCGCGAGCATCGGTGTACGGATTGAGAAATGAAACAGCAATGGTGTGATTGCCCTTTTCGGATTTAATGGGAGCCTGGAATTCGCGTTCGGATCCGAAATCGCCGGTGACGCTGAAGCCCTTTTCGATTTTGCCATCGAGCATCAGGCCCATGCGTACCGGGGCATTGCCGGCTTTTAATCCGGAGGCGCTGGCTTTGAGGATGTAGCGCCCGTCGGTCGGCAGGTTCACATCAATCGCCACTTCACCTTTACCCATGAAAATGACCGATTCCCCTTCGACCAAATGGCCCGCAGGTGCCGGTTTATCTTTTTCAGCCGGCGCAGCGCCTTCGGACGTGGCGGTCATCTTTGCCGCGACATAACGCTGATCGACAGGTTCGGGCACGATGGCCTGATCCAGAATCTGTTGTGTGGCGTTGTAATACTTCTCCATCAACAGCGGCGGCATCGACAGCACTTCACCGATGTTGTCGAACCCGTAGCCGACATCGTCTGAGGGGAAGTCATCGGCCGGACGCAGATCCAAGCCCAACAGATCGCGCATGGTGTTGTTGTATTCGGCGCGGTTGAGTCGCCGGATGGTGACCTGCCCCGGTTCCTGAAGTTTTTTGCAGTCGAGGGCGTTGAGGGCCTGTTCGATCCAGTTGCCCAGTATTTCGCGCTCTTTGGCGCTGGGCTGTTTCTTTTCTTCAGGCGGCATTTCGCTGTGCCGGACCATGTCGAGCGCCGTGGTCCAGACTTTGCGATTTTTTGCAACTTGATCTTCGGCGGTAAAGGCCGTGAGATCGAGGTCGGCTTTTTTCTTTTCCGGGTTGTGGCAGCCGTAGCAGTAGGTTTCGAGCAGCGGCTTGCCGTCCTTGGTAAAGGACAGTTGGGCGTCTTCGGCGATCAAGGCGGTGCCGAGCGCTGACGTCGCCACCATCACAAACAGGCATGGACGATTGATCATGGCAAGTGTCTGAGTCTTGGAGGGCGGGTCGGGTGGGGCGCGCCATTCGCGCTGGGTCATCCATGATAGCGGTTGGGCGTGCGGGGTTCGATGCGGGATTTATGCCAGACCGGGCAGGCGGCCGTCGCTGTCTCCGAATTTGTTCATGGGCACGTCGGCGCGGGCCAGCATTTCCAGATAAAGGTTGCAGATCGGCGTTTTCTTGCCGTAAGCCACGTGGCGCCCACCCTTGAGCGAGCCACCACCGCCGCCGGCGAGGACCACCGGCAGGTTGTCGTGGTTGTGGCGGTTGCCGTCGCTGATGCCCGAGCAATAACAGATGACCATGTTGTCGAGCAGTGTGCTGGTGCCTTCGTGGGTTTCGCTCATGCGTTTGAGCATGCGTGCGAACAATTCCATGTGATGGGTGTTGAGCTTGGTGAGTTTGTCGAGATTTTCTTTTTGGTCGCGGTGATGCGAGATCGAGTGGTGTGAGCTGGGCACACCGATATTCGGATAGGAACGTCCGGACTTCTCATTGGAGAACATGAACGTGCCCACGCGCGTGGTGTCGGTCTGAAATGAGATGGTCATCAGATCGAGCATGAGATTCGTGTGTTCGGCGTAATCGTCCGGAATACCTTTGCCATCCGGAATGATCACCTGCGGGATTTTGCTGTACTTGCCGCGGACTTTCTTTTCGTCGAAGCCTTCGCGGTAATGCGCGCCGCCTTCGCGCGAGGCCATTTCGATGCGGCTTCTCGATGCTGCGCAGGCCGTCGAGATATTCATCGAGTTTGCGCTGGTCGTTTGAACCGAGTCGGCCCGCGAGACTCTGGGCGTCTTCGCGGATCAGATCGATCACACTGGTTTCAAGCGAATCCGGTTTCTCGGTTTTCTGAGTCCGTTCGGATTCCTGTGCTTCGGCATCGCTGCCCCAGATGGGCCGGTAAACCTTGCGGCCGCGAAACAGGCGATCGAACAATTGCTTTGGATTCAATTCCATGCCGACGGGGTTGTGGGGTGCGCCACGAAATGTGCGACAGG
>CALOAZ010000093.1:0-7609 GCA_942491355.1 uncultured Phycisphaeraceae bacterium
GCTTTAATGTTGCCAGTTGCTTTCTCGAGTTGCTGATTGGCCTGCGCACGGCGGCTCCGGTATCCTGTCGCTCTTTTGCCGCCGCTTCGTGGGCTTTTTGCTTCTCGCCCAATTCTTTTTCAGCCGTGGTGATCGCGTTTTTCGATTGCTTGATCGCTTCAGCTTCGGCCTGCTGCGACTTCTCCGAATCCTGAACGCGTTTTTCCTGATACTGCGATTCGCTCTGCAGGAATCGGGTCAATGCCCAGAGCTTCGTTCTTGGCATCCAGGGCGGGAGCATCGGTTTCGTCAGCAGTATATGCTTGCCGTCTGATTTCCAGCAGCGGCCTTTTTATCCTGACCCACTGTGACAAAATATTCACGCGACGAACTCGCCACGGCCTGACTGATTTGTCGCCCCGGTGATTGAATTCGCGCGTCATCTTTGTGCCATTGACATCCCACAGCGCGCTGACCTCATCGCCGGAAGAAAGCAGCAGTTGATTGTCATCCAGCGGTGTCATCCACAGCACTTTGCCGCCGGAACCCTTGAGCTCTGCAGGTGTCTGCTTGTCGTCCGCATTGAAATCCCACACACGGATCACATTGTCTTCAGCGGCCACCGCCACGCGATGATCATCCACCCAGGCTGTCGCCCAGAGCACGTGCGGTGTCTGGATGACGCGGAGTTCCTTACGTTCAGCCACCAACCAGAAGCGAATCGTCTTGTCGGCCGACGCCGTGACCAGTCGCGCAGAATCCTTTGAAAAAGCTAGGGCATTCACATCGCCGCCATGGCCGGGCATTTCACCGAGCATGTTGCCCTGGGCCAGATCAAAAAGACGAATCACATGGTCGTCCCATGCCACCGCAAGGCATTTGCCATCGGGACTGACGGCCATGCCGCGCGCATCTTTGATCGGACGCGGGAGTTGGATCTGCACGCTTTGCTGTTCATCCACGCGTTCCCAGAGCTTGATTGTCTGAAACCCGCCGGAGGCCAGCCAGTGACCATCTGCACTGAAGGCCAGCGATTGAACCGCATCGAGATGCGCGGCATCGACGGGTGCCGTCTCATGCTGCTTATGCACCTGATCATCAATGGCCTGATGCACCAGTTGACGCGTAGGGACGTGATAAATGTAAATGCGTCCGGCGCGTCCACAAGCCACGAATTGACCATCGGCTGTGGCAGAGACTGCGTAGATGGCATCCCATCGCTCAGGCGGCTTCTGCCACTGCGGCGCCTGCAGCGCGGTGGTCTGCGGGCCTTTGGCTCCTTCATCAATCCAGAGCTTCAACAGGCCCAGTTCGCGTGAAGTCAGCTGCCTGGCATCCACCTTGTTCTTCGCCGGCGGCATATGCGGCTTGGATTCATGCGCCGCCGCTTTTAGCAATAAACTTTCGCCGCCATGGCCCGGCTTGATAGCCGTACCCGACTCACCGCCGGTGAGCATTGCCTTGACGGTTTCAAGCGAAAGATCGGCGTCGGCGTCTTTGCCAGTAGTGGCACGCTACGCAATTCTTCTTCAGGATGGGTTTGATATCGATGTTGTAATCGATGGGGCGATTGAGTTTGACGGTCTCGACAGGGATCGGACCCTTGATCACCGCTTCGGGATCCGCCGACTTGACCTGAGAACTCAGGATCAGTGAGGTCACCAATCCAAGACAGGTCCCAACCAGACCACGATGGTGCAGCATCATCCGTGCTCCATCTCCCGGACTCTTCATCAGGCCACAATCTGCGACACCTGTGTCGCGGCCTCTCACGGGTGTATCCCGTGGGAGAAGATCGCTCTGGACATCTGATCGTGGCCGATGGATGGTCTGGCAGAGGCCCCGGGAAACACACACAGCGGCAACTACGCTGTGAATCACAGGTTGTGCATGCAGAATTCGACAACTTTCATTCTGATTTCAACTGATATGAAACGTGAATAAAGATGACATGGCTTGATCATGTGATCCGAAATTCAAATCTTAAATATGATTCAAGTCATTTCATATTAATGCTTTAAGATGACCAACCGTCGCCATGCCGCTTGTCGTCGATGGAGGATGACGTGTGCAATGTTTTGCAAGTACATGTGTTACGTCAATACCTTCGCCAGAAAACAATCCCGCAAGCCCCTGTGCCAGGTAATCCTCATTACAATGCCGACCCTTCACCGCATTCGGGAGCTTCCATTGCAGAACATCCTCAAACTGACGCTGACTTTGGCCATCTGCCTGCTGCTGGGCTGCGATGAAACGCCGCCCAAATCCACAGAGACCGGCGCCACATTGCCGAATGCCGCAATCACACCCACCGCCGAAGCTCCCGCGCCCGTGGCGCCGAAAATCCCGGCCGACGAACTGCACGCGCGCATCAAAGCAGCCAATTCTGACTACAACGGGAAAGGTCAGTTTCGATATGGCGATGACGGCGAACTGGTCGAAGTGGTACTCGCCGAAACCGGCGTGCGATCTTTCGCCTTTCAAGGGACTCTCGTTCAAGGCGCTCGACCTGATGAAATGTCCGGTCGAGGATCTGACCCCGATTGCAGATGTACCGCTTGAGGGCCTTTTGATTGAAGAAACCAAAGTCAGCGATCTGTCGCCTCTGCGCGGCATGCATCTGGTGACCTTGCGCCTGAATCTTGCGCCGGTGAAGGATCTGAGTCCGATTCTCGGCATGCCAATTCGCGAATTGAATTTGCAGGGCACACAGGTGACCGATCTGGCCGCTCTGGAATCCATGCCTGTTGAAATGCTCTGGCTGAACGATACCGCCATCAGCGACATCCGTGTGCTGGCCCGTCGCCCGCTCACCAGCCTCACCCTGCAGGGCACGAAAGTCACCGATCTCTCGCCACTATCGCGCGTGCCGGGCCTTCAACGCCTGCACATCGGCGACACGCCCGTCACCGATCTCTCGCCGCTGGCTAATCTAAAACTCACACGACTGATCGTCGATCCAGCCAAAATCACAACCGGCCTGGATGTCGCCAAAGGCATGAGCAGTCTTCAGGAAATCGGGACTTCTTTCGACGGACGCATGGCGCCCGCCGCCTTCTGGAAACTGCACGAAACAGGTGCCCTGAAATAAGCCGACATTAGCACATCGTTCGGCACTGAAGGCTAAAATGGCCTGCACGTCGTCATCGGTCATGACATACCGTGCCACACCGTCCGCCAAGTTCATTGCAGGGGTATCGATATGAAAGGCGTGATTCTTGCAGGCGGCCTTGGATCCCGGCTGCGACCTCTGACGCTCGTCACCAACAAACATCTGCTGGCCATTTATGACCGGCCGATGATTTATTACCCGATCCAGATGCTCATCAACGCCGGCATCACCGAAGTGTTGATCGTGACCGGCGGTGAGCATGCAGGTGACTTTCTGAAACTGCTGCGCAATGGCAAGCAGCTCGGCCTCACGCATCTGGAATACACGTATCAGGAAGGCGAGGGCGGCATCGCCGATGCCCTCAAGCTCGCTGAGGATTTTGCCGACGGTGGCCGCATCTGCGTCGTTCTCGGCGACAACATCATCGAGCACAATGTGCATGCCGCTGCAAAAGCCTTTGCAGCGCAGAATTCGGGCGCACGTATTCTGCTTAAAGAAGTGCCGGATCCCCAACGCTTCGGCGTGGCCGAATTCGAAGGCGAACGCGTCAAACGCATCGTCGAGAAGCCGAAAGACCCGCCGTCCAATCTGGCGGTCACCGGCATCTACTTTTACGACAACGATGTGTTCGAGGTCTGTAAAACACTGAAACCATCCGATCGCGGCGAACTCGAAATCACCGACGTCAACAATTACTACCTGAATCGCGGCGATCTGAATTACGACATTCTCGAAGGATGGTGGACCGATGCAGGCACCTTCGAAAGCCTGCATCGCGCCAACCAATTCGTCGCCGAAGGCGGTTCCAACCACCGGCATGACGGATGCGCCGTCAGCACTGGCCCGGTGGGCCATCCCATTCACTGATTTTCCCAAGGAAGTATTCCGAAGATGGCATTCAATCGTATTCTGGTGACTGGTGGCGCGGGATTCATCGGGTCCAATTTCATTCGCCTGCTCCTGCGCGAACGCCCGACCGTCGAAGTGGTGAACCTCGATGCGCTGACCTATTGCGGCAATCTCGAAAACCTCGCCGACCTGGTCGATGAACCACGACACCGATTCGTGCGCGGCGATATCACTCAGATCGATGATGTGACGTCGGCCATGGCCGACTGCGATGCCGTGGTGCATTTCGCCGCAGAAAGCCACGTGGATCGATCGATTCTGGATTCGGGACCGTTCATTCGTACCAATGTCGGCGGCACCAGCACATGCTCGACGCGGCACCGCGCGACCGTGCGCGTCGATCAAGGACGCTTCGTGCATGTCAGCACCGACGAGGTCTACGGCCAGTCTGCCGCTCGATCGGCCGGAAGTGAAGTTCACCGAAGACTCACTGATTCGCCCCAACAGCCCGTATGCTGCCAGCAAAGCGGCGAGCGATCTGATCGTGCGTTCGTATCACAAGACCTTCGGACTGGACGCGTGCATCACACGCTGCTCGAATAATTTCGGGCCGAATCAGTTCCCCGAAAAAGTCATTCCGCTGTTCGTCACGAATTTGATCGAAGGCAAGAAAGTCCCGCTCTACGGCAACGGCCTGAACGTGCGCGACTGGCTTCACGTCGACGACCATGCGAAGCTGTGCTCACCGTCCTGGAACGCGGCAAAGCGGGCGAGGTGTACAACATCGGCGGCAACAACGAGCGAACCAATCTGGAACTCACGCATGCCATCCTCGCGCTCATGGGCAAGGACCACGACAGCATCCAGCCAGTGAAGGATCGCCTGGGCCACGATCTGCGTTACGCGATCGATGCGACGAAGATCGCAACGAACTCGGCTGGCAGCCCACGCGCTCTGCGTGGCCGGGTCGCGCTGGAACAAACGGTGAAGTGGTTCGTGGACAATCAGCCTTGGTGGCAGCGCGTCAAGAGCGGGGCGTATCGCATTATTACGACAAGCAGTATGCCGAGCGGTGAGATAACCCGAGCGATTCACTCAAACAAATCCTGCGATTCACTGAGCAGTGGCTGCTTGCGATCCTTCTCTGACAAGATTGCCTGATCCAAACCCACCGGCCACTGAATCCCGAGCGCGGGATCATTCCACAGAATGCCGCAGTCGCAATCGGGCGCATAAAGCGCCGAGACTTTGTAAAGCACCTCGGTATTGGGCAGGAGCGTGACCAGGCCATGAGCAAAACCGGCGGGGATGAAGATCTGCCGACGGTTTTCTTCACTCAACTCCACCGCCACATGCTGACCGAAGGTGGGGGAGCTGCGCCGGATGTCGACCGCGATATCCAGAATAGCCCCGCGAATCACGCGCACGAATTTGGCTTGAGCATGGGGCGGCTTTTGAAAGTGCAGACCGCGCACCACACCCGTATCGCGCGAGTAAGTGTGGTTATCTTGAACAAACAATTCGGCAATTCCGGCGGCGCGGATCACACGCTCACTGTAGGTCTCGATGAAATATCCGCGATCATCCGAATGCACTTTCGGTGTGAGCACTTTCACATCGGGAATATAAGTCGGATCGATTTGCATGGGGATGCTTTTATAACGGGCGATGCCTCACCTTGCCACGCCGAAAGATCGACTTGGCAAGATGAGGCATCAGAATCTTTGATCCGACCGCGCACATCGTGTGCCCGCGCCATCATTTCGATTGGATTTTCCAAACCTTGCCGCCCGAGGCGCGACTGCCATCTTTCTCGACGGGGCTCGAACCGTTGTTGGTCAACACGTACAGCTCACCGGCGGAATCCTGACCAAAACCGGCGATGCGTTCCATCGCGCCGGCACCCTGGAATTCGAGAATCTCGCCTTTTTTCAGGTCGGCATAAAACAAACGGCCGCCGAGATCCTTGCGTTTGGTTTTACCGCCTTCTTCCACCACTTCGACGGCATTCCACTCACCGAACACGTAATACCCCTGCAGCGCGGGAATCGCCTTGCCGCGATACACGAATCCGCCGGTGATGCTGATGCCGTCATCGTGATCGTACATCGCAACGGGACCGATGAATTTGGAGGGATCCACACCATCGGGGGCATTCTTCAAAGTGTTCTTGCCCTTGGGGGCCTGCTGCACAAAGAAGTAGGGACCTTCCATCACCGGCCAACCATAGTTGCCGCCACGCTGAATCAAGTTGATCTCTTCGACCATCTCCTGACCCACATCGGCCACCACCAGATCGCCGGTCTTGGAATCGAAGCTCATGCGATAGGGATTGCGCTGACCCCAGGCCCAGATTTCATCCAAGCCGTCCTTGCCCACCAGCGGGTTGTCGGCCGGGATCGAATACTGGCCATTGGCGCTTTTCGCACCCGATTTGCCCAGCGGATCGATGCGACTGATGGTCGCCAGAATATTACTGGTGTCCTGACCATTGCCTCCCAATGAGTGACCGGGGCCGAAATCGTTGCCCGCACCGCCATCGCCGAAGCTGATGTAGAGAAACCCATCGGGGCCGAAAGCGATCGCTCCGCCGTCGTGATTGAACTGCGGTTCGTCGACACGCAGCACCACGCGTCGGCTTGCGGGATCCACTTCATCTGGGTTGTCAGCACGCACCAACCACTCGGTGATCACACTCTGGTGATCGAACTTCGCGGGCAGGGAGAATCTCCTTGCCATTGATAAAGGCGACCATCTTGACGGTGAAATCAGCAGCGCCTTCATTCGCATCGGACGTGTAGGTGTACAGCTTGCGATGACCAGGGCTGCTTGGATCGGAAAAGCCCGGATGAAAAGCGAGACCGAGCAAGCCGCGTTCATCGAAGCCGGGTTTCAATTTAGTGAGATGCGCCGTGACATCGAGAAAGGGTTTATCCAGCAGCTTGCCATCTTTGACGATGCGTACCTGGCCGAACTGATCCACGATGAACAGTCGGGCATCACCTGCCGGAGCGGTGCCCCAAACCGGTGAGCCCAGACCTTCGGCCACGGGCGTCAATTGAACCGCCACAGAACCTTTGGCGATGCGCGCTTCGATGGGATTGGTGACGAATTCCTGAGCCCGCGCAGGAGCAGCCGCAAGGGCCGCGCTGGCGCAAAACCGCCGGCGATTTTCTTGAACATGTTCATGAGCCGGGCTGGTGGTGGCCGAAACCATCTCCTACAGCTTCGAAAACATCACCACGGCCGTCAACCTGATCAAAAAAGGCGCGCGCTTCATCGCCACCAACCCGGACGTCACCGGCCCGACCGAAAAGGGCATCGAACCGGCCTGCGGTGCGGTCTCAGCCCTGATCACGGCCGCCACCGGCCAGCAGCCCTACTTCCTGGGCAAGCCCAACCCGCTCATGATGCGTTATGCACTCGAGAAACTGGGAGCCCACTCGGCCGAAACCACCATGGTCGGCGACCGCCTGGACACCGACATGCTGGCCGGCACCGAGAGCGGCATGCAGACCTGCCTGGTCCTGAGCGGCGTCACCGAGCGCGCCGAGATCGACAAATATCCCTTTGTGCCCGGCCAGGTGCTGGGTTCAGTGGCCGAGCTGATCGATCAGCTGCAGTAGCTGCGGCGCTCTTTGTAATTAATTGTAAAAGATTTCCCAACCC
>CALOAZ010000094.1:0-5658 GCA_942491355.1 uncultured Phycisphaeraceae bacterium
TCATCGGCAGCAGCAATCCGTTCGTGGTGTAAATCGAATAATCATCCCAGCCGCGCATCGCCTCGGTGGGACGATCTTCGCCGGTCCACGCATCGAACATGCCGTGGCTGTCACGATCGACCGTCACCGCGTAATGATCGCCGAGCCACGCGGCCTGATCGATCTTGGTCACGGCACCGGCTGCTTCGAGACGGCATTTTTCCACCACATCATCGTTGCCGCCGATGCGTGAAATCAGGTCGGCGGCTGCCGAGAGCCCCGCGGCTCGCTTGATCGCCAGATAAGTCTGCTTGCGGGCGTATTGCACCGCGCCCGATCCGTCATCCAGCGTGTTGACCGAACCCTCGGAGGGAAAACCGCTCTGATCCCGATCGGTCCACAAGAGATATCCCGCCAGCTTGCGGACAATGTCCACATGGCGGCGCACCGGCTCCAGATCGCCGGTCCAATGCGCATAAGTCTGCAGCAAAAGCAGATGATTGCAGTTTTCTTCCACAGGCATCGAGTGATCGAAGGCTTCGCCGGTGACCATCACCCCCGCACCCATGTCGTGATTCTGGATCGCGCCGCCGGAGGGCTTGTGATCCACCACATGCTCGGCCCAGGCGTCAAAAGTAAGCGTCAGCAGACGCGGCCAGAGCACGAAATAAAACATCGAAAAGTTGTAATCCACATCGACCGGCGAGTGGTACATGCTCGTGCCTTCGAGCACGCTGAACCATTCGCGACCGCTCTCGGTATCGCACCAGAAGGTGTTGGTGAGATAACTCTGAAAAGCCATGTCCAGTAGATGACGACGGCCGTGATTCAGCGGCGTCTGTTCGATGAGTTTTTCAAATCGACGCGACAACAGAAGATTGTCATCGCGCGTGGCCACCGCATGCTTGACCACCGCATCCAGATCGGGCCAGTGTTGGTTGTAGCGAAAAACCGCTTTTTCCTTCGGAAACTGCAAAACGGGATCCGAAGTGTGCGCCACCCATACCAGACGCCACTTCACACCGCTGCCTGCTTCGGTCACCGGCAGATCAATGGTCAACCCGGTTGAACCGTCTGAACCTTTGGCCACACGCGTGCCCGGATTGAGACTCACCAGACGCTCAACCACATGCGCCGTCATCGGGTTTTCAAGATATGGCGTGTTGTCGGTGGAACTGACGCGGCCGTCATTGCCGCAGGCGCTTTTATAGCGCGGATCGAGCGCGACGTCATACGACAGATCGATACGGCCCTTCTCGACCTTGAATTCGGTTTCAGGGCGCTTGAAGCGGAGAAAGAGGCGGACTTTCTTGGGCGGATCTGCAAACTGCCTCAAACGCACTTTGGGGGCGCGGCTGACGCGAAGCTCCACGTAAAAACAAGGCATGAGACAAAGCGTTTCATCCTGCGGATAAAACGGACTGTGAATGTTCAATTCAAAGCGCAAGCCGTGACGCTGATCAATGCCGCTGAACGTCACGGAATTCACACGATCAAATTGTTCGCAGGCGTGTAAAACTTCACCGGTCTGGGTGAACGGCAGAACCCGCTCGACACCCTCCGGATCGACCAGACCCGCCGCCAAGTCCAGCGGCTGATCCAGAAACCGACCGAGGGCCGAGTGCATGACCCGCCGATGGGCCGGCTCAAACAGCAGGCCGAAGCGGCTGCCCATCCGACCCATAGGCCACGTCATGAGCTGCATCGCATGTCCATCCGCGCCCGGGAGCCGGGCGATCGCTCTTATTGTGCCCATCTAAAAAGGGCGCGTCCACCTTCGGGACGCGCCCTTTTCAATTTTTAGCAAAACATGACTGGATCAACGCTTGCCGGCGAGGATCTCTTCGGCCAGGTTATTCGGAACCTGACGGTAATCCAGCGGCTCCATGGTGCTCGACGCGCGACCCTGGGTCATGCCGCGAAGCGAGGTCACGTAACCGAACATCTCGTTCAGGGGCACTTCGGCCTCAACCAGCGTGGTATTGCCGCGCTGGCTCTGCCCGACGATCATGCCGCGTCGCGAGCTCAGATCGCCGGTGATATTGCCTACGAATTCTTCGGGGGTGGTCACCACCACCTTCATGATGGGTTCGAGAATGGCCGGACCGGCCTTGCGGACGACCTCTTTGAAGGCCATCGAACCGCAGGTTTCGAAGGCCTGCTGCGAGGAGTCGACGTCGTGGTAAGAACCATCGATGAGGCAGACCTTGACGCCCTGAAGCGGATAACCGGCCAACACACCACTCTTGGAGGTCTGACGGCAACCCCATTCGACCGAGGGGATGTATTCCTTGGGAACCGAACCACCGGAAATCTTGTTCTGGAAGGCGAACTGGTCTTCGAACTTGATGGCATCCGCTTCGGCCTGCTCGGCGGAGTACGGCTCGATGGTGATCGTGACATCGGCGAACTGACCGCGACCGCCGGTCTGCTTCTTGTAGACGTGCTTGACTTCGGCCTTTTTCGTGATGGTTTCACGGTATGACACGCGCGGCTTGCCGGTCTGAATTCCGATCTTCATGTCACGACTGATCTTGGTCTGGACAATATCCAGATGCAGTTCGCCCATGCCCGCGATAATCGTTTCACCCGTTTCTTCATTCACCGTGAAACGGAAGCTCGGATCTTCGCGGTTGATGGTCAACAGCGCGTCCACGAGCTTCTCGCGATCGTTGGCCGCCTTCGGCTCGATACTCATGCTGATCACGGGCTCGGGGAAATCCATGCGTTCGAGAACGATCGGATCGTCCTGATCACACAGCGTGTCACCCGTGCTCGAATTCTTCAAGCCGATCAAGGCCACAATCATGCCTGCGGTTGCCTCGTCAAGAGCTTCACGGTTGTTCGCATGCATCTGATAAATGCGGCTGACGTTTTCCTTGCGCCCGTTGAGCGGATTGATCACGCGGGTGCCTTTGGCCAGCTTGCCTGAATAGATGCGGGTGTAAGTCAGGTCGCCGTGGTGATCGCTGACCACTTTGAACACCAGCCCCGAGAACGGAGCATCGATGCTGTGCGGACGCGTGAGCTTCTTTTCCTTGTCTTTGACGTCGGTCCCTTCCACTTCGGGCACTTCGGTCGGGGCCGGCAAAAAGTCGATCACCGCATCCAGCAGACGTTGCACACCGATGTATTTCAGGGCCGAACCGCAAAGCACGGGGTAGCAGGCTTCGACGAGCGTGCCTTTACGCAGCGCCGATCGGATCTCATCGGCCGAGATCTCTTCTTCCATGATGAACTTTTCAGTCAGAGCTTCATCCAGCTCGGAGGCTTTTTCCACGAGCATCTGACGCCATTCCTCGGCCTTATCCTTGTGATCCTCAGGAATGTCGGTCTCGGTCCAGGTCGATCCGTCTTCAGATGTATCGTAAATAAAGGCCTTCATCTCAATCAGGTCGATGATGCCGCGGAAGTCGTTTCCGGCACCGATCGGGAACTGCACCGCAATCGGATTGGCACCCAGACGATCGATGATCGTGCCGAAGCTGTATTCAAAATCGGCGCCGAGCTTGTCCATCTTGTTGATGAAGCAGATGCGCGGCACGCCGTAGCGGTCGGCCTGACGCCAAACGGTTTCGGACTGCGCTTCGACGCCTTCTTTACCGTCGAACACCGCCACCGCGCCGTCGAGCACACGCAGCGATCGCTCGACTTCGATGGTGAAGTCGACGTGGCCGGGCGTATCAATGAGGTTCAGGCGAAAATCCTGGTCGTAACGCTTCCATTCGCAGTAGGTCGCGGCTGACTGAATCGTGATGCCGCGTTCCTGCTCATCCTGAAGGAAGTCGGTTGTGGCGGTGCCATCATGCACCTCACCCATCTTGTGAATCTTGCCGGTGTAATAAAGGATGCGCTCGGTCACGGTGGTTTTACCGGCGTCGATATGAGCGGCAATACCGAAGTTGCGCGTGCGCGTCAGGCCGTCAAGTTTGCCGGCCTTGCTCAGATTCAGAATGGCAGTGGATTCCGCAGCCATGGTCGTTCCCTCTCATCACAGATGGGGCGAAGGATTGCCGAAAACCACTTCGGCCGCGCCGTAGTGGTATTGCATTCGCGAACAAATTGCGGCCCGGCATCACATGACGCCGGACACGCCCGATGCACCGAAGGGCCGGTGAGACTCGGGTCTGAAACGGGGGATCGCGACGCAACCCGCTCCAGAGAAGGGAATAACCATACCGACCGGCGTGCCGCGGTCAAGCGGCCGGGCCCGAATTTTGCGGTCCGGAACCTCCCATCCGGGGTTTGGCGATCCGGGACGGGCCGGGTATGGTTCGCCGCATGGCCAAGACCCGAACCACCCGTCGTCGCCCGGATCAACTGCGCAAGCTCTCCATCCAGCGAGGTTTCCCCACCGCCGCCCCCGGCAGCGTCCTGATCGAACAGGGCAATACCCGCGTGCTTTGCACTGCCCACGTGAGCACCGATGTCCCCCCGTGGATGGAACGGGCCAATCCCCCGCAAGGATGGGTGACCGCCGAATACAACATGCTGCCCGGCTCGACCCCCGACCGGAAATCCCGCCGTACCGACGGCCGCGCCACCGAGATCCAGCGCCTCATCGGTCGCAGCCTGCGCGCCGCGGTCGATCTCACCAAAATGCCGGGTGTTTCGATCTTCTGTGACTGCGATGTGCTCAGCGCCGACGGCGGCACGCGCACCGCTTCGATCACCGGTGCCTTCGTCGCACTCGCCGATGCGGTCACGCACGCGCAGAAGCGCGGCATGCTCGAAAAGAACCCCATCCTCGGACCGATTGCCGCCGTGAGCGTCGGCATCGTCGACGGCACACCCGTTCTCGATCTCGACTACGCGTGGGACAGCACCGCCGAAGTCGACATGAATGTGGTCATGGATCACAAAGGGCGATTCATCGAAGTGCAAGGCACCGGCGAACGCGCCAATTTCGATCGCAAACAGCTCGACCGGCTGCTGGATCTGGCCACCTCAGGTATCAAGAAATTGATTGCGGCCCAGCGCAAAGCTTTGCGCTAAACCATTCCAGATCATTCGGCCACAGGAGCTGCCTGAAGCAGCGCCACATCGCGACGACCGGAATAACCCGAATCGGCTTCATGCCAGGCACCAATGCGGGCTTCGCCGATCTTCCAGCACAGGCAGATTTCACGGCCATCATGATGCGCCGGAAAATCCACCAATCCCAGATCGTAATCCTTTAGTTCAGCGCCGGTCAGATGCAACTCATCGACACAGCGATTGAGTCGATCCACCGCATCTTCGTACGCATCGGTGAGTCGGTCGAGTTCGTCTTCTTCGCCTGCGAGCGATTCGAGTTTTTCCTGAAGGGCCACCGCATGCCGATAGGCCGTCTGAATGTCCTGGGTCACGCGGGAAACATACGGCAGCGCGTGATTGGCTTCATCCAGACTGAAGAATTGGCGATCGGATTCGGCCATGGACGCTCTCCCGCAGAATCAGCCTCTGTGCGAGGCTGCTGAAGCAATTATCGACCCTACAACAGGCCATGGAAAACTGGGTTGAGCAATACAATTATCGGCGAACGCACCAGGGAATTGGCGGTTTTCTGGTGCCGGCCGAACGGTTCCACGGTCGAGCGAAAGAGGCCCTGGGGGCCATGGTCCGTGGGATCGACATAACCGGTCAGGATTGCTATATATCTCCAGATACAGAGAGAAGCGTTATCAACTTGTCGCTGAG
>CALOAZ010000095.1:0-17356 GCA_942491355.1 uncultured Phycisphaeraceae bacterium
GCGAGCGATTGATGGCGGCAGTGGCGCGGTCCGGCGGCCGCACTCAAGCGATCGGCCGAGGCCGAGCAGTTGATTGCGCGGCTGGATCGCGCTGAGCGACTGCTGGCCCGGCACGGTGTGGTGCGCCAGGTCAGTGTGCCCGTGGGTGTGTTTCTGAATCAGGTGCGCACAGCGGTGATCCCCGAACCGGTGCGCGAGCAGGCGCTGGCGGATCTGGAGATTTATCAGGGCCGGCGCTTCAGCGCTTGTGCAGCCACATCATCGTGAGGGCCACGCCGAGGGCGAAGCCGATCAGTGTGGTGGTCAGCAGCAGGACGAACCGAGGCATGGTCACGGTGACGAACAAAATGTGCGTTTCGATGGAGGCTCGGTTTTGAAACATCACCACCGCAGTGAGCAGGGCGATGATTGCCGCGCCCGATCAGTTTAATCCGTTGTAATCCGGTTGAAGCTGCCATGGCAAACAGCATAGCGGCTTTGGCATGAAGAGGCAGCCGGTTCGGTGGTACAATGAAAGTGGTTCGGGTCGGGAGGAGTTTTGTGTTGTCGTCATCGTCCGTGCCATCTCCATCTCGCTTTCGAAAATGGATCAAGCGCCTGGGTCTTCTGGGCGTTGTAATGTTGTTGCTGGGCGCTGCGGCGATTTGGTTTTTCACACGGCCGGGGCGTGTTGCGGCACTCGCCGAACTCATGCTCGAATCGCTCACTGGCGCTTCGGCACAAGTGGAAGCCGGTCACCTGCATTTGGATGGACGCGTCGATCTTCATCAGGTGCGCCTGAGTGTTCCGAATGATCCGGCGCTACCGGGTGCAGCGGCTGAAGTGTTTTCCGGAGATCGTGTGGCCGTGCGTGTGGATCCTTCCACATGGGGCGGCGGTCCACTGCGCCTGATGAGTGTGGATCTGGTGGGGCCGGTATTGTCGCTGACGGAAATGGCAGATGGGAGTTATGCGTTTCAGCGGTTGGCGGTGCCGAGTGAAACCGGTGCAGGAGCCGGCACCGATCAGATTGCCCGACTGCCGATGGTGCGTATCGAGCGCGGGCGTTTGCGTTGCGGGCGCGTGGGGACTTCGGGTTATCAGGAAATGGGTGTGTTGCCGATTCGCGGACGGCTGGAGCCGGATCCGAAGCAAATCGGTCAATACCGCTTTGAATTTCAGGAACAGACCCTTGAGGGCGAGCGAGTTCCCGAATATCCGATTCAATTGACGGGCACGCTGGATCCGACGCAAGGCGCGATTCATGCCAAGGTTCCACGTCTTGCCCTGGACAGTCCCTATGTGCATCTCCTGCCTGGTCGCGTGTTGGACTGGTGGCTGGCGCATGAACCGGGTGGTGTGCTTGAAGAAGTGCAGTTGGATTACGCGTCGAATCATGAAGCCACGGTGGCGGGACGGATTTCGGATGGGTCTCTGGTGCTGCCGGAGTTCTCGACAAAGATGTATCGCACGCGCATGGCGGATGTGAAGGGCACATTCAGTTTTACGCCGGAACACGTGGAGGTGGATCTGTCAGGGCGCGTGGATGAATTGCGGTACGAAATCAAGGGGCGCATCAACGGTTACGGTCCCGAAGCGCCTTTTGAACTGACGTTGAAAACCAAGCCATTTGAAATTACGGAGAAACCGCAATATCTCGCCGCACTGCCGGAAGAAGCGCAGCGCCTGTTCGCCGCCATTTCACCCAATGCTCGCGTGATCGTGAATACGTCTTTCTGGCGCCGCACGCCGGGCGGACCGATCGGTTATCGCGGTGTGGCGGAATTCCTGGATGGCCGCGGCTTGCTTGAAATGTTCCCTTATGCGCTGACCAATGCGCATGGGCTGATCGAGTTCGGTTCGGATTTCGGTGTGCGCATCAAGAACCTCGAGGCCGATACCGCGAGCGGCGCCGTGGCCAGCGTCAGCGGTTTGCTGGGGCTCGATGGCAAGGTCGAACTCACGGTGCGGGCACGGGATCTGCCGTTTGATGATGCGCTGTATCAGGCCCTGCCGGAAAACACGCGAAAAGTACTCGATCTGTTTTTCAGTCGGACTGAACACGCCCGACTCAAAGCGCACGGCCATTTGAATGGAGAAGACGGCCCCTTTGAATTGGGGGGTCGATGCCATGCGGTGATTCGCATTGAACACGTTGCGGGCAAGCGCGAGACCGATGTGCATGTGGATTTGGAGCTGGTTGAAGCCAGTGCCATGGTACGCGACTTTCCTTATCCCCTTCGTGTAAAAAGCGGCCATCTGGTTTTTGCGTCGGATCACGCGCGCCTGGAAAATGTTCGGGCAGACGGATGGCGTGGCGGCACCATCGGCCTGGAAGGTCGTGTGGATCTGACGCCGAGCGGGTCTGATCCGCGGCTTCAGCTGGCCATTGTGGCGCTGCCGATGGATGACCTGTTGATCGATGTGATCAGCAAGCGCGATACCGACGCCAATATCTGGATGCGTCGTTTACGCCCGGAAGGCAAAGTGGATGCCTCGGGTGAGATCTTTCTGGATGAAACCGGCCATGTGGATCTGGCCATCATGGTGGATATTCTCGGCGGGCGTCTTCGGCCCGGCGGCGGGCAGTTTGAATTGACGGATGTGGAAGGTCGTTTGCGGCTGCGGCGTGATCGTGTCGAGATCGAACAATTGTCGGGCTCGCGTGCAGAAGGTCTCGTGGTTTCTTCGGGCGTGTTCGACTGGTCCGATGCAAAAAGGCCGCATCGAAAAATGCGTGTGGAAGCCACGCAACTTCATTTCGAAGATCATCTGATGGATCTTTTTGCGCCGCTGGCTCCCGAAGGCAGCGATCTCGAACGTTTGTGGCAGGCGCACAAGCCTGCGGGTGTCTTTGATGCTGAGATTGATTTTGAATCCTCTGGCGATATCCCCGAGTCATATCGTGTCACGGTGCGCCCGCGCAGTTTGAATTTCATCGAGGGTGATGATCGTGTGGCGCTGACATCGATGCGCGGATCCATCCAGGTGATGCCTGATCGAATCATTTTCGATCAAGTGGAGGCAGACCATGGCACGGGGCATCTCGCGGGTCATGGCTGGATGAGCCACGATGCGGTGACCGAAGGTCGCATGGCGATCCGTCTTTCGGGCGACTGTGATGACCAGCGGGCTCGCCGACTGCTGCCCAAAGCCATTGAACCCATTGTGCGTACATTGAAGATCCAGAACGGTCGGTTCGATCTCGACCTGGTGGATCTGGTCTGGCACGGTAAAGAGGCGCAAGCGGAGGTCACGGCGCGCGGCGGCGTCAAACTGGAGCGCAGTCAGGTGCAGATCGGCTTGCCCTGCACGGACCTGACGGGGCGCATCACGTTTGATATGCACCAGCCGATGGATGCCTCTCATCCCGATCTTGATATTGAAATCATGGCGGAGCAGGTGGCGATTTACGGGCGTGCGCTTGAAGGCATGCACGTGACGCTGCGCAGCACCATGGAGGATCAACGCCTTCTGATTCACTTGCGTGACGGGCGTCTGGCGGGTGGACGCATATCCGGTGTGGGTGCCTATGACCCGGCATCGGGTCGCTATCGCCTGAAAGCCGAATGTGTGGACTCGGATCTTCCGGTCTTGCTGCGCGGCGCGTCGGGTGATTCGCCGCTGACGCGCGGCCGGGCTTCATTCACCATGGATTTGCAGGGAAATGCCGGCGATCGCGCCTCGACCCGCGGTCAGGGCGAAATGCTTGTGCGCGATGCGGATCTGGTGGGCGTGCCGCTCATGATGGGTCTGGCGCGGATGAGTCATCTGGGCTTGCCGGTGACTGATCCATTGGATCACGGCACCATGCGTTATCACGTTCGAGGCGATCGGTTCGTGCTGGAACAGTTCGAACTGGCGTCGCCGGCGATGTCGTTGCAAGGGGGCGGCGCGGTGCATTTGGACGATGGCCGTGTGGATCTTTTGCTGACCACCACCAATCCGAGTGGATTGCGCCTCGGGTCACTCACGGATTTGATCGATCGTGTGCGCAATCAGATCGTGGCCATCCGCATCAGCGGGACCCTTGAAAATCCCGTGACGGAGTTGAGTCCGTTTCTCGGTGTGCGCACCGCATGGGATCATGCGGTGGGTCATGCCGGGCGTTGAGATTTGTGGCGATCGGCTTCGGCTGCCATGCGACGCAGGGCTTGGAGTTCCGGCGGTGTGAGGCGGCGCCAGTCGCCGGAAGCCACGCCTTTGAGTTGCAACGGCCCGAGTCCGATGCGCTCGAGGCGCCGGACTTTCAGTTCGAAACGAGCGAGCATGCGTCGAATTTCTCGATTTCGGCCTTCGCGCAGTTCGATGAGCAAGCACGCGTGCGATCGCGATCTCTGGCCAGGATGGAAACTTTTGCAGCCTGCGCTTTGGCAGCTTGGCGCTGTTTGCCGCGCGGGCCGAGCCAGATGCCGCTGCGCAGTCGCTCGATGGCCTCGTCTTCCAGAAACCCTTTGAGTGTGACGCGATAGGTTTTTGGAATGCCGTAACTCGGATGAGTCAGTCGGTGCGCCAGGTCGCCATCGTCGGTCAGCAGGGTCAGCCCGGTCGAATCGTGATCGAGGCGCCCGACGCAAAACAAGCGCCGATCGAACGGGACCAGATCGATGATGCTGCGCCGTCCTTCCGGATCATGATTGGTGCAGATCACGGCGCGCGGTTTGTTCACCATGATGTAATAGTGACCACCGCGCGAAGTATTGTTGACGACGCGGCCGTCGACTTCGATGCGATCCGAATTCGGATCGACCCATGCCGGCAGCGTGGTGATGGTTTCGCCGTTGACGGCCACGCGCCCTTCCTGGACGAGTGTTTCGCTGGCCCGGCGCGATGCGACGCCCAGATCGGCCAGCGCCTTGTGCAGGCGAATGCCTCGACTGGCATCGCGTAGCGGGCCCTTGGCGGGTTTAGATTTCGAGCGGCGTTTCATGGGGCAGGCAATGTAATCGAAGGGGGCGGGCGTGTCTCTGAGGGCGGCAGCCGCAGTGGTACGCCCACGTATTTTATGCGCAAGGAGCAGGGGTGGCAGTGGTTACGAATTCAGCACCCGGAGGGTTTCCGTATGCCGTCTTTTAGGCAAATTGGCTTGGATATCGGACAGTTCCGGGACTATGATGGCCCTAATTCTTAGGGGTTTTCCCTATCGGGGTTTGTGCCCATGTCGGCCGCGATTTCGCCCACGAAGGCGTTTCATGATCTGGACCAAGTGGTTCGCCAGGTGGATGATGTTTCTTCCCTGCCGAATGCTGTGGCTCACATCATTGCCATCACGCAAAACCCGCTGGCCGATGTGCGCGACCTGAGTCATGCGGTGTCGGTCGATCCCGCCATTGCCGCGCGTCTGATGCGCTGTGTGAATTCGGTGGCCGTGGGTTTGCGTCATCCGATCCAAACGCTTGAAAAAGCCATCAGCTATCTCGGATACAGTCAGGTGCGCAGTCTCGCGATCACGGCTGCGATGAGCGGCGTATTTCGTCAGAGTTTCTCGATCGGGCGCTATCATCGTGCTGGTCTTTGGCGTCACATGGCTTCGGTGGGTTTGACGGCTCGGACCATTGCCACCCATATGCGTCATCCGAATCCGGATGAGGTTTTTCTGGCGGGTCTGCTGCATGACCTGGGCATTATCCTTGAAGATCAGTATCTGCATGATCGCTTTGCCGCCATGATGCGCGAAGCGCCTCTTGGTATCTCGCAGGTGGATCTCGAGCGCGAGCATCTGGGATTTGACCACGCACTGCTTGGTGGATGTGTGGCCGAAAAATGGGCGCTGCCCGAAGGTGTGCGCGAGACCATTCGGTATCACCATGCCACACGCTACAACGGGCCTTATGCCAAAACCATCGCCTGTGTCGAGTTGGCCAATGTGCTGGTGACGGCGCGCGGATCGGCATCCACCGGTCAATCGCTGCCTCAGATGTCAGCTTCGGTGGTGGAACATCTGGGTATCGGCCGCGCTCATGTGCGTCCGATCATCGATCTGATGAATCACCAGCTGGATCGTCAGGAAACACTGCTGCGTCTTCCCGCAGTAGCCTGAATTCACCAATCTCGAATCAATGAACGAAATCAGAGCGCCCAATCGCTCTGATTTTGTTTGCGCTCAGCCCAATCCTTCCATCTTCCACCCATCGCGATAGGTGCGACTGAGGAATTGTTCGGCAGCAGGATGGTTCGGGATCTTCATTTCTTGGGCCTGCCACTGGAGTTTGACGCCGGGCGTGCGGATGGCCACGGTGCCCAGCAGAATGGCTTCGGTCATCGGGCCGGTGCGTGCAAAGAAACTTTCGTTCTTTTCCTGACCGCGAATGGCATCGATGAAGTGGTGATAGTGGTTTCGGCCCGGCAGTTTGGGGCGCTCCACGTCCTTGAATCGTTCGCTGGGCAGAAGAATCGGACCGCTGCCATGCGGCAGCAGCAGCGAACCCTCAGTGCCGATGAACAGTGCGGATTCCGGCGGATAATTTTCGGATTCGTTGATCGCCTGGATTTCCTTCGGGGGGTAGATCAGGCCATCGAACCATTCCACGGTCAAGTCGCCATCGGTGCGCTCGTTGCCAGGGAAGGTCCAGGTGATGTGCTGGCTTTGCGGCCAGGTGTCGCCACGGCGCGCGGCATCTTCGGCCCATGACGTCTGAACTTCGGCGACGACATCTTTCGGCGCGGTGAGATCGGCACCTTTCCAGAGTGCGTCGAAAATATGGCAACCGATATCGCCTGACCATCCTGTTCCGAAATCCTGCCACGCGCGCCATTTGGTGGGATGGTAAATGCCGGAAGCAAACGGTCGCACGGGTGCGGTGCCCAACCATTTATCCCAGTCGAGATGCGCGGGTGCCGATTCGGCTTGCGCCGGACGCGGTCCGACCAGGCGATAGCTGTCGATTGCGCCAGGGCGATTGGAGCACAGAATGGCGCGATTGAGTTTGCCGATGGCGCCTGATCGCAGGTAATGCACGGCCATGCGATCGCCGATGCCCGAAGCGTGCTGCGTACCGAGCTGCGTGATGACCTGCGCCTTTTGTGTGGCGCGGGTGATGGCGCGCACTTCGGCCACATCGTGGCACATGGGTTTCTGGCAGTACACATGCTTTTTCAAACGCAGCGCTGCCATGGTGATCGACGCATGCATGTGGTCAGGCACTGTGACGTTGACCGAATCGATTTTGTCGCCTTCGGCAGCAATCAATTCGCGCCAATCCTGATAGCGGCGTGCTTTCGGGTGTGTGTTGCCAGCATGGTCCAACCGTTGAGTGTCGACATCGCACACGGCGATCATGTCCACCTGGTCGTGTTTGAGAAATTGATTGAAATCGTTCCAGCCCATACCACCCACACCGATCGAGGCATGCGCCACGCGGCCGTTGGGTGAGGCGGCTCGGATCAGGTTGGGCCAGAGGGCTGGAGCGGTGAATCCGAGTGTGGCGACCGATTGAATGAAGGTGCGGCGCGTGGGCATCGGCAAAAGCTCCTGTTTGGACTGTCTAAGACAGTAGCCTGCGTGGGCCTCCCAACAACCACAAGTTATCGCAATCATATTATGAAATATAGTACCAATTGTGCCTGTCGATTATAATTCATAACTATATTATTAAAATATATTTATGAATATAATTAGTGCCTATTTTCGGGCGATATCTCTGTTTTGTCAGAATGTCAAAAGCATCATTGACGATGGCTCTAACGCCAGCCCATTTGACTCAATCAAACGTTTGTTTAATATTCTGCCTGAGGAGAAGTGCCGTGTCTGTCGGACGTTCTGATGATGTCACCAAATTGACCACCGTCTCGGCTGAAACGGTCGATGCCACGCGCGAACGTCTGCTCGATGCTGGCGAAGTGCTCTTCGCGGAGTGCGGCTTTGAGGGTACGTCGGTTCGTGATGTGACGGGCGCGGCGGTCTGCAATGTGGCAGCCGTCAGTTATCACTTCGGATCCAAGGAAGGACTGTATGTCGCCGTGTTTGAACGGCGGCTCGATGCCTTGCGCGAAATCCGCCTTGCCGCAGTGCGCCAGGTGGTGGAGCAGGCGGTGCAGTCCGGTCGCCTTGAGGATTTGCTTCAGGCATTCGTCGCTGCCTTTCTTCAGCCGATGCTCGACCCGAAGCGCGGCGGAGTCATGATGCGATTGTTCATGCGCGAATTGAATGATCCGCGCTTGCCCCCGGGTGAGATCGTGCGTCGTATGATCGGGCCGATCAAGTCCGCCATGCTTGAGGCGATGTGTCGTGTGCGACCCAATCTGGATCGCATGACAGCCGATCTGTGCCTGCATTCGGTGGTGGGCCAATTGGTTCATGTGCTTCAGGTGCATCAGATCATGCGCGGAGCGCCGCCAGAAGCGGTGCCCATGCTCGACATGCCGCGCGTGGTGGATCACGTGGTCCGATTTTCTCTCGCAGGGATTGAAGCAGTGGCACGCGAGCGTGCAGAAGGGAACGACCATGAGTGATGAGCGTCGTTCGACATCATGGGTTGTCCGAATGGTTCGCGGCAGTGTGGCGATCATCATTGTGGCCGGCTCTGTCGCGGTCTATCTGGGTTTGAAAGCCACGAGTCCGGAGCCGGTTCGTTCGGAACGGGCTTCGGCCGTGTCGCACGTGTTGGTCTTTTCGCCGATGAAAGAGCCGGTGGCAGCGGTGGATGGGTTATGGCACGTGTGCTTGCCATCGCTGCGGACGTACCGGCGCGCGTGACTTCGGTGGTGGCGGCATTGGGATCGGCAGTTCAAGAAGGGGCATCGATTAAGGCCGGTGATCTGCTGGTCGAACTGGATCCGAGTGATTATCAGCAGCAGGTCGGCATCGCCGAACAGATGCTTCGGGAATTCGATCAGCAACAGCGACTGCTCGAAGTGGAAAAGCAGGTTCTGACCGAACGCGAACAGCTCGAAACCGGCGAAACAAAAATCGCCCGCGATGAATTGGATCGCGCGATTGCGCTCCAGGATCGCGATGTGACCACGCGGCGCGAAGTCGAACAGTACCGTCGGGAATGGCTGCGTTTGAGTTCGGCGGCGCTGACGACCCAGGAGCGTTTGCGCAAGCTACCGGCGCAAATCGAGCTCATCAAGGCGCAGCACGGAAGGCAATCGTCGAATCTTGCTTTGGCGCGTTTGAATCTCGATCGCTGCCGTGTGACCAGCCCGATTGATGGGGTGTTGCAGTTCGTGGATGTAGACCTCGGCGAAAATCTTGTGCCCGGAGCGCGCATCGCGCGCGTGGTCGATCCAAAGCGACTCGAAATTCCATTGCGTCTGCCGGCGTCGGCGCGAGCCGTGGTGCGCCCGGGCGATGCGGCGACATTGTCTGACGGTACGGCGCACCAATGGGCAAAGTGCGTGACGCGGATTGAGCCGGAAGATGATCAGCAAACACGCACATTCGGCGTGTATCTGGATCTCGATCAATCAGAAATGGCGGAGGGCGGTCGTCTGGCTCCGGGCCGCTTTGTCAGTGGCACGGTGGTGGCGGGGGAGGCGGTGCCGCGATGGGTGGTGCCGCAACGAGCGCTGCGCGACGGCCGGATATGGGGAGTGGATGCCGAAGGTGCTGTGCGCAGTGTGGTCGTGCGTGAAGCGTTTGCGATGCAATTTAATGCCGGTCATGCAGGGCTTGCCGATCGGCAGTGGATGGCTCTGGAAGAAGTCGATCTCACCGGTCTGTCTCTGGTGGTGGACGCCTCGCGCACGCTGGCTGAGGGCCAGCGCGTGCAAGCCGTGCGGAGTGAGGGACCTTGAGTGCAGGCCTGATTCGTTTCGGTGTGCGCAAGCCGGTTCCCGTGAACCTGCTGATGTTCGGCCTGATCATTGCCGGTCTGGTCGCCGGATTATCATTGCGCCGCGAGTTTTTTCCTGAATCGGATCCCGAAGCCGCATTGGTCACGCTGCCCTATCCGGGCGCTACGGCTGAAGAAATCGAGCAGACGCTCGCGATCAAAGTGGAAGATGCACTCGCGAGTCTGGATGAAGTGGATGAGTTGCGCACCACCATTTCCGAAGGCGGTGGCGGGATCACCGTGGTGTTTCGCGAAGGCACTGATCCCAAGGAAGGTCTGGACGAAGTCGAACGCGCGATCGATGCGCTGCTGGATCTGCCTGAAGAATCCGAGCGCATCCAGGTGCGATTGTTTGAGCCGAATCTGCCGGTGATTCGTGTCGCGGTTTACGGGGAGATCGACGAAGCGGCCATGAAGGCTGCGATTCAGGGTGTGAAAGAGGATCTGACCAGCTTGCCGGGCATGGGCGAGGTCGTGGTGTCAGGCGTGCGCGGCTATGAAGTGCGCGTGGATGTGGATCGTCACGCGATGCTCGAACAGGGCCTGAGTCTGACGGCCATTGCTGATACCGTGCGCGCCTGGATGATCGATGTGCCCGGCGGTACGGTGCGCGATGAGCAGGGCGTCATCAAGGTGCGCACCGCAGGTGTGGAAACCCGGGCACGCGATATCGCGAATATTCCGCTGCGCGCCGATCCTGAAAAAGGCGTGCTGCGCCTTATTGATGTGGCCAAAGTGATCGATGGCTTCGAGGATTCGGATCTGATCAACCGGTTCAATGGCGCGCCATCGGCCACGCTCACGGTATCGAAGGTCGGTGAACAGGACATCGTCAAAATTGCTGAAATGGTACGGGCCTACATCGATGGGCGCGTCGGGCGTGAAATTCAAGTGGGCACATTCGGGCGGATGCTTGAATCGCATCGCATCGAAGCCTGGGAGCTGGGGCACCATTCATTGCATCCGTTGCCGGAGGGTGCCAAGATTTCAGCCCTCAGCGATTTGGCGCGTTATGTCGAAGGGCGTCTGGATCTGCTCAAACGCAATGCGATGTATGGCGCCGTCTTGGTGTTTGCCACGCTGCTGCTTTTCTTGAACTGGCGCGTGGCTTTCTGGGTGGGCGTGGGTTTGTTTACGGCAATCATGGGCACCATTCTCATGATGTCGATCACGGGTGTGACGCTCAATTTGTTGACCATGTTCGGCTTGATCGTGGTGCTGGGTCTTCTGGTGGATGATGCCATTGTGGTGTCTGAAAACATTCAGACGTTTCACGAAAACGGTGTGCCAGCCATCGAGGCCGGTGAGCGTGGTGCCATTCAAGTGCTCTGGCCCGTCGTCGCCACCGTGCTCACCAGTGTGGTGGCCTTTTTGCCGTTGACCTTCATCAAAGGCCAGATCGGCGATCTGCTCGGCGCTTTGCCGATGGTGGTGGCTTGCGCTTTGTCGATGAGTTTGGTGGAATCAATTTTGATTCTGCCCAGCCATATGGCGCACAGCCTCGCCTCGGCCGGTGAGCCTGCGCGGTGGCTGACTGCCATTGAATCCTGGCGCGATCGCGTGTTCATGCGGCGGTTGATTGACGGCCACAGTTGGTTGCTGCTGAAGTGCGCTACCGCTATATCGCAACGGCCACCGCCTTGGCCGTGTTGATCATTTCCATCGGTTTGCTGGCCGGCGGGCGATTGGTCTATCGATTTTTGCCTGAGTCGGATGCTGAAACGGTGGTGATCGATCGGGCGCTGCCGATCGGCAGCCCGGTGGAGCGGACGGATGTGCTGGTGCGGCGCATTGAGTCGGCGGCCAAGGCGCAGGTCGAGACCAAAAGTGTCGGCTCGGTGATTGGCATGACCAGCAATCTGGATACCGGGTCGGCCGATGCGGTGGCGCCCCATCGCGCTCAATTGTTCGTCGAACTCAAGGAAGCGGAGTTGCGCGAACGTTCCAGCAAGGAAGTGGTGGCCGCGATTCGCGCGTCGTTGGCAGGCAAGTTGGAAGAAGCCGATCGTGTGACGTTTTCTGAAATCAGCGGTGGACCTGCCGGTGCCGATATCACATTGCGATTGCGCGGTCCGGATTCAAGCCGTTTGCGCGCTGTGGCTGAGCGGGCAAAAATCATGCTCGCCGAATTTGCCGGTGTGGATGATATTGCCGATGACGATAATCTAGGTCAGCTCGAATTGAGAATCCGGCTTCGGCCCGGCGCTGCGGCAATGGGTTTGGCGGTCTCGGATGTCGCTCGTCAGATTCGAGGTTATCTCTACGGTCTCGATGCGCATATCTTTGCTGAGCGGCGTGAGGATATTCACGTGCGTGTGCGTCTGGATGAACAATCACGGCGCAGTTTGACGGAATTGCGCGGGGGATGGGTGATCAACGCACGCGGTGATCGTGTGCCGATCACGGAAATCGCCGATCTCGAAAGCGTCTCCACGTATTCCACCATTCGGCGTGTGGACCGCCAGCGCGTGATCAATATCACGGCCGATACGGCACCGGGATTGAGCCCGGAATCCATTGTGTCCAAGTTGGATTTGACCGCCTTACGCAAGACTTATCCGGATGTGCATATTGAAACCGCCGGTCGGCAAAAACAGCAGCGCGAGGCATTCGGCTCATTGCCTTATGGTTTTCTGGCGGCGATGCTGATGATCTACGTGATTCTCGCCTGGCTGTTCGAGAGTTACTTCCAACCGCTGGTGGTGCTGGTGGTCGTACCGTTCTCGCTGGTGGGCGTGATCTGGGGACATTTGCTTCTGGGATATCAGCTCAACTTTTTGAGTGTGATCGGCTTTGTGGCGCTTTCGGGCATTGTGGTCAATGACTCGCTGATTCTGGTGTCGTTCTTCAACGAGCGCCGCGCCGCGGGCGATTCGGTCTTTGATGCTTTGATTGCTTCGGGCCGGGCTCGTCTCCGAGCGATCTTGCTGACCACCATCACGACGTTTTTCGGTTTGACGCCGCTGATGCTTGAGCGATCATTTCAGGCGCGCTTTCTGATTCCCATGGCGATCTCGATCGCGATGGGGCTCGTGGCCGCCACGGCACTGGTGCTGGTGGTCTTGCCGTGTCTGATTCTGATCGGCGACGATTTACGCCAGGTGCTGCATCGATTGTGGCATGGTCATGCCGGTCCTGAAAACACCATAAAAACATCGCCGGTCACCGAATCGGCGCCTTGATGAGCATGAGAACGGCGCTAGCAAGCATTGCGGCTTACCATTTTCGCTCATAGAATTCAGCAGACTCGGACCTTGCCGAAGGAGCTGACCGTGTACGCGCCAGTGTCCGGCCTCAATGCCAGTGTCCTGGTACTCAACCGCCTGTATATGGCGATTCGCGTGATCAACGCGAAGCGCGCCTTTTCGATGTTGTGTTGTGATCAGGCCGAGGTGATCAGCTTCGAAGACGGCACCTACGCCAATTACGATTTTGAATCGTGGGCCGAGCTCAGCAGTTATCGCGATCAATTTTCGGCTGATACCGATTGGGTGCATACCGTGCGCACGCAGATCGCGGTGCCGCGCATCATCCGTTTGTTCGGTTACGACCGCTTGCCCAAACAGGGTGTGAAACTCAATCGCCGCAACATCTATGCACGCGATCGCAATCGCTGTCAGTATTGCGGCGATCATTTTTCGACCAGCGAGTTGACGCTGGATCACGTCAAGCCGCGCCGACTCGGCGGCGGCAATGCGTGGGACAATCTGGTGTGTTGCTGCGTGGCATGCAATTCGAAGAAGGGCGGCCGCACGCCGGCGCAGGCCGGCATGAAGTTGATTCACGCACCGGTGCAGCCGAAGCGCAATCCTGTGATCAATCTTCGGTTAGGCCTCGACAAGTATGCCTGCTGGCAGCAGTTCCTCGACAATGCCTATTGGTCGGTCGAGTTGCGCTGAGTTCGTCAGCGTTTACTTCAGCACATTCCATTTTTTGAGCGCGGCGGCGGTGAGCGTGGTGCCGGCGCCCGGTGATTCCGGCACGCGGTAGTGCCCGGCTTCGACGTTCACCGGTTCTTCAAAGCAAGACAGCGTCCACGGAATATATTCGAGCAGACTGCAGGCTGGATGCGCCATCACCAGATGCAGTTGCGCCTGCATCATGTCGCCGTGATGCGGCGTGACCGGCAAACGATGGGCGTAGCCCAGATCGGCCACTTCCCACACACCGGTGAGGCCGCCGCAGCGCGTGGCATCCGGTTGCAGGTAATGCACGGCACCTGCGGTGACGAAAGATGTGAATTGATCGAGCGTGTAAAGCAGTTCGCCCAAGGCGATCGGCGTTTCAATGATGCGAGCCAGCGCGGCATGTGAACCGATGTCGTCGTGCCACATCGGTTCTTCGAACCAGACGATGTTGAAGTCGCGCAGACGCGGCGCGTATTGTCGGGCGATGGCCAGGTCCCATTTGCCGTTGGCATCGACCATCAATCGTGCGTTGTCGCCGATGGCACGGCGCACGGCTTCGATGCGTTTGAAATCTTCGCGCGGATCAGGCTTGCCGATTTTCATTTTGACGGCGCTGAAGCCTTCGACTTCGATCATGTTTCGACAACCGTCGACCAGCGTGTCCAGATTGCGATCGAGCCAACCGCAATCGGTGTTGTAGGCTTCGACTTTGGCGTCGGCCGATGCACCGAGCAATTGCCACAAGGGTTGTTTGGCGGCTTTGGCTTTGAGGTCCCATAGTGCGATGTCGATGGCCGAGAGCGCCATCTGCATCAGGCCGCCGCGCCCGAGCCATACGTTGACTGAATGGCGCGCCATGCGCGTGTGCAGGGCGCGCACGGCGGTGGGATCCTGGCCGATCAACATCGGGCCGAATACATCCTTGATACATGAAGTGATCAAGCGATCGGTGGCCATCTCGCCGTGCGTGCCGGTGTGGCCGTAGCCGATCAATCCGGTGTCGGTGATAATGCGCACGCCGGGCATACCCCAGTGCGTGATCGAATGCGTGGAATCACCGATGTGACCGGAGGTCACCGGGATGTGCAGGATGAACGGTTCGAGCTTCGTGATTTTCATGGGGCGGTGATTGTACCGCCGTCATTCATCACGAGTACATGAGGCTCCAGCCGGTGCGGGCCGCAAGCACCAGTGTGGCGAGAAAACCGATGCCGCCCAGGATCAGAATCCAGCGTGGAAACGGCTGATTCTGATCGCGCTGCGATCGCCAGGCGAGAAACAGCAGGCTGCCTGAAAGCACCGGTACGCCGAGAATGGTCAGCGCCTGCGCCATCACGATCAATCCCACACGACTCGCGCCGGTGGTCAAAGACAGCGCGGCGATGGCACCGCCGGTGATCAGCGCCGCAGCGGTCAGGCGGCGCGGCCACGGCGAATCCATGGCAGAGCCGAGCCCCAAGCCGTCGGCGAGTACTGTGCCGCCGATCATGGCGTTGACCAGAAACGAACTGAAGGCGCCGGCAAACAAGCCCAGTGAAAAAAGAATCACAGCCCAACGGCCAAACAGCGGTTCGAGTTGTACCGCCACATCGCCGGCGCTTTTCAAATCATCCGGATTCACGCGCCCGTGAAGCACGGCGGCCGACGTGGCCATGATCATGAGCGTGAGACCGGCGAGGACAGAAACGCCGAGCAGCGTATCGATCAGGCCGCGCCGCGCATCGGCAAGCGACCAGCCTTTTCGCGCATGAGATAGGCCTGATAAAAAGCGCCGGCAATCGAAAACGTGGTGGCGAATAGTCCGAGCAAGGCGAAGGTCGATGTGTTGCTCGCAGGCGATTTTGGAATCAGACCGATGAGCAATCCGCTTGGCGAAGGGCGCGCAATCAGATTGGCGGCAAAGGCGACGAGCATGAGGCCGACCAGAATGGCCATGCCTTTTTCGAGTGGCGTATAAAGTTTGCGCAGACCGAACAGGAAAAAAAGAAGAAGGCCGTTGAAGCCGATCAGGCCGACGACTGATTCGGTCGTCGTCAGCGTGCGGCCGAGCAACGGTTCGAGCGCGGTGACCACGGCGATGTTATTGCTCGATTGAAACGCCGCGATGATGACGAAGACCGTCAGGCCGACGAAAACGGCGAAGGGCCGACCGATGGTGCGCGCCAGCGCGCTGCCGATCGAATCGGGCAGCGTCAAACCGAGCCGCGCCGCGAGCGCGACCGAGCCGATCATCAATACGGCAGCCACGATCAGCACCCAGGCCATGGCATAGCCGTGACCGGCGCCGACACGTGAAGCAGTCAGAATGCTGCCGGGCCCGAGGACCACCGAGGCCACAATCAGTGCCGGGCCGATGGATTTCAGATGTTGAAGCAGGGGGCGGATCATGACCGACTATCCTCGCCCGAAACCCGCCGGACCGATAGCCGCCTTTGCCACTGAGATCTAAGTGGATGCGTCGGCCGCCCGTTGCCATAGACGTCTGATAACCTGGGCGATATAGTCAATCTACACAGGCCGGATGGATTCGGCCGTTTTCTTTCCCGTGACCGGCGAGGCCAAGGATGGCTGATCTCTCGGCCGAGGATTTTCGCACCAAAGAGGTTTTCACCACGGGTGAAGCTGCCGAGATCTGCAAGATCTCTCAGCAGACGATCATCCGCTGTTTTGACGCAGGTCGTCTCAACGGCTTCAAGGTGCCAGGATCCCGGTTCCGTCGTATTCCGCGTGGTGAGTTGTTGCGCTTCATGCGCGACAACAGCATTCCCATCGATGCACTCGAGGCTGAGCATCGCCGCGTGCTGGTGGTCGATGATGATCCGGACATTCTCGAACTGTATCGCGATCTGCTCGAATCCGAAGGCGGCTTCGAGGTGCGCACGGTGGGCAGCGGTTACGAAGCCGGTGTCGAGACCGAGCGATTCCGGCCGGAACTCATTTTGCTCGATTACATGCTGCCCGATGTGAACGGCAATCAGGTCTGCAAGACCATTCGCGCGCAGCCGGAACACGGCGGCATCAAAATCATCATCGTGTCGGGCGTGGTCAATCCGGAAGAGATCGACGCCTTGTTGGCCGCCGGTGCCGATGCCTTCATCAAGAAGCCGTTCGACGTGGACCAGTTGCTGGGCAAAGTGCGCGAATTGCTCGCGATCATTTGATCGATGGCCATGACCACCTTCACCGATCAAGGTGCCGACCGAATGATGTTGCGCCTGCGGGAGCTCCGCTCGCTGCCGGCGCTGCCGCCGGGCATGGTATGCCTGCTGGGTGCCGATCCGAAGGCGGCGCCGATTGCGGCCTGGGTGGCGCGGTCGGTTCGATCAGCGCCTGAATCGCTCGGTCTCAATGAGCATTCGGATTTCGACGCAGCTTCGACGTGCTGCGTTGCTGTCGGTGTGCGGCGCACGCGCGGGCAAAACATCAGGAACAGGCCCCGTTGTGGCGTGCGGCACGTCTTCGCGGCGGCGGCCGAGGCGTTGGCCGCATCACGCGATTTGAATGCCTCGAGCATTTCGGTGGCCGCCTGGCTTCAGAACATGGGCGAGTCGGCTCTGAGTGTTTTGTTTCCGCAGGCTATGCATCAGGTGGTTGCCGAGGCGCGGCGTCTGGCCGAACCGGTTGAATCGCTGGAGCAAATTTATTTCGGCATGCATCGTTGGGAGGTCGGACGTCTGCTGGCTGCGATGTGGC
>CALOAZ010000096.1:0-25801 GCA_942491355.1 uncultured Phycisphaeraceae bacterium
TCATCCGGAAAAACATATTCGCTGATCGGCCGGCGCGGCGAGGCATGCACGCCATCAATGCGCTCGCCGAGATTGATCTTCACACTCAGACTGCCCAGAAAACTCCAGCGTTTCTGGCGCTTTTCGACATCCGGCTCGCTTTCGAGCTGGCGGCGCGTCCAGTACGACGAAATCTCGACGTTGGAATGAAAATGCGTCGGCTCGTACAACACCGCATATTCGTGGTTGCCCATCAGCGACCACGAACATCGCTCGATGACCATATCCAGGCACTCGCGCGGATTGGGACCATAGCCGATCACGTCGCCGAGACAGGCCACTTCCTTGATGCCGCGCTTATCGATATCCCAGAAGGCTGTCTTCAGGGCCTCGAAATTCCCGTGGATATCGGAAATGATCGCGATGGGAAAACCGATGACTCAGACTCCTGATCAGCCAGTTGCAAACCACTGTGCAACCATGACATGCTAAAAACCGGGCACGCCATACGTCAAGCGGGACAAACCCGGGGGTCCCACCCGAGTCACGGCTCGACCAGGATCACTTCCCCGGATTCGAAAGCCCGCTCACCGGTCACGCAGTCACGGATCAGATCCGCGACCGCTTCCGGCGTCAGGGTCGAAGCCCGCGGAATGGCCTGTTCATCGAAAAGCGACCGCAACATCGGGGTTTCCACCGCCCCAGGCGCGATCGCCACAGACCTCAGCCCTTCCGAAGCGGTCACGCGCGTGAGCATGTTCAAAGCCGCCTTCGCCGCCGCATAGGCCCCGAGCCCCTCAAAAGGGTCGATCGAGGCCATGGATGACACATTCACCACCATGCCATCGTGCTGAACCAGATGGGGCCAGGCGGCCCGAATCAGTTCCGCCGCAGCGAACACATTGATCGCAAAAGCGCGCTGCCACATGGCCGGATCGGTCTGCGTCAGCGGCGCCAGTTCGGCATGCCCCGCACAATGCACCAGCACATCGAGCCGCCCGAAGGTCGATCGGGCCTTGCCCACCACAGAGGCGCAAGCTTCGGGATCGGCAAGATCGGCCACAGCGGTTTCGAGCTCCGGGCCGAATCCCACCTTGTAGGCAATGCCGTCTTTGACATCGCGCAGCTTCTTGCTGGTGCGCCCGACCAACAGCACGGAATAGCCGGCGCGGGCCAGCGCCATCGCCGTGGCCGCTCCGATTCCACTGCCAGCCCCCGTCACCAAAGCGGAACGGTTCGACATGCGACAACCCCGATCAAATAAATGGAATGAAAATGTTCAGACCGACCGAACCCGTGGATCACATGGGCTTGTCTTCGACCGTCCGGTCATAGATCGAAAGCAGCTTGGCCTTGTCAAAGATCATTTCCTGACGGGTCATCCCCACCAGGTCGTATTCCGGCGTCAGCTCAATGGCATCGACCGGACAAGCCTCTTCGCACATGCCGCAATAAATGCACCGCAGTTCATCGATGTCGAACTGCTTCGGATATTTCTCGCGATCGTCCCATGGTGACGCCTCACCCACGATGTGGATGCAGTCAGCCGGACATGCCGTGGCACACATAAAACAGGCCACGCATTTCACGCGTCCCTGCTCATCGCGATTCAAGCGATGCACACCGCGATAATTACCACGATTGAGACCGCCTTCACCGACGGGCATCTGCTCGCGACGCTCTTCGGGATAGCAGAATGTTTTGGAATCCGGCCCGCGAAAGGCCGTGCCGATCATGTGCCGCAGCGTGGTACCAAGCCCCTTGAAGACCTCCGGCAGATAGGAGTTCTCCATCACGCCCATCGTGGGCATCGAGACCACATACACATCTTCGTCACGCATGGCAGTTCTTCCTCAAGTGCTGGCATTGTTCATGGCCGGCACACCGACGTCAAGATGGCGTCAATCCGCTTCAACCGGGCTCCACAAAATCCACCGGGCCGATCTTCGGAATCAGGCCCGCTGCCGTGGATTCATCCAGCAGACGCTGCACGGCCTTCCGGCCGGTTTCGCCGTAGTGAATCGTGTAGTCATTGACGTACATACCCACAAAACGGTCTGCCAGATCGCGCCCCATGTCGCGGGCATATTGCAGCGCATAATCCAGGGCTTCGTCGCGATGCTTGAGGGCATAATCGATCGAGTTGTAAAGCACGCGACAGATCGGTCCGAATTCGTCGACCAGATCCCGCCGGATCGCGTTCCCTCCCAGCGGCAGCGGAAGCAGACGCGTGTCTTTCCACCATTTGCCCAGATCCACCACATTGTGCAGGCCGGATTCACCATACGTGAGCTGGCCCTCGTGAATGATCAGACCGGCGTCGAATTCGCCGGAGACCACACGGGGAATGATTTCATCAAAGGGAATCGCCTGAATCTTCGGCGGTGCGGCGATGCCCTGCTCGCGCATCAATAGATTCAGCGCCAAATAAGCACTGGTCCGCACACCGGGAATGGCCACCGACAGCGTCGGCAACTGCTCCAGCGTGTGAGGCTTCTTCGAGACCACCATCGGGCCGTATCCATCGCCCATCGATGAGCCGCAACTGGTCAGTGCGTAATGTTCGGCCACGTAAGCATATTGATGAATCGACAGCGCCGTGATTTCGAGCTCGCCGCGATCCGATCGCTGATTCAACGATTCAATATCTTCGAGAATGTGTTCGAAGCGATATCCGCCGGTCTCAATGCACGGCGCATAGGTTTTGCCGCCCGGACCGGATCCGTTCGGAAAATCCGCGAGCGGATACCACATGAATGCGTCGTCCGGATCCGGAGAATGGCCCAGGCGCAACAGTTTGGTTTGGGTCGTACTCATGATGCGTCTTTCAATCCTGACGGCGCTGCGGCCTTGAGAATCCTCTGAGTCAGTGCGTGTTCCAAATCCGGCTCGCGACCGATCGGCCGCCAGAAACTTGTTTCAATCCCCCGTTCAGTCATGATGGAGACCGTGCCGCGACCACGGCCGATCACGGCCGAAGACGACACCGGGCGCGGCGGATGCTGACGTCGTTCGATCACCGACTCCACACGCAACACATAATGGGATGCCGGCGTTCCGGCGACTGGTGCTTCCACCGGGTCAAGATGAATCGAAATGCATCGGCGCTGGAAATTCGCGGTCGATTGCCATGCCAGATCGGGATTCATGGCAGCATGACTGCGCCAGGGTTCGAACACCGTGGGAATCACACCCGGTCGCGCACGAATCAGACCGCGACTGCGATCTTCGAAGTCCACGACATAATCCGCGCTGCGCAGCACATCCACGGCCGCATCAAACACCTGCGCATGGCGCTGAGCCGGGATCGGCTCCGACACCGGCGAAGGCGTTTGGGTGACGATCGGAGCGCAAGCGCCCAACACACCGGCTCCCAACACCATCCAGATCATGCGATGTAATGCATCCAACACGGGCGGTAGTGTATCGGCCTCTCGGAAAAGGGACCAGGCGACACTCAGTGCTGCGTGTGCCCGCCATCCATCCGGCCCGCTTCACCGCTGGCCATCAGAGCCCATCGACACGCCACCGGCCCGAGCAGCGCATTGATCGCCACCGCACCCAGCAGCAGGGCATAGAGACCCTCCGCCCATGCAATCCCCTCGAAATGCTCGTGAATGACGGTCGCCAGCGCAAGCGTCACACCGGCCTGCGGCAGCAGACACATCCAGAGATAGCGCCGCCACGCCGGATCCACACCCAGACCGCGCACGGTCAGGCTGATCACGGCCCAGACCGAAAACAGACGCAGCCCCACCAGCGTCAGCACGGCCGCAATGGCCGCACCGGAGGCGAACACACTCAAATCCAGATCCGCACCTGCCACCGCGAAAAACAGACAGTAAACCGGCAGACTCAGATTCTCGATGGTATGAAAAAGCGGCTCGGTATCGCGCGGACGAAAATTACTCATCGTCATGCCGGCCGCCAATGCCATCAGCAGCGGATGCAGATGCACGCCATGGCCCGCGATATAAAACTTCTGATCGCCGATCAACGCGAAAAGAAAACAGCATCCCACCACGAAGAACACCATGTGCTGTCGCACATGCTCCACGAACCACGCCATCACCAGACCCAGCAACACACCGCCACCGAGCGACCCGCCCAGTTCCACAATCACTGCGCCCAGAAAGGTGCCAGACAATTCGGTGTTTTCATCAGCGATCCCCTGCCCGATGGCCAGCAGCGTGGCGAACAGAAACACAATCGCCAGATCCTTGCACACCGTGATGGCGAGCATGGTGCGACTCAGCGGACCATCGGCACGACACTCATTGATCAGCGCGATGGCAATCGAAGGACTGTTGCCCGAAGCAATGACGCCCAACAGCGCCAGCGCCACCACCGCCTGCGTGAGATCCAGCGTGGTGACGGCGCCGAACATCGGCAAGCCCAAACTCATCGCGCCTGCCGCACCCAGCACGATCAGACCCGCCGCCCCCAGCACGGAAACCATGGTCAGCACCAGCACCATGCGCCACTGACCGCGCAGCCAGTCCAGACGGATTTCACCGCCCGCGGTAATGGCGATCATGGCGATGGCCAGATCCTTGACCAGTTGCAGCAGATCCAGTTGTCCGACCGGAATCAACGGCATGCCGCGCTTGAGTACCGGCAGCCATGCCACCGGCGCCAGCGGTTCCCAGATCACCGCCCATGCCGACGGACCCACAAGCAGGCCGAAGATCAGGTATCCGCTGATGCGCGGCAGACGCAAACGCGCCATGATGCGCCCGCACAACCAGGCGCCCAACATGAGAAATCCCACCGACATCGCCGTGATCACATGCGGCGCATCCTGCACATCGTGCCGGAACCACAGCGCTGCAAACACAATCGCCGACAGCAACACCAGCAATCCGAAAGAGGCCCTCATGGCGTGCCTCCCTTCGATGGCGGCGTCACCAGATGACCCAGTCGATGCAAGAAAGGCCATGTCTCGGCAATCAGACCAATCAGAATCACCATCATCAACACATGACCGCCATCATCTGCGGCTGCCGTATACGCCACCGCCAATGCGATGGCCAATGGATTCTGTCGCATGAGCCCGGCCAGTTCCGGTGATTGCGCATTCACATCGATGGATCGACGCAACGACGGACGCATCAGTGCAAGTTTCAAAAACACGCGGACCAACACCAGGCCCATCACCACAAACAAGCCCGGCAAACCCATCACGGGATCGGCCAGCATGCCGGCCACCAGCATCAGCGCCATGGCAATGGGCTGTTCGGCTTCGAGAATCACGCGCTTGAGTTTTTCCAGTTCGCGATGCGGCAGATTCACCATCACCGCCCCGCTCACCAGCGCCGCAAACAAAGGTGAATAACCCATGGTGGCCGCAGCACCGGCCACCAGCGAGACCAGCCCGACCAGCACGACGATGAATTCAGCCTGCCCGCGCCCGGCGAGGCGCATCAGCCACATGCCCATGGCACCGGTGGTCACACCGATCCCGATCAGCGCCAACAATCCGCCGGCCACATGACGCAGCGCATCGAGCCATGAACGATCCGCATCGAGTACATCGGCCGCACTCATCAAACCGAAAGCCGCCACCGCAGCGATGGATCCGAGACCCGAAACCGCTCGCATCACGCGCGTCACCATGCCGTGATCCGAACGCCCCCCAGCAGACTGCGCACTTCGGGCGACCACCCCACCGCGCTCGCACCCAGCAACACCGCCACCGACCATTCGGGCCGATCTTCCTGCACCCAGAGAAACAGCGCCGCCGCACCGCCGATCAGAAGCAGACTCAGCAGCAGATCCATCGCCGCCAAAGGCCAGACGAATTTCGGCATCAATGCCGGCAGGCGACGATCGGCACCGAATCCGACGATCAAGCCCACCCAACCCAGCAGAAATAAAGTCAGGGGTTCGATCGATTCGGTGAGATCGGCGTGAATCAAACCCACGCCGTGGGGTCCGAGCAGCATGCCGATGGCGACCATGATCCATCCTCCAGTCGACAACGCCGCTCCCACAGGCGTGCGGCGCAATGACCAAAGCCGCCGGCTCGAAGCCACCAGCGCCAGGATCACAAGGATCGCCACGCCAAGAAGGATGCGCACGCCGGACTCCGGAAAAGAATCAGTGGCGAATGCCGCGGAAGCTGTCGACCGGCAGCGTGAAGCAGATCGCGGAGTTGGGTTGATCCAACTGCCCGACCACTTCCTCCACCAGTTCGTACACCGGCTCCACAAGCGATTCAGGCATGACCGACATCATCATGCGGCTGCCGGTGGTGTCACCGAACAGCGATGCCAGACCTGAAAACACAGGCATGTCCTGGCGAATGATTTCGCCCATGCCCCGAGATTCAACAATGGTCGCGCCCTGGACGCCCAGGTCCAGAAACCCCGTGATCAGCTCATCGACCAAACGGCTTTTGTCGAGAATAATCACGAACAGCTTCAGGCGAGGTGATTCGCCTTCAGACATGTCGTTGATCCTCCTCCACAAGTCGACGGTGCAGATCCGCACCATCGGAAGCCCCGCGCAGATAAGTCAGCGCCCCTGGGCGATGACAGATGCGGGCAATACGCGCCAGCAGACGCACATGTTCCCAAGCCTTGCTCTTGGGACCAACCAGCACAAAGACGATGTCAGACGGCGTACCGGCCGCACAGCGAAAATCTGCGCCGCCTTTGACCAGTGCCGCCGCGACAAAACTGCGATCAATATCATCGAGCATGGCATGCGGCAGCGCGATGCCTTCAGGTGTTCCAGTCGAACCCTGTCGTTCGCGCGAGAGCAATGCCTCACGCAAAGCCACGGCGCCCAGATCTGATTCCACATCGGCAATTGATGTGGCCAGATGGTCGAGCAGCGCCTCACAAGGCTGGCCGCCGTCCACCACAAATCCCAGGGATGGCTTGATGTAATCCACCAGCTTCATGCCTGCTCCCTCGCAAGGCGGCACCACGTCGCCGCTTACTTCTGAATCTTAACCGATTTTCAACCCTCAGCCGCAGCCAGCTGTGCCGCAAGACGAATCGCCGCCTTCATCGATTCGGGCTTTGCTTGATTACGCCCCACCAGATTGAATGCCGTGCCGTGATCCGGACTGGTACGAATGATCGGCAAACCGAGCGTCACGTTCACCGCATCATCGAATCCCAGCAGTTTGACCGGGATCAATCCCTGATCGTGATACATGGCCACCACCAGGTCGTATCGCGCGTGATCCACCGCCTCCATGAAAATCGTGTCGGCCGGAAACGGTCCATGCGCATCGATGCCTTGTTCACGTGCCACACGCACCGCCGGCTCGATCAGGCGCGATTCCTCATCGCCGAACAATCCGCCTTCCGAGGCATGTGGATTCAAACCGCACACGGCAATCCGGGGAGAGGTCACACCCATTCGGATCAGGGTTTCATGGCTCAGCTGAATCGTGTCGACGATGCGGCCGATGGTCAGCACATTGCGGATGTCCATCAAGGCCAGATGCACCGTGGCCAGCGTCACGCGCAGTCGCGGCGACTCGAACATCATCACGCTGCGCTTCGCTCGCGTTTTGGAATGCAGCAGTTCGGTATGACCGGGATAGCGCCGCTCACCGGCCAGATGCCATGACGCTTTGCAGATGGGCGCCGTAATCAACGCATCAATACGACCCGGCATGCCCGGTGGTCGCGTGGCGGCTTCGATGGCGTCATTCAAAAACGCGAGCGAAGCCTCGCCGCCCTGTCGCGTAGGCTCATGCACATGCTGACCCAGCAATGAAAATTCGTCGTAGTCGAGTACGACCACATCATGCACCAGGTCATAGGCGGTGCGAGCGCTGTCATGTTGTACGCGCCACCAGTAGGGATTGATCTCCGCAAGATCTGCGGCGTACGCCATCAGCTCGTTCATGCCGTACACCACGAAACGCCCCAGACTGCGAATGGCCGGATCCGCCAGCGCCTTGACCACCACTTCAGGACCGATCCCGGCAGGATCGCCCATGGTGATCCCCAACGTCAGTCGGCGCGGCGTTTCGGATTTGGCATCAGCAGACATCCCGCCATCTTAACGGGCACAAGAACTCCCGTGCTTGCCACATAAAACTCATCACCGGGGCCTCTACCGCATGTGCGAAAACTCGGCTACGCTGTGAGGCGACATGCCCACTTTGACGATCAAAAACGGCCGCGTGATCGATCCTGCTTCAGGCTTCGATCAGAAAACCGATGTGGTACTCGCCCACGGCAAGGTCACCAAAGTCGGCCGCATCTCCAAGCCCGAAGGCCGCACGTTCGATGCCACCGGCTGCATCGTGTCACCGGGACTGATTGATCCCCAAGTTCACTTTCGCGAGCCGGGTCAGGAAGACAAAGAAACCATCGCCACAGGTTCGGCCAGCGCCGTGAACGGCGGATTCACCTCGGTGGTCTGCATGGCGAATACCCAACCGGCGCTCGATGACGATGCCATGATCGAATTCGTCTACCGGCAGGCCGCCCGCGCCGAAGGCTGCCATGTGTTTCCGGTGGGCACGGTGACCAAATCGCGCCAAGGCGAGGAACTGGCCGAAATCGGCCTGATGTCGCGCGCCGGTGCCGTCGCGTTCACCGATGACGGCGACTGCATCGCCTCGGCCGCGGTCATGGCCAAGGCCTTCGCGTATGTGAAATCCACCGGCAAGGTTCTGATGCAGCACTGCGAGGAACCTGCGCTGGTCAAAAACGGCTGCATGAATGCCGGCGAACTGGCCCTCCGTCTGGGCCTCGGCGGACGGCCCGCCGTCGCCGAAGCCCTCGCCATTCAGCGCGACCTTTTGATCAACCAATCCATCGGCTGCCGCTACCATGTCCAGCACCTGTCGACGGCGGCGGGCGTCGATCTGATCCGCGCCGCACGCAAACGCGGCGAGCCGGTCAGCACCGAAGTCGCGCCGCATCACCTGCTGCTCACCGAAGAAGCCTGCAGCACCTACGACACCAACACGCGCATGAATCCGCCGCTGCGCACGCAGGCCGATGTCAAGGCGCTGCTCAAGGGCGTGAAGGACGGCGTGATCACCGTGCTTGCCACCGATCATGCCCCGCACACGCGCGAAGAAAAAGAAGCCGAATTCGCCAAGGCGCCCGCCGGCATCGTCGGCCTCGACTGCGCCCTGGCGCTTTATGCCAAAGCCCTGATCGACACCGGTACAATCGACTGGCCCACGATGCTCGCCATGATGACCGTCAACCCCGCCGACCTGTGCAACCTGCACAGCAAGGGGCGACTCAGCGCCGGCGCCGATGCCGACGTCACGATCATCGACCCCGAAGAACAATGGGTCATCGACGTCAACGACTTCAAGAGCAAGGGCCGCAACTGCCCCTTCCACGGTTGGTCCGTCAAAAGCCGCCCCATCGCCACGATCGTCAGCGGCCAGATCAAACTCAACCGCGACACCCAGCGCCTCAAAAAATAATCCGGCCACGCCAGACTCTGTCACCCCCTGCGACGAAAGGCAGCTTCATGAATCGCTGCATCACTCTGCTCATCGCTGCGGCTGTCTTCGGCTGCGAACCTTCCGATCCACAAGCAGAAACGCCGAACACGCCTGCCATTGAATCGCCCGCCGGCGTAAAAAAAGACGGCCCGCTGTATCCCGATCCCGTCGGATTCGTGAATCGCCACACGATCAACGACACGAATGGCGCATCCGGCGGCCTACCGACCATCGATATCCCACACATCATTCGCGTCAGCAGCGCCGATGAAACATGCATCGCCACATTTCACTATTTAAAATCCACCGACGAAGCGGATGAATACGAAGTCACGATCTCCACTCAAAACGCCACGACCGCATCCGCTCACAAAGTCATGGCAGAATACCGTGGCACCGAATTGGAATTGTGGAAAAACGAACAATGGCGCGTGGCGATCAAACCCCGCACCGCCCACCACGGCACCAACAGCTCTGACACGCCCGAAGTACCATGATCCAAAAAAGCAATCCTTAATCCCACGCGCACACACCCCACGTCAGAACCATCCGTCGCCCCCTCCATTCTGCCAAAAGCCTTAACACGCTCGAAGAGCCGTGATCCACAAAGCCCGCTCTCAATTTCTTTACCCCTCTCCCCCTCTGTAGAAAAAGGGCCGTGGTCGACAAAGATCGCGCGGACCGAGGGGACGCTCAACGCATGAGGACAAGGAGGACGAAGCAGGCGACGCAACGCGTCGTCGATGCAGTCCGACGCCGGCATCATGCGTTGAGCGGCACCGAATCCCGCGAGCTTTGTCGACCGCGGCCCGAATGGAAAAACCCCAGGAACACGTGGCGCGTTGTTCCTGGGGTTCGGTTCGACCTCCGTGAAGAGGTCGCGAAGCTTTGGCTGATCGGAGCACAGCCGAGCGTTCTATCCACCATCAATGACACTTCAACCCATTGATATGAATACATTTTTCCTATTGCGCACATCACTTGTCAAGCGCACGGCAATTATTTTTTACATGGCGCCCGCCTTCCATCATCACCGCAAAGTCGAAAAACGTTCAATCGCATCGGCCATGGCGCGTCGCGCGGCATGCTGATCCAAACCTTCAGGCAATGTGCGTTCATTGAGACCGATGGGCTCAATCAATCGCGCCAACAATTGCTCCGCGGTCTCTGCTTCGGCGGTTTTTCCGGCGCGGCGTGCGGCCCGGGCACGATTCGCAAGCGTCTGCGCGTAGCGAAAATCATCTGTCCCTTCCCGACAACGAATCAGATGTACCGTCGGCACAATGCCTTTGGAATGAAACTGCACCATCGATGTATCGGGCTCACGGGCATCCAGATCAAAAAACTGCCAGCCATGCAGCGCGAACTGATGCCATTGAATCCGCCCGGATACGCCTTTTGTTTTTTCGGACCACTGGTAAAGACCAAAGCTGAAACGGTCCGTCCCCTGGTTATAGATGTAGAGTTTCTTCCCCAGTTCGCGGGCTTTTTCCACCACGGTCACGTCGTGCAGATTGAGAAGGCTCGCATCCAATTCCCGAAAAAAAGCCTTCTCCAGGAGAGGATCATCCAGTTCCTTGAAACTCACGCTGTATGACCCGCCGGTCACCAGCCATGGGGCGGCGGTGTTGATCGCCCGCATGAGTTCAAGCTGTTTTTCGGCCAGGCCACGCACACGCGTTTCATCGCACAAACTGTAAATCACCGGCAGCCATTGACCGGCTTCGCCGCGCAGCTTCAATGCATCGAACACAACCTTGAGTGCCTGCGGATACGGCAAACCCGACATCTGTTCGATCTGTTCCTTTGCCGCGCCGAGGGTGTAAGACTCCCCCCATGCCCCGCGCACCATCAGACCGCCGTATCCCACCACGGGCAATCGAAAGCCTACGGCCCGAGCGTCGGCCATGAAGACGTCCATATCGGCGGTATCGATTTTCGCGCGGCCTGATTCAAATCCCTCAAGGTTCGGCGACGGGCCACCCGCAAACGAGTTCATGCCGTGGTCCCGCATGATCCGAAACAGTTCGCGCTGCACGGCTCGATGCCTTTCACCGGTAAACACTCCGGGGGCTCGCATGCCGTAAAAGCCCATCAGAAATTCAGTCTCATCGAGTGTAAAAGGTCGAACCGTCAGCTCAACAGGAATTGAAATCGCTTTTTCGAGTCCCGCCGCTTTCAGCGTCACCGTGCTTCGATACAAACCTGCGGGTGCCAGCTCCGGCACGCGCACCGTGATCCAGAAACTGCGGGTCATATCGCGCGTCAGCATGACCGGCTCGAAATCCAACGGTCGCACCGTATGCGGCACAATCCGATGCACCAGCGTGTTGAAACCGCGATCGGTGGCATAGCGCACCACGCCGATCTGAACATCGTCGATTTGGGCACCCTCTGGACCGCGCCATACCTCACTGCGCACTTCCACGGTGCCAAGGTCACGCCCGACAGGGCGCACGGCAATGGCAAACGTTTCAAACTCACCACGCGCTGCCGATAGCGCAACCGAATGCGGCAAAACTTTCGTCGGCGGCAAAGTGGTGGGATACACGTCTTCCAGATCACCCGGCAACCACAAGGCATACCCCGCCTGTTCGGCAGCGGGCGTGACGACTCCGCCCCCGGTCCCGGTGGGTTGCTGCACCGCCTTGGCTTCGAATTCGCGCCGCTGAGCGGCGACCATTGAGGCCAAAAACGCTTCGCCTTCGGCTCGTTTGGACTCGGGATACAGAATCAGGGCCGCAAGGCGATGACTGCCGCCACGATCCGTATCAAACCGCAAATCCAGACGACCATCGCGCACATTTGTCGTGAACCGGCGCGGAGCGTACATCGAGGCCATGTACAGATCCCACAGAGAAGCTCCGGGCATCGGTTCGATCGCTTCCAAGCGATAAAGGTGATCGACCGCACCCGCCGGGCCACGATCTTCCTCGTAAACCGTTTCGTTCTCGGCGCGGATCGTCCGCTTGGCGAACCGGGCCTGCTCGCCTGGCCAGTACCCGGCATCTTCATAGATCACCGCGCCATGCCATGCGCCGTTTTCAAGATCCACGGCAAATTCAAGCCACGATGCCTTGACGTAATCCTGATACAGCCGCGTCGGAAATGTGTTGTCACCCGCCTGCCATTTCGTAGCGGGTCGGCGCTGAGCCCGCCTGCCGTAAGGCTGCTTGTCACCGTGAATCGTATTCCATGAAACGGCCGTAAAACCCGGAGAGAGCACCTGGCTTTCAGGACCAAAATCGAAGGCGAAAATCCCCTCCGGCGGTGCCGACCGCGTGAGCCGCAGATGATCCAGATAAAGAAAGGCTCCTTGCGGTCCTTTGAATCCCACATCCAATCGCGTGATCTGTTTCGAATCGATGTTGAACTTCAAATCATTGTTGCGACTTCCGGCTTCGCCACGATACAAACCCTGCACCGGCAGACTCAGCGTGTTGTCTCCGGGGCGAAGCACGGCTGAACTGTTGTGACGGTTCCAGTATGTGCTGCCTTTGTCGGCACCCGGTTTGTCACAGACCACAAAATGCACGGCCACCGGCGCACCCGTTGGATTGAACACTTCCAGATCGAGACTGTCGTAGGCTGACCAGTCACGCGGCAGGCGCCACGAACTGATGTATTCGTCGGCGGGCACACGCACACCGCGATGACCATGGTGGACATGCTCTTCCGAAAGCACCGCCGCGCGACTGCGAAATTCAAATTGATGCAGAGCGTCCTCGGTTTCAAAATCCGAAAGAACCTGTGAAGTCGATTGACCGGCCAATGGAAGCGTCAGCACAGTCATCGATAAGGCGAAAATCAGACGGAACATGCCGGTTCTCCAGACGAGGGGATCAGGCAGAAGTCTCTGCCCGTACCAAGGGCTATCCCAGTACGATCCAGTCTACGACTTGCGTAAATCCGTACGCTTTATCTGTATTCCAAAAACACGGCTTTTGACCGCCTCCTCGGCGTGACATCTGAAAACCCGATATAAGAATTGCGCAAATAGGGGTCTGCTTTCTGGATTAGCGCACTATTCTTCTTGCATCGCCCCCCGGACCTTTCTATGGTGTGCGGCTTCACCCCTCCATCGACGAAAGATGCCTGACATGAAAGCCCTGCTGACCACCACCAGCTACCAGGACACCCCCGGCCGCCACCACGAACTGCTGGCCGAATCAGGCTTCACGATCGTGCGCGATCGCGGCCCGCTGACCGAAGCTCGCATGCTCGAACTGGTCGCCACCGAAGGCCCCTTCGATGCCTTTCTGAACGGCGATGATGCCATCACTGCAAAGGTCATCGACGCCGCCGCGCCGGCACTCAAATGCATTTGCAAATACGGCATCGGCCTCGATTCAATCGATGTGAAACATGCCACGGCAAAAAAACTGCCGGTCCTTTTTACGCCGGGCGTCAACCACACCACCGTGGCCGAACATGCTTTCGGCCTGATGATCGCCATCGCCAAGCATTTCTGGGTTCACACCCAAAGCGTGAAGTCCGGCGGCTGGAAGCGTGTGACCGGCTGCGAACTGATGGGCAAATCCATCGCCGTGCTGGGCATGGGACGCATCGGTAAAGAAGTCATCATTCGCGCCAAAGCCTTCGGCATGAAGCCCATCGGCTTTGATGTGTACTGGGATGACATCTTCGCCACCGAGTACGGCGTGGAACGGGCCGACACCGCCGAAGCCGCGTTGGCCGCCGCCGACGTCATCAGTCTGCACATGCCCATGACCGAGCAGACCGCTGGCATGGTGAACAAAAAGACGATCGCTACGATGAAGGACGGTGCCATCGTCATCAACACCGCCCGCGGCGGATTGATTGTCGAAGCCGATATCGCCGAAGCCTGCCGCAGCGGCAAACTCGGTGGCTACGGCACCGATGTACTCCAGGAAGAGCCCATGAAGGCTCCGCATCCGTTTCAAGAAGTCGATAACATCTTCGTCACACCGCACGTCGGCAGTCGCACGTTCGAATCGGTCGAACGACAGGCCGTGCGGGCGACGTTGAATCTCGTCAATTTCCTGAAAGGGAATGACGACTACATCCAGGCAAACAAGTTTTAACCGCCCTCAGGGGAGAGGCTCTTTCATGTCCAACGCCACTTCGGATATCGGTCTGATCGGTCTGGCCGTCATGGGTCAGAATCTCGTGCTCAACATGGCCGATCACGGCTACACCGTGTCGGTCTACAACCGCACCACCGAAAAAACCAACGAATTCACCGCACGCGTGCAAGCCGGCGAGCCGAGCAAAGACCGCGTGATCGGCTTTGCCGCGCTCAAGGATTTCGTGGCATCGATCAAGGCGCCGCGCAAAATCGTCTTGTTGGTGAAATCCACCGCAGTACTCCCGCACGATCGCGATGCGGTCGATGCCACCATCGATCAATTGCTGCCATTGCTCGACAAAAACGACATCATCATCGATGGCGGCAACTCCAATTGGAATGCCACCATCCGTCGCGAAAAGGATCTGACCGCCAAGGGTTTTGAATTCATCGGCTCGGGCGTATCCGGCGGCGAACTGGGCGCGCGATTCGGTCCATCCCTGATGCCCGGCGGTTCCAAAAAAGCGTGGAAGAGTCTGGAACCGATCTGGCGCGCCATTGCCGCCAAGGTCGATGCCAAAACCGGCAAGCCCTACGAAGATTACAAAGCGGGCGTGCCGATCACCGAAGGCGAACCCTGCACCGCACACATCGGCGCCGACGGCGCCGGCCACTACGTGAAGATGGTACACAATGGCATCGAATACATCGACATGCAGTTGATCTGCGAGGCTTACCACCTCATGAAGACACTGCTGGGGATGCCCGCCGATGCCGTCGGCAAGGTATTCGGCAAATGGAACAACGGCGTTCTGGATTCATTTCTGATCGAGATTACCGCCGATATCCTCGGCCAGAAGGATCCGACCAGCAAAAAACGATTCCTGGTCGACCGCGTACTCGACACCGCCGGCCAAAAAGGCACCGGCAAATGGACGAGTGTTTCGGCGCTCGATCTGGGCATTCCCGCCAATGCGATTGCCGAAGCCGTGTTTGCCCGATGCCTCTCGGCGATCAAAGACGAACGCGTCGCCGCATCGAAAAAACTCAAAGGCCCGAAAACCAAAAGAATCAAGGGCGGCAAGAAACTCATCGAAGCCATTCACGATGCGCTCTACAGCTCGAAGATCTGCGCCTACGCGCAAGGCTTCCAGCTCATGGCTGAATCGGCCGCCGAATACAAATGGGATCTGGATTTTGGTCAGATCGCCAAGATCTTCCGCGGCGGCTGCATCATCCGCGCCCGCTTCCTGCAGAAGATCACCGATGCCTATGCCAAGGATCCCAAGCTCAAGAACCTGATGCTCGATCCGTTCTTCAAAAAGGAACTGCATCGCTGCCAGGAAAACTGGCGCAAAGTGGTTTCACTCGCGGCCGAACACGGCGCGCCCTGCCCCGCCTTCATGTCGGCGCTCGCCTACTTCGACGGCTACCGCTCTGCGGTGCTGCCGGCGAATCTGTTGCAGGCTCAGCGCGATTACTTCGGTGCCCACACTTACGAGCGCACCGATCAGCCGCGCGGCAAGTTCTTCCACGTGGACTGGCCGGACCCGAAGCGCCCGCAGCTCAATGCCTGATTGGACGGACTTTTTCAGAGGATCCGCAGCAATGGCTCAGACCAATCACATCGTTCCCGTTGAAGTCCACAACGCACTGGTGGCTGCTGCTTATCTCAAGCGGGGCTTCTCACAGGCCGAAGCCGATCAGGCCGCTCGCTTTAGTGAGATGGCCGCATGGCACGGCATCAAAACGCACAACGCCCTCAAGGCGCTGCATCTGGATGAGCTGTTCGGATCCAAAACCGGTGGCTGCACACCCGGCGCTACCATCGAGAAGAAAAACACGCCGTACAAAGCCGCGCAAGCCTGGGATGCCAAACGCAAACTCGGCCAAGCGGTCGCCTTCGAAGCCATGGAGGCCTGCATGGCCATGGCCGACGAATACGGCGTGGGCATGGTGAGTGTCGACAACGCGTTTCATTATCTGTGGGGTGGTGGCTACGTGATCGATGCGGCGCGCAAGGGCTACATCGCTTACACCTGCTGCACTTCGACACTGGCCGAAGTCGTGCCCTTCGGCGGTAAAGTTCCGACGCTGGGCACCAATCCGCATTCGTGGGGATTCCCGACGCAGGATCTGATCGGCTATCCCATTTGTATCGACTGGGCAACCAGCACCGTCGCGATGGGACGCGTGCAACAGTTCAAACGCGAAGGCAAAGCTTTGCCGCCCGGCGCCGCCGTGGATAAAGACGGCAAGGAAACCACGGATCCCAACGCCGTCGTCGCCCTGCTGCCTTTCGGTGCGCACAAGGGTTACGGCATGGCGCTGCTCAATGAGCTGTACGCCGCTTATGGCGGTGGATCGCTGCCCACGCTGCGTGGACCTTCCGACAAAGTCCCCGCAGGCGAAAAAGCCACCAGCCACTTTTTCTTTCAGGTGATCAAACCCGAAGCGCTCGCCGTCAGTTTCGCCAAGGGGCGCAACCAAGCCGCCAACGTCAAAGCCGTGATCGACGACATCATGGGCCACGGCAATGCCGAACCCGACGGCCGCGCCATGTTGCCCGGTCAACTCGAAGCGAACAATGCCGCGCTTTCCGGAAAATACGGCGGCCTGCTGTTCACACCGGCTGAAATGACCGAATTCAAACACGTCGCCGAAGAAGCCGGTGTGGATTTCGATCCGGCGACCTTCCCGACCGTTGACATCTGACCTGCGGATAAGGTGTTCGCGTGAACCTGCGTGCCCCACTGAGCCACCACACGCGCGACGCCTATATCCGGCGTCTTCAAGCACTGACGCCGCAGCATGTCGGTCGCTGGGGCCGGCTCACACCTCTGGCCGCTGTCGCGCATCTGCGCCGCGCGATCGAAGTTTCACTGGACAACACACACGATGTCCCGGATGTCAGCACCGCTTTAAGTCGAAGCATCATCCGATGGGTGGCCATCCACACCCCCATGCCGTGGCCCAAAGGTCGCGCCAAAGTCCCAGCACAACTCCTGCCCGAACCGCAAGGCGATCTTGAGTACGAACAGCAACAGTTGATTGCAACCTTGCAACGCTTTCTGGAAACCGTCGAAGCCCGCCCGAACGCCGTCGTGCCACATCCACTTTTCGGCCCGATGTCGATGAAAACCTGGGCGCGCCTGCATGGCCGCCATCTGCACCACCACCTGTCGCAATTCGGTGTGTAAGAACCATTGCGCTTTTTCCACTGACCATCCATGACTTCAAAAATGACCCGGAGATTGACCTGATGCCCATTCGATCATTCGCCGTGGCATGCTTGGCCACGATGCTGCTGATGCTCGGCGCATGCGCCACCGCTCCTCAGACCAAAGCCAAAAAAGCCGATCTGACAGCAGGCGCCGAACAGGTGATTCGTCAGATGAAATCCCAAGGCCCGGTCTTTGAAAAACTGTTCAAGAATTCAGCCGGTTATGCCGTCTTCCCGATGGTGGCCAAAGGCGGCGTGGGCTTCGGTGGTGCATACGGGCGCGGCGTTCTCTATGAATCGGGACGACTGTACGGATTCAACCAAGCCGGCTACTGCGATCTCACGCAAGGTTCCATCGGCCTTCAGTTGGGCGGACAGGCTTACAGCGAAGTCATCTTTTTTCAGACACGCAATGACGTCGAAATCTTCAAAACGGGCAACTTCTCGCTGGCCGCACAGGCTTCGGCCGTGGTCATCGCCGCAGGCATCTCTCATGACATCAATTATTCAAACGGCGTCATCGTCATCACCATGACCCAGGGCGGCCTGATGTACGAAGCCAGTGTGGGTGGCCAGAAGTTCCGCTATGAATCTCAGTAATCTCTTGCGACCTGCCCATTGAAAAAGGTCCTGTTCGCCGAGCGAACAGGACCTTTTTGTTTCAATCCATCGCAGCCCAATCAGCCTTCGATGATTTTTCCGGTGCGATAAGCCTGGTTGCCCATGTGCGCACCACCTGCGGCATAAACCGCATGCTCGATCGGCGAACTGGGATCCTTGCGCGTTCGAATCGATTCCAACCAGTTGCTCAGGTGCAGAATTTCACCGGGCGGATTATCGAAGAAATCAGCGCCGCGCGGCCCTTCGCCGTAGATCTTTTCCTCGGCTTCACCCCCGCGATGGCCTTCGGGAATGTATTCGTAGCGACCGCGATCCAGATAGATCGAAGCCTGTTCGCCTTGGATTTCAACACCGGCCCGCCCCGAGGCATTGACGAATGAACCTTCGAAGTGAAGCTGCAGATTTTCGCCTGCCGGGGTTTTGTAGTGCAGCAGGGCCTGAATGGTGTCGGGTGTTTCCCAGATCCCTTTCGCTGCAAAATGATCGCCCACCGACATCGCTCGATGTGGCATCTTCAGATCGCATAGCCAGACCACCGAATCAAGCCAGTGCACCATCAGATCGGTCAGAATGCCGTTGCCGAAATCCCAGAACCAGCGCCAGGACCGCTGGCGATACGGGTCATAAGGCTGATCGGGCGCATTGCCCAGAAAGCGTTTCCAATCGATGTCTTCCGGGCGCTGCTTGAGATCAGGCTTGCTGAACGGCGTGGCATTGCGATTCCAACTCATCTTCACGCGGCGAATCGGCCCGAGTCGACCAGCGGCAATTAATTCTTTCGCGCGATGAAACTGCGGCATCGATCGTTGCTGCGTACCCACCTGCAGCACTTGCTTCGACTCGCGCACGGCCTTGATGATCGCTTCACCCTCTTCGAGCTTATGCGTCACCGGTTTTTCGACATACACATCCTTACCGGCTTTCACAGCATCGATCGCCATCGGCACATGCCAGTGATCGGGCGAGGCAATCATCACCGCATCGATATCGTCGCGGGCCAGCAGCTCGTGGTAATCAACGAAAGTGGCGACTTCGCGTTTTTCCTTGCCGGAGGCCACAAAGTGACCGGCTTTCAGATGCGGTTTGTATACATCGCATACCGCCACCATCTGCACACCGGGGATCTCATGCAGCGCCGGCATGAGACGGCGCATCGCGCGACCGCCGGTCCCGATGACGCCCACCTGAAGTGTTTCGTTCTTCGCGTAACCGCGCGGCGTCGCGATATAACCTCCGGCCGTGAGAGCCGCGGAGGCCATCCCCGCCCGTTGGATGAATTGACGACGATCAAAAGTCATGGCGATGATCCTCCTGAGCGATATGCCCCATTCGGTAGTTGGTCATGACAGGAAACCTAACTGTGATATGTCAGATACCTGCTCTAGCGCACCCAATTTGCGCATTATCGAATTAATCCATAAAATACGCGCACTGTGACATGTCAGTCAATCCCATTGGAAGAACTTGTGGGGACAGGGATTTACGATCCCGGCCCACGGCGCCTGCCACCCGATTTGCGCCCGCGCTGGCCGTGTCCGGCCTTCTTTTGCCCACCCTGTTGGGCAGGACGCGGCCGCTCGGCCTTGCGCATGATGAATAAATAATTGAACCCGCGCAGAAAGAAATTGCCCTCTTCGGCGGCCTTGCGGTAATTGCCCATCTCCAGCGTCTTGTTGTGCCGCACCACGCTGATGATGTCGACCGGCTCGAATTTTCGTTTCATCAGTTCGAACAGTTCGAAACCGATCGGGAAGAATCCCTTTTTCTTTTCGAACGAATCGCTGACGTACAAACCCATATGCCGACCCGGGCGCAATACGAAATGAATCTGATCGATCACCTGCGCCATTGCTTCGTAATATTCGCTGCCAGCCGCCGAAAGCTTTCCGATGCAGCGCGGATCATCCGAATAATCCACATGCGTGGAATACGGCGGATCGATGAACACGAAATCGGCTGACGCCGATGGCATCGGCAAACGCCGCGCATCGGCAAACTCGATGTCGTCCCGAATCGGATTCAGATCGAACCCGCGCGCCTTGCGATCCAGATCGCGAGCCACATCCAGCGTCGTGCCGCTGCCGCAACACGGATCGACCACCAGTTCACCCGGCTTGGTATAGCGCTGCAGCAGATTCCAGATGACATGACTGGGCGTGGCACCCACGTAATTTGGATCACCCTGAAGACCTGAGCCGTAATGCTGCGATGGATAGTCCCACAGCGTGGTGGGCTGAATACCCAGTGGCGGCTTGCGCAACCGCTGTTTGGGAGAGCCAAAATGAGGGCGAGGCTTGGGCATGGAGCGGTATTGTAGATCAGATCTCGCGCCCAAGGGCCACCGCTCGTCTGTTCATCGGTTTAACATGGCCACTTCCTCACTGGCGAGATCGCATCCATGTCAGACTTCCACCATGACCGACGCAGTTTTCTGCAAGCCCTGACCGCGACCGGCGCAGCCGCCGCCCTCCTGCCAGCGCAGCGCAGGCCCAGCAAGCCGATTCAACCGGCGCGCTGCACCTGGCCTGCAATGCCTATAACTGGACCACTTTCTACCGGCGCGATGGACGAAAATTCGGCGACGATCTCGAAGCCGACATTGCCGCCGTGGCGCAAAAGCGGTGTCGACGGCTATGAACCGGGCGTGAATTCACCGGAGGAATTGAGTCGCTTGTCTCCCATTTTGAAAAGAATGGCCTGAACATGCGATCGATATAGGTCAACAGCGAATTGCACGACGAGGCCAAAATCAAAACCAGCACACAGAACGTGATTGCCATTGCCGATGTGGCGGCTTCGATCGGCGTGAAGATCGTGGTGACGAATCCGAGTCCGATTCGATGGGGCGGTCCTGAAAATAAAACCGACGCACAGCTCATCCGCCAGGCCAAGGCGCTCGACGCCCTGGGTGCCGCACTCAAAGAGCGCGGCCTCACACTCGCCTATCACAATCACGATGTGGAGCTGCGCCTTGCGGCCCGCGAATTTCACCACATGCTGACCGCCACCGATCCAGCGCACGTCAAATTCTGCCTCGACAGCCACTGGGTCTTTCGCGGGTCGGGCGATTCGCAGGTCGCCCTGTTCGATGCGCTGCATCACTACGCTGATCGCATCGTCGAACTGCATCTGCGCCAGTCACGCCAAGGCGTGTGGACCGAAGACCTGTGCGCGGGCGATATCGATTACGAACATCTCGCCAACGCCCTGCTTCGGCGCAAGATCAAACCGCATCTGGTCATCGAACAGGCCGTCGAAAAAGACACACCCAAAACCATGGATGCCATCGCGGCCCATCGACTCAGCAAGACCTATGCCGCCAAAACATTCGCAGCACTGGCCTGACGCCCTGTCATGTGACCGACCCATCGCGCTGCTAACCCATTGTGTTTTCAAGAATAACGCATGGCGTATTCCGTCTTTTCAATCCTCCGCAATCGATCTTTCACAATCCGCAATCTGAGGGGATTGCCTTGACCTGTCTGCGCATATTGGCTAAAAACCCCCTCTTAAACGCACACAGGAGTGACGCGCCATGGCCCTGAAAATCCGCCCTGCTTCCGAATGCGAACTCGACCAGGTCAGCCTGGGCGAATGCATGATTCGTCTGTCGCCGCCCGGTCATGGCCGAATCGAATTTTCCAGCCTCATGGAAGTCTGGGTCGGCGGTGGCGAATACAACGTGGCCTACGCCCTGTCGCGCCTCGGATGCAAGACCGGATGGGTCGGCGGCCTGGTCGACAACCCCGTCGGCGGCATCGTGATGAATCACGCGCGCAGCGGCGGTCTCGACACACAGCATGTGGTCAACATGAAGTTCGACGGCGTCGGACGCGATGCCCGCATCGGCCTGAACTTCACCGAAGTCGGCACGGGCGTGCGCGGCTCGGTCACGATGTATGACCGCGGCCACTCGGCCACCAGCAAGATGAAGCCCGGTGATGTCGATTGGAAAAAACTCTTCGTCGAGCGCGGCGTACGCTGGCTGCACACCGGTGGCATCATGGCCTCGCTTTCACCCAGCACACGCGGTGTCGTCGCCGAAGCGGTAAAAGCGGCGCATGAAGCAGGCACCATCGTCAGTTACGACCTGAATTTCAGGTCAAAACTGTGGAGCAGCAAGGAAGCGATCGAAACCACCAAGCCCCTGATGCCTTACATCGACTGCCTGATCGGCAATGAAGAAGACTTCCAGAAAGTGTTGGGCTACGAAGTCGAAGGCGTCGACGTTGACAAGGGCGACATCGATACCGGCGCATTCAAGAACATGGTTGAGAAAGTCGTCAAGGATTTCCCGAACATCAAAGTGGTCGGCACCACATTGCGCTCGGTGCGCAGCGGCCTGATCAATGACTGGTCGGCGATCATGTGGCACGACGGCACGTTCTATGACGGTATGCGAGTTCCCCGGCCTCGAAATCGAGGACCGTGTGGGTGGCGGCGACGGCTTCGCCAGCGGCTTCATCTACGGCTTCCTCAACGGCCAAGCACCGCAGGAATGCGTGGATCTGGGCGTGGCCCATGGCGCGCTGCTTCAAAGCACGCGCGGCGACACCAGCCAGATCACCCACGAAGAACTGATGCACGTGGCGGCCGGCGGATCGGCACGCATCAAACGCTAAGCCCTACGCCATCTCCATTTCATTCACGCTTTCAGGCGGCCCGAAAAGGGCCGCTTTTTTATTACGCCGAAAATGCTTTGCGTCTAAGCCATGAACCTGACCGGCCTGAGCGTTTCTACTTATTTTAAAAGACTTTGCACGCAGAAAAACGATTGATGCATTCACTTATTCATGTCAGCATGATTAAATTGAAGGAGCGCCACGCATGTCCGACCCCGCCATCGCCACACCCGCCTCCGACACTCCACCCGCGCCGACCTTCGCCAAGCAGCGTCTGCATTCTCTGGATGCCTACCGCGGCCTGATCATGATCAGTCTCGCCTTCGGGGGTTTCGGTCTCGCCAAAACCGCACAGAAGGCGCTTGAAGCCAATCCCGACTCCTCGTTCTGGCAATCGGTTTACCACCAGTTCGAACACGGTCAATGGGTGGGCTGCGCCTACTGGGATCTGATCCAACCTTCTTTCATGTTCATGGTCGGCATGTCCATGGCGTACTCCTACGTGCGCCGCCAGCGCGACGGACAGGCGTATTCCAAAATGCTCCTGCATGCGATGGGCCGCTCGGTCATTCTCATCGGCCTCGGTATCTTTCTGATTTCAAACTGGAGCAAATCCACCGAATGGTCATGGATGAATGTGCTCACGCAGATCGGCATGGGCTACACTTTTTTGTTTTTGCTTTGGGGGCGCTCGCTTCGCGCACAGGCCATCGCCGCCGGCGCTCTGCTTGCCGGAACATGGCTTGCGTACATGGTCTATCCGAATGCGGGCATTGACCTGATGACCGGCGCGCCTGAACGGGGCGTGTCTGCCGAATGGGCCGCACAGCATTTGCACGACGTCGGCGCCGCCTGGCATAAAAATGCCAACATCGGCCATGCCATCGATGTCTGGTTTCTGAATTTGTTTCCGCTGGAAAAACCCTTCGCTTTCAACCGGGGCGGCTATCAGAGCATCAACTTCATTCCGGAACTGGCCACGATGATTTTCGGCCTGATGTGCGGCGAACTGATTCGTTCGGAGCGCTCGCCTGCACAAAAGGTCAAAATTCTGATCATCGCAGGTGTGGGCGGCCTGATCGTCGGACAACTGATGCACGCGACCGGCTTCTGCCCCATCGTCAAACGCATCTGGACGCCGTCATGGACGCTGTTTTCCACCGGCTGGTGCTGCCTGATTCTCGCCGGTCTCTATCACCTGGTGGATGTGAAGGGGTATCAAAAATGGACCTTCCCGTTGATGGTCGTGGGGATGAATTCCATTGCCATCTACTGCATGGAAATGCTGCTCAGAGGATGGACTTCGCGCACCCTGCGCACGCATCTGGGCCAGGATCTTTTTGAAATGTGCGGCACCATCTGGGCCCCTACGGTCGAAGCCACGCTGGTGGGCCTGTGCTTCTGGGGAGCCTGCTACTACATGTACCGGCAGAAGATTTTCATCCGCATCTAGGTTCTGCCTGACGGCTCTCGCGTGGGCCAAAGATCGTCGTGGGTTTGTCGTGGCAAGGCCGATCGAAGCAGCCATATTCGCAGCGATATGGCGATGCAGATCGACGCAGACACGGCGAATCCACGATGATCGACGCCAGCAGGAGTTGTCAGACAGAACCTAACACGTTTTTATTTGTGACCCGCCTGCGTCTCGGCGATGTTCAGTGCATGCTCTTTGATCTTGCGATACGCATTGAGCATCGCGCTGTACGCCATGCTGTGCGCCGGATCGACGCGTTCGGGCGACGTGATCTTCAAAAGATGCGCTTCGCGCAGATCCTTGAAGTGATGCGTGATCGCGTCGCCTTCGGTCTGCGCCTTGGAAAGCGCCTCCCGACCATCCCGCACCGACTGATTCACGAAACGTACAAATGAATCCACGCGATCATGCAGTGTGAGCAAGTCGGCAAGCTCCTCTTGGGTCAAGCGCTTTTGTTCGTGATCCAACTTCAGATAGCCCTTGAGGACCGCAGAGACATAGTCGCTGATCGATTCGTATTCATCGGCCAGACGCAGCAACTGCCGCCCTTCTTCAGCCACTGCGTGCGGCACTTCGCCGGTCATGAGATCGGTGACGAAGTCAATCACTTCGTGCTGCACGTTGTCCATGACCTTTTCGCGGTGAAACACTTGATTCACCAGCGGCATATTGGGCTGTTCCTGCTGCAGAATCTCGCGCGTCCAGACGTGCATCTTCTCGATGCCCTCGGCCATCTTGAGCACTTCGCCTCGGGCTTGTTCGATACCGATCATCGGCGATTCGATCAAACGGATATCCAGACGCGTCAGGTGCGGCACTTCTTTGCCGCGATCCGGAATCACACGCTCAAGAAAGCGGGCATAAATGCGCACGAAAGGCAGGAAGAGAAGCGTGTTGATGACATTGAATCCACTGTGCGTCGCAGCGATCCCTGCGGTCACGATGGTGCCATAAACGATGGGATCCATATCGCCATCCAGGGTCAGCCCCAGCGGCGACGTGCCTTCAAACCAGCCCACCACAGCACCGACACCGCGGATGTAAAAAGAAAACACTGCGGTGATCCATGCCACACCAATCACATTAAAAAGCACATGAGCATAGGCCGCGCGTTTGGCGTTGGTCGTCGCGCCGATCGAGGCCAGCCAGGCGGTAATCGTGGTTCCGATGTTTTCACCAAGCACCAGAGCAGCGGCGGTTTCAAAAGGAATCACGCCCGTCGAAGCCAAACCGATGGTGATGCCCAATGTGGCTGAAGAGCTCTGAACAATGAATGTCAAAATGCAGCCGACCATGGCGCACTTCAGAACGCCCAAGTAATTGTCTGCACGAAACCATTTAAAAGCATCGATGAATTCCGGCACATCACGCATGGGCTTGAACCCACCGGACA